>JACVRM010000128.1 GCA_014534415.1 Thermoleophilia bacterium | reverse complement strand
CGTCGCGCCGCTCGGCGAGCGAGCACGCCGTCACGCTCGTGCCGTCGGGGAAGCGGATCCGCACCCGGCGGCAGGGTACGCGCGAGAAGCGTTGCAGCGGACGAACATCGTCACGAGTGCGTTCGCGAGCATGCGCAGCTTCTGCTTCCCCTCCTCCTCCTCGTCGGCAGCGGCGTAACCGGCGAGCAGCAGCGGATAGAGCGTCTCGTTAGCACGCGGGCCGTAAACCCGCATGGTTACGCGAGGACGCTAGAAGAGCTGGTTCTCGCCCGCGAAGATCGCCGACACGGACTCGTCCGAGAAGACGTTCCAGATCGTCTCGGCAAGAAGGGCGGACACGGTGAGCACCGTGATCTTGTCGGGCTTGCGCAGCGGGTCGATCGGCACCGTGTCCGTCACGGCGATGCCCGCCACGTCGTCGGCCGCCGTGAGCCGCTCGAGGGCGTCGCCGGCGAAGATGCCGTGCGTCGCGAAGACGTGGACGGCTTCGGCGCCGTGCTCGATGAGCGCCCGCGCACCGGCAATCAGCGTGCCGCCCGTATCGATGCGGTCATCGCCCATGATCGCGGTCTTGCCGCGCACGCGCCCGGTCAGCTCGGTGACCTCGGCGGCGTCGTGGCCGGGGCGCGTCTTGTGCATGATCGCCAGGTCGGCGTCGAGCAGCTCGGCGAAGCGGTGCGCCATCTTGGCCCGCCCCGGGTCGGGCGAGACCGAGACCACGCTGTCGCCGACGAACCCCTGGTCGCGGAAGTGCTGCGCGAAGATCGGCAGCGCGATCATGTGGTCGACGGGGATGCTGAAGAAGCCCTGGATCTGACCGGCGTGCAGATCCATCGTGAGGACGCGATCTGCGCCGGCCGTCTGGAGGAAGTCGGCGATCAGGCGCGCCGAGATCGGCTCACGCGGCCGCGCCTTACGGTCCTGGCGAGCGTACGGGAAGAGCGGCACGACGGCGGTGATGCGCTTGGCGGAGCCGAGCTTCGCCGCTTGGATCATGAAGCAGAGCTCGACGAGGTTGCGGTCGATCGGCTCGCAGCCGGTCTGAATGAGGAACACGTCGGCGCCGCGAATCGACTCCTCGTACCGGCAGTACGTCTCGCCGTTCGCGAACGTCTTGAGCGTCACCTCGCCTAGCTCGATGCCGATCTTCTCGGCGATCTTCTGCGCGAGCTCGGGGTGCGAGCGGCCCGAGAACAGCATCAGTCGGCGCTGCGGGCCGCGCTCGATGAAGTGCCCCGGCCGCACCTCGGCGCGCTCGCGGGCCGCGGCGTCAGTCGCCTCGAGCCCGGGCAGGTGGGTGGCCTCAATCGTCTGGCTGCTCATAGACGTAGCCCTCTTTGGTGACCTGGCGTGGCGGGAATCCGGCGAGCGAGCCCGGCGGGACGTCGTCGGTGATGACCGATCCGGCCGCAATCCAAGCATCGTCGCCAATCTCGACGGGAGCAACGAACGCATTCTGGACTCCGGTCCTGACGTTCCGCCCGATTTTCGTCCGCCCCTTCGGCCGACCGGGCCGGTGGGGGAAGTTCACCGTGATGCCGCCCGCACCGATATTCGAACCCTCCCCGATCTCGGCGTCGCCGATGTACGAGAGGTGCGGCACCTTGGCCCGCTCGCCCACCGTGCTGTTCTTGATCTCGACGAACGTCCCGACCTTGACGCCGGCCTCCAGCACCGTGCCGGGGCGAAGGTAACAGAACGGTCCCACCAGCGTCCCGCGACCGATATCTGCGTCGAGAGCGACGGCGTGCGGGCCGACCTCCGCGCCGGCGCCCACGCGCGTGGCGCCGCGGAGGACGGTGAACGGGTGGATCGTGCAGTCGGCCTCGAGCTCGACGTCCGCGTCGATCCACGTCGTCGCCGGGTCGAGAATGCCCGCGCCGCGTTCCATGTGTGCGGCGTTGACACGCTCTCGCAGCGTGGCCGCTGCCGCCGCGAGCTCCGCGCGGGTGTTGACGCCCTCCGGTGAGCGCGTGTCGGCGCTGCGGTGGACGGCCGCCGGGCGCCCTGCCGCCACGAGATGACGGATCGTGTCGGTGAGGTAGAACTCGCCCTGCGCGTTCTCCGCGTCGAGCTGCGCGAGCGCGCGCCACAGGTCGTCCGCGTTGAAGACGTAGAACGACGCGTTCAGCTCCCGGATGGCGAGCTCCTGCGGCGTCGCGTCGCTCGCTTCGACGATCGCCCGCAGCGCGCCCGCCTCGTCGCGGACGACCCGGCCGTACGGCGGCCGCGTGGGCGGCTCGTACGACATGACGGTGACCGCCGGCCGCTCGCGCCGGTGCGCTTCGAGGAGCTCGCTCAGGAGCTCCGGCGTGATCAGCGGCGAGTCGCCGGGGACGACGAGCACCTCGCCGTCGAACCCGTCGAGCGCGACGCGCGCCGCCGCCACCGCGTCGCCCGTGCCGCGTGGCGGCTCTTGAACGACTACGGTCTCGCCGGCGAACGCACCGCGTGCTTCCGGGGACGCGACGACGACGACGGGATCGGCGCCGAGCGGCCGGACCGCGGCCAGCGCCCAGTCCACCATGCGGCGGCCGAGGAGCCGGTGCAGATGCTTCGGCGTGGCCGAGCGCATTCGGGTCCCGAGGCCGGCGGCCATCACGACGGCTGCGAGGCTCGTGGGCATCTAGTCGTCTCGGGGAGATGGCTGGGGCGCCAGGATTCGAACCTGGGATCGCGGGACCAAAACCCGCTGCCTTACCGCTTGGCTACGCCCCAGTGCGCACGCATCAGTCTGCCACGCCTGCCGTTTCACCGGCGGTCGCCGAACAAGACGACGAGGGCGACGACCGCAATCAGCCCGACGGCGATCACTGCGAGCGTTCCGATCACGATCACGAGGACGGGGATGAGCGCGACGAACGCCTGCGAGGCGGCGGCGATCCAGCTCGCCTGGCGGCCCGTGTACGACGCAAGTCTGCGGCCGACCGTCAGGTAGAGCGCGATCAGCCCGACCGCCACGAGGATTGCGGGCACGCGCGGGATGACGCCGAAGACGATGAGCACTCCCTCCACGACGGCGACCCAGAGCGCCAGCCGCACGCGGCGCTCGCGCAGCCAGCGGCCGGTGCGGCTGCTTCCGTGCTCGAGGATCGGCCGACGCTCCAGTTCGGGCGTCCCGAAGACCACGAATCAACCGTACCACGCTGGCACGGTCAGCCACGTACGCCCGCGCGCGCGCAGGCGACGCCGGGCGGCCTGCGCCGTCTGCCTGTGGACGAAGAGGCCGTAGACGGCCGGTCCCGCGCCGCTGACGTCGGCGCGGAAGGCTCCCAGCTCGCGCAGCTCTTCGGCGAGCGGCGACGAGGCCAGGTCGTTCGGGGGCAAGGCCGCGAGGTCACGCGGCCGCCGCACGCGAGCGAGCGCCTCGTCGAGCGCGGCCCGGCGCTCCGCGAATCGCTCGGAGCCGCCGCACCGGTCGAACTCCTCGTAAACTGCGGCCGTCGAGCGCTTCGATTCGCCGTCCGGCAGGACGAGCACGACCCAGTAGTCGGTCGGCAACGCCAGCCTGGCGAGGTCGGTGCCGATCCCGGTTGCGAGCTGCGGGCCGTCGGTGAGGAAGAACGGCACGTCGGCGCCGAGCGACGCCGCGAGCGCGTGAAGCTCCTCGGGGTCGAGCGGATCGCCGAGCACGCCGTTGACAAGGCGCAGAGCGGTGGCGGCGTCGGAGCTGCCGCCCGCCAAGCCGGCCGCGACGGGGATGTGCTTCTCGATGTGCACGTGCCAGTGCGGCTCGGCGCTGGCGAGCTCCGCGAGCCGCTCGAGGGCGGCACGAACGAGCGTGTCCTGCGGGAATCCCGTGACGGTCAGGCACGCAGCCGGCTCGAGGGAGATGCGATCGGCGACGTCGACGCGCTGGAGCACCGTGACGACCTCGTGGCGGCCGTCCTGGCGCGCCCGGCCGGCGACGAGGGCGAGGTTGATCTTGGCGGTCGCAGGTGCACGGACGGGCGTCCGATCGGCAGCACGCGTGACCGCGGCGGCCGTCACGTCTCTCGAGACGTCTCCGTGCGCCACGCGCGACAGTTTCGCGGTTAGCCTCGAAACCGGAGGGAGGCCAGCGGCCGGACCCAAGAGGGACACGTGCGCGGAGAGCGTTGTCCGCGCTAGACGGGCAGAGCGGCGGCGAGCCCGACGAAGTCGGGCGGGGCAAGTTCTTCCGCACGCGTCGCGGGCGCGCGGCCGAGTGCTGCGAGTGCCTCCGTCGCCTGCTCGCGCGTGGCGAGGCCTGCCAGAGCGAGCGAGTTCGCGAGCGTCTTGCGGCGATGGGCGAACGCCGCCTCCACGACGCGCTTGACGCGCGCGTAGTTGCGCGGCGCGTCCGTGCGGCGGAACGCCACGAGGGCCGAGTCGACGTTCGGCTGCGGCCTGAACACCGTGCGCGAGACGGGATGGAAACCCGTCCGCTCGGTGGTGAGCTGGAGGAGGACGGAGACGCCGCCGTAGGCCTTGGTGGACGGGACCGCGAAGAAGCGATCCGCTACCTCGCGCTGCACCATGACGCACCAGCGCTCGACGGACGGCAGGCGCTCGAGACTCTCGACGACGAGCGAGGTGGCGACCTTGTACGGCAGGTTCGCGACGAGTTTGTTCGGCGGGGGCTCGAACGTTGCGTAGTCGACCTCGAGCGCGTCGGCGAAACACAGCTCGACGTTGTTCGAGCCGCCGAAGCGGTTCTGCAGCTGAGGCTCGAGCGAGCGGTCGAGCTCGACGGCGTGCACGCGCGCCACGTGCTCGGCGAGGTACTCCGTGAGAACGCCCGTGCCCGGGCCGACCTCCAGCACGACGTCGCCGTCCTCGAGGTGGGCCAGGCGGGCGATCACGCCGAGAATGTTCTCGTCGACGAGGAAGTGTTGGCCGAGCGCGCGCTTCGCCGGCGGCAGCCGCGTCACGGTAGGCCGAACGCCGCGCGCGCGTTCGCCGCCGTCCGGCGGCCCAGTTCGGCAGCGTCCTCGTCGCGCGCCTTGGCGAGCCCTGCCACCGTGTGGACCACGTTGGCGGGCTCGTTCGGACGGCCGCGCCGCGGCTGCGGCGCAAGATACGGGCTGTCCGTCTCGACGAGCAGCCGGTCGGCGGGGACGTGTACGGCCGCCTCGCGCAGCGCAGACGACCGGGGGTACGTGACGTTGCCCGCGAAGGACACGTAGTACCCGCGCTCGAGCGCCGCCGGCAGCAGCTCGGGTTCCGAGAAGCAGTGGAGGACGACCGTCCCGCGAAACGGCGCGAGCGCGCCCGCTGTATCGGCCGCCGCCTCCCGGCAGTGGATCACGACGGGCTTCTGCACGTGCTCCGCGAGCTCGAGCTGCGCCTCGAGCAGCGCTCGCTGCTCGCGCTTCGCGTCCGCCCCGTAGTGGTAGTCGAGACCGGTCTCGCCGACTGCGACGACGCGCGGGTGCGTGGCGAGCTCGCGAAGCTCCCCCGTGCTGCCGCTTTCGCTCGCCGCCCTGTGCGGGTCGATGCCGACGCTGGCGGAAACGGCGTCGTGCGCGTCCGCGATCGCGAGTGTCGCCAGCGACGATTCGATGCCGGCGCCGACCGCGACGATCCGTTCGACGCCCGCAGCGGCGGCTCGCGCGACGAGCGCCGCGGCGTCGTCTTCGCAGGCGTCGAGGTGTGCGTGCGTGTCGATCACGCGGGCGCGGCCAGCTCGTCTCCGCCGAGCTCGTCGCGAACGACCTGCTCCGGGTCGAGCTTGCGGAACAGCGGGCGCGGCTCGCGCAGCCGCTGGCCCGGTCGCAGGTCGGCGGGCTTCCAGCGGCCGACCCAGCTGTCGTAGTCGCCGGTCAGCACCGCGTGACTCGAGCCGTCCTGCTCGGAGACTTCGCGGATCTCGAGCGGCCCCGCGATCCAGCCGTCGTAGCCGAGCAACTCGTGGAGCGCCTGCGAGCTGAACGGGAGGAACGGCGTGAAGATCACCTTCAGGCTGTCCACGCAGCGCAGGCAGACGTACAGGACGGTCGCCGCGCGCTCGCGATCGGTCTTGATCGTCGCCCACGGGGCCTGGTCGCTCGCATACTGGTTGACCGTGCTCGCGAGCCGCATCGCCTGACCGAGCGCCGCCTTGAAGCGCGCCGCCTCGATGAAAGCGCCGACGGACGCGAAACCGTCTTCGACCGTACCCAGCGTCGCCTCGTCCTCGGCGGTCAGCGGACCGGGACGCGGAACCTCGCCGAAGTTGCGGTGCGCGTT
>JACVRM010000168.1 GCA_014534415.1 Thermoleophilia bacterium | reverse complement strand
CGGTCGCTGGGGCGCGGCGATGCGATCGGCCGGCTCAAGGTTCCGAGCCTCGACCTCGACATCATCTTCGTCAACGGCACGGACACGAAGTCCCTCAAGAAGGGGCCGGCGCGCCATCTCGCCACGTTCCTCCCGGGTGAGGGCAGGCTCGTCTACGTCGCCGGGCACCGCACGACGTACTCCGCGCCGTTTGCCGACATCGACGACCTCGAGCCGGGCGACCGGGTCGTCGTCGAGCTGCCGTACGGCACCTTCGAGTACCGCATCCGCAACCACCGCATTGTCGATGACAACGCGGTCGAGGTGCTGCGCTCGCGCGGACGAGAAGAGCTCGCGCTCCAGGCGTGCCATCCGCGCTTCTTCGCGTCGCAGCGGTACATCGCCTACGCGCAGCCGATCAGCGTGGCGCCGCGCAACGGCCCGCCGTACCGCTACACCGGCACCGAGCTGGCCGCCGTGCGGTCGCCTTCGTTGTCTCAGTAGACACCAACGGTTACGCTGGTCGCCGTGATCTCGGTGGTCGTGCCGGTGCACGACGAGGAGCGGAGCGTCGCGTCGCTCTACGAGGACCTTCAGGCGGCGCTCGATCCCCTCGGCGAGTGGGAGGCCGTGTTCGTGGACGACGGCTCGACCGACGGCACGTTCGCCGCGCTCACACGGCTGCACGCGCGTGAACCGGCCGTTCGCGTCGTACGGCTGCGCCGCAACTTCGGCAAGGCCAGTGCACTCGCCGCAGGCTTCGCGCACGCGCGCGGCGACGTCGTCGTCACGATCGACGGCGACGGCCAGGACGATCCCGCCGAGATCCCGCGCCTGCTCGCGAAGCTCGACGAGGGCTTCGACCTCGTGTCGGGCTGGAAGACGCGGCGGCGCGATCCCTGGCGACGGCGGCTGCTCTCGCGTCTCTTCAACGCCGTGACCGGCCGCCTGTCCGGACTCAGCCTGCACGACATGAACTGCGGCCTGAAGGCTTACCGCGCAGACGTCGTCCGCGGGCTGCGCCTCTACGGCGAATTGCACCGCTTCATCCCGGTGCTCGCGCACTACCGCGGCCACCGCGTCGCCGAGTTGCCGGTCAAACACCGCCCGCGGGAACACGGCCGGTCGCGCTACGGGGTCGAGCGCTACCTACGGGGGTTCTTCGATCTGCTCACGGTGACGTTCATGGGGCGCTACCGCTACCGGCCGCTCCACCTGTTCGGCAGCCTCGGGCTCGCGCTGGGCGCCCTCGGCGTCGCGCTGCTCGCGTACCTGACCGTGCTCAAGGCAACCGGCGAGGCGATCGGCCACCGGCCGCTCCTGACGCTGGGCGTGCTGCTCGTCGTGGTCGGGCTTCAGCTCTTCTCGCTCGGTCTCGTCAGCGAGCTGGTCACCAGCCTGCACGAGGAGCGCTCCGGCGAGCGCGAGCGGACCGACCAGGTCGTCGAGGAAGTGCTGCCCTAGACGCTTTGCGCGTCGTCTACTTCGGGACGTACGAGCGCAGCTACCCGCGCAACGCGCAGGTCATCTCGTGCCTGCGGCGCGCGGGCGTCGGCGTCGTCGAGCACCACGAGCCGGTCTGGGAGGACACCGAGCACAAGTGGCGCGCCGGCGCGCCCGCCGCGGCACGGCTCGCGGCCGCGCAGCTCCGACTGGCGCGGCGGCCGCTCCCGCCCTGCGATGCGGTGCTCGTCGGCTATCCGGGCCACGCGGATCTGCCCCTCGCGCGTCGCCGTGCGCGCCGGCGGCCCGTCGTCTTCAACCCGCTCGTCTCGCTGTACGACACGCTCGTCTCGGACCGGCGGCGGTTCCGCGCGGGCTCGATCGCCGCGCGGGCGCTGGCGCTCGCCGACCGCCGGGCGCTGCGGGCAGCCGATCTCGTCGTCGCGGACACCGAGGCCCACGCCGAGCACCTAGTGCGGCTGGCCGGGCTTCCGGATGCGCGCGTGGCGACCTGCTTCGTGGGTGCCGAGGAGCGGGTGTTCCGCCCGGGCTGGAAACCGACGGAGCCGTTCACGATCCTCTTCGTCGGCAAGCTGATCCCGCTGCACGGACTCTCGACCGTGCTCGAGGCGGCACGGCTGGAGCCCGAGCTGCGCTTTCGCGTGGTCGGCAGCGGCCAGCTCGCGCCCTTGCTGGCCGATCGCCCGGGCAACGTCGAGCATGTTGCCTGGCTAGACTACGAGAGGCTCCCGGCGGAGCTGTGGCGCGCCGGCTGCGCGCTCGGCGCGTTCGGAACGAGCGCGAAAGCCCAGCGCGTCATCCCGAACAAGGCCTACCAGGCGCTGGCGTGCGGCACGCCGCTCGTCACCAGCGACTCGCGCGCCGCGCGGGAGCTGCTCGTCGACGGCGAGAGCGCGCTGCTCGTCCCGCCCGGCGACGCGCACGCGTTGGCGTCGGCGGTGCGGCGGCTCGCCGCCGACCCGGACCTCCGGGCGCGCATCGCCGCCGGGGGTCTCGCGACGTACCGCGCGCGAGCGAGCGAGGATGTCCTGGGCCGCCGCTGGCGCGCGCTGATCGAGCGGCTGCTGTGAGACCCCCGGCGCTCGTCTGGACCGCGATGGCCGCATACGGCGCCGGGTTCGCGGCGCTGTCCGCGCTCCGGCACCGCGCGTTCGAGACGGGCCGCTTCGATCTCGGCAACATGGTGCAGGCCGTCTGGTCGACGGCGCACGGCGACCCGCTCGCGGTCACGAACCTCGCAGGCGAGCAGACGTCACGACTAGCCTCGCACTTCGATCCGCTCCTGGCCGCGTTTGCCCCACTCTGGTGGCTCTGGCCGCGCCCGGAGCTGCTGCTGACGGCCCAGGCGCTCGCGGTCGCGCTCGGCGCGCTGCCGGTGTTCTGGCTCGCGCACAAGCACCTCGGCTCGGAGCTAGCCGCCGCGGGCTTCGCGCTCGCCTACCTGCTGTACCCGCCGCTCGAGTGGGCGACGCTCAGCGAGTTCCATCCGGTCACGGTCAGCTGCCCGCTGCTGCTCTTCGCGTTCTGGTACCTCGACGAGCATCGGCTGCTGCCGTTCGCCCTCTTCGCCG
>JACVRM010000087.1 GCA_014534415.1 Thermoleophilia bacterium | reverse complement strand
CGCGGCCGGCGCGGCGAGCACGAGCGCCGCGAGCGGCGCGAGTAACAGCGAACGGCGCTTCATTCGTGACCTCCCTCTAGACGCGGGTCGCCGGATACTACACCACAGAGCGTGGTGTGAAGCGCCTCGGCGGTCGCGCGGTGGGAGTGAGGACCACCGGTCTGCGAGGGCGCGGATCCGGCGCCCGGCTCTAGCGTTGGCGTCGCGGTGTGTAGCGGGACTCCTCGTTGCCTGAGTCGCCCTCTGTACGGCGCCGCTCGTCCGATCCGCGTGCCTCGGCCACATGGTCGGCACGAGACCGCCCCGACGTCGTCGCCGTCCCTCCGCGGGTGGAACGGCGACGCCTGCTCGCGACGATCGGTAGCACTCCTCCGAACAGCGCCGCGGCGACCCCCAACGCCGTTACGGTGATCAGCGCCACGCGGTCTCGGGCCCCCGGTGTGGCGAGCGGCTCCTCGAGCGCGGACGCGCTCACGCGGACCGCGTCGGACAGCGTGGCCGATCCAGCGCGCAGACAAACGCGGATCCACGCGCCGGGCCCCGGCACCTCGAGCACCGTGCTCTTGACGGTGATCGGCGCACGGGCGGCGTAGTGTCCCTCGGCGAGCCTGGTGCCGCCGCCGCAGTACGTGCCGCCGAGCCAAACGGTGTACCGGCCGCTCGCGGCTGCCCACCAGGTCACGGCCAGGCGGCCGCTTCGCCACGCGACGTCGTCGAGCGAGATGCGCATCGCCGAGCGTCTTGTCAGCGGCGCGCGGGCGGCGTCCGACAAGAGGTCGGAGCGAGCTCGCAGGCAGACCCGGATCCAGGCACCGGGCATCAGCGATGCCGGCAGCGCGAACGTGACGGTCCGGCGCACGGGCGCGGTGTACCGGCCCGCGGCCGCCTTCGCCCCGCCGCCGCAGTACGTTCCTCCGAGCCAGACGGTGTACCGGCCCGATGCGCGAGCGCGCCAGACGACGGTCAGCGAGCTCGCTCGCGTCTTGATGCGGTCGATCGAGATGCGCGGCGGGTCAGAGGGCGCTGCGAGCGAGCCCCCCAGCCCTGCGGTCGCGACGACCGCGGCGAGGAAGACGCCCGTCGACCGGCGCACACGACGGTCAGTCACGCTCGGCACCGGCGACGCGCGACGTCGGTAAAGAGACGCGCGGCGCGTCGGTCCGATCCAGGGTCGAGCGAGAGTCGTGGCCGCAACGGATTTCCTCCGGACGCAACCGTCGACGGACGGTTGCCAACGATCGAAGTGTTGAACGGCGTCAGCGCAGACGCAAGTCGGCGACGCCGTCCATCCGGATGCCGGGAGCCACGCCGCTGATCGGGGGCCGCCCGGCGGCGGCCCCCAAACGGCTTCTTCTTAGCTGCCCTTCGTCGCGTAGACGGGCGGGAAGACGAGCTCCTTCCAGTTGCCCGGCATCTTCGAGAGCTGCCCCGTCTTGTTCATGAAGCTCGCCGTCCGCATCAGCCCGAGCGGCCGTGTCGTCCACGTCAACGCGCGGCTCTTCGAGCCCGGCGTCTTCGCGGCCAGCCACTGCTTGAACTGGCGCCACGTCGGCGCGCCACCGGCGTCCGCGGACAACATCCTCGAGACCCTTGCCGGGTTTTTCTTGATCAGCGCCTGCATCGCCACGATCTGCCTGTAGAAGAACTTCGCGAAGTCGGTGTGCTCGTCGTAGAACTTGTCCTGCATGACGGTGACGAGGAAGGTGTGCGCGCCGAAGTAGCTGTACGACCTGCCCACGACGTGCGCACCGCGGACCTTCTCCTGGAACTGGAAGGGCGGCGACGTGAAGTGTGCGTCGATCTGGCCGGTCAGGAGCGCCTGCATTCCGTCGGGGTGGTCGAGCGCCACCAGACCCGAATCGAGCGCCCGCGCGTCCCCGAGTTTTACCTGCGCCATCTTGCGGAGCATCACCGCCTGAATCGACGTGTTGGTGGGCGTTGCGATTCGCTTCCCGCGTAGATCGGCGATCGTGCGGATGTTCGGGTCCTTGGCCATCAGCCAGAGATCTCCGAGGTTGAGCGGCGCGATGATCTTCCAGTTGACGCCGCGAGCCCAGCCGACCAGCATCGGGCCCGTGCCGACCGCTCCGATCTGGAGGTCGCCGGTGATCACGCCCTGCGTGATCGGCGTCCCCGAGGCCAGCACCTTCCACTCGACCTGCGTGCCGGGGTACTTCTTCTCGATGACGCGCATCTCTTTCATCAGGATCAGCGGCGCGTAGCCGAGACCGGGCTGGTACGCGATCGTCAGCTTCGACGGCGGCCCTTCCTGGGCCTTGCCGGCGCCCGCGACCGCCGCGAAGGCCGCAAGCCCCACAGCGGCGAAGGCGGCGACGACGGCGATGAAACGTGTCTTCAAAACCCCTCCTTTTGCCTCGTCAGGACGTCTTCATGCCCCAGCGGATGACCGTTCGCCGTTCGAGCTGCCCGAACAGCGTCTCGAACACGACGCCGAGAATCGCGATCGTAAGCAGCCCGGCGAAGACCTGCGGCGTCAGGAAGTACTGCCTCGCGTTGTTGATGTAGTTGCCGAGCCCTCCGCTCGAGCCGGCGACGCCGAAGACCAGCTCGGCGGCGATGATCGTGCGCCAGCCGAACGCCCAAGCGGTTCTCACGCCGGATATCGCTTGCGGCAGTGCGGCCGGAGCCAGGACGTCGGTGATCACGCGAACGCGTGAGAGCCCCACGTTGCGCCCCACGGCTACGAGCGTCTGGTTCGCCGTCTTGAACCCCGTGCTCACGGCGATCGCAATCGGCCAGATCGTGGCGTTCGCGATCACGAAGCGAACCGCGCTCTCGTTGAGCCCGAAGAGCAGCATGGCAATCGGGAGTACGGCGACGCCGGGCAGCGGGTTCAGCACGGCGGTCAGCAGGACGAGCGCATCCTCGCCGATCTTCGAAAGCGTGGCGAACGCGGTCAGGACGGCGGCGATCGCCGCGCCGATGCCGATCCCCTCGAGCAGCAGGCGCAGGGTCGCCCACGTCGGCTCGGACAGCGACCCGTTCCGCCAGCCGTGCCAGAACTCTTGAACCGTCTGCCACGGCGTCGCCATGAACAGCGAGCCCTTGTGGACGGCGTAGTAATGCCACGCGGCCACGAGCACCGCGCCGACGAGTGGGTAGCGAACGATCGCGGGAATGCGCGCCCACCCGAAGGCGGCGGGCCGGCGCGGGATCGACGCCGCGCTACTCGAGACCGCCAATCTCCTCCACCTCCTCCTTGTCGACCGCCAGCAGCTCCCGCAGCCGGCCGCGCATCTGGCTGTACTCGACCGTCTCCGGGCCGCCGAGACCGCGGATGTCGACCGTCGCAATGACTCGGGAAGGAGCGTCGCCGAGCACCACGATTCGGTCGCCCAGCACGAGCGCCTCCTCGATGGAGTGCGTGACGAAGAGCAGCGTCACACGCGTCTGCTCGACGATGCGATTCAGCTCCGTCTGGAGTCGCTGCCGCGTGATCGCGTCGAGGCTGCCGAAGGGCTCGTCCATCAGCAGCAACGTCGGATCGAGCGCGAGGGCGCGCGCGATGGCGACGCGCTGCTTCATGCCGCCGGACAGCTGATGGGGATAGCGGTCGGCGGCGTGCGCGAGATTCGTGAGCTCGAGGTACTGCCGCGCCTTGGCGATTGCCGCCCGGCGGCGGTGTCCGTTGACGCGCAGCGGGTAGGCGACGTTGCTGAGCACGCTCCGCCAGGGAAACAACTGGTCGAACTCCTGGAAGACCACGGCGCGGTCGGGGCCCGGCGCGAGCGACGTGCGGCCCGCCATCTGGATGAGGCCCCCCGCCGGCTCGATGAACCCTGCGATCGCCTTGAGCAGCGTCGACTTTCCGCAACCGGATGGCCCGATCACGATGATGCGCTCGCCCGCCTCGACGTCGAAGCTGACGTCTTCGACCGCGACCGTGAACTGCCGGGCGGTCCAGTAGCCGAGGCGGACGTGTTCCACCCGTAGCAGCGGGCCGCTGGGCTCGTGCTCCGACGGTGCGACCCGCGCCTGGCGTCGTGGCATGCGGCCGCTCAGCGTTCTCATGGTCTTCGCCGAGGCGATGGAAGGCGGTGGCCTGTGCGTCGCATAGCGCCCTTCGTGGGTTTCGACAATCGGCCGCGACTGGCACGGCGCTCGCCCCAGCGCGGCCGTGCGAGCTTAACGCCGTGTCCGACAAGGTTCGAGCGCGTCGGTCAGCTGTTGGGGTCAGACCTCGAGCGGTGCGCACGACGCTTCAGCGTGCAGTTGCCTCGTTTGACGCGTCCGCAGGCCGGGAATGCCGTTCGCAACGAGAAAGGAGGCGGGTAGGTGAGTCTTCTCTGGATCATCCTGATCGTCATCCTGGTGCTCGCGCTCCTCGGGTTCTTCACCCGCGGGCGCTGGTAGGCACTAGGACCTACGGAACCGGGAACTAGGCCGCCCGGCCCTTGCCGGGCGGCCTCCGTTTGGCGACCATGAGGCCATGGCTGATCCCCTGGCCACGCTCGCCCGCGCCGACACGACGTCGTCGCTGCCGCGCCTCGGCGGAATGGCTCGCCCGGACGGCATCGTCATCGCGAGCGACCGCTTCTGGGCCTACGCGCGCGTGGACGGCACGGTTCGGGAGGGCCAGATGCCTCGGACGCCGTCCTCGCTCGGGCGACTGCCCCTCGTACGCGGGCTCGCCCGCCTCGCCGCCTCGGTGACGCCGCTCTTCCGCGGCTCGGGCGTCGCGCGGCCTGCCGAGCGGCTTGCGCTCGCGCTGGCGCTCGTCGTGCCGTTCGGCTTCGTCCTCCTGCCCGAACGCGTGGCCTTCTTCGCGGGGATCGCGCTGACCGGCGCGCTCCTCGTGTGGCTCTTCCGCGGCCGCACTCGCGCTCTCCACGGGGCGGAGCACCGGGCGATCGCCGCCGTCGAGGAACGGCGCCTGGTCGCCACGTGGCGCGACGTCGCGCGCCCGACCCGCTTCGCCCGCCGCTGCGGCACGAACTTCGCGGCACTCGTACTCCCGGTGGCGGCCATCGCCGACGCGGCCTGGCCGATGTCGGCGACCGCCGTTCTCACACCGGTCGTGGTCGCGCTCTTGTCGCTCGCGCTGAGCATGGAGATCTGGCGGGCGGTGCAGGGGTCCGAAAAGCTCGCCGCGAGGCTCCTGCTGCTGCCCGGCTTCGGCCTTCAGCGCCTGACGACAAGCGAGCCGACGCCCGCCGAGACGCGCGTTGCGCTTGCGGCAACGGCCTCGGTGCTGCGGCGCGAGCTCGCGCCCGACTAGGCCGCTTCGGCGTCGACTGCCGGCTCGAGCCCGAGCTCGAGCAACACGTCGACCACGCGCGGGTCGAACTGGCTGCCGGCGCCCTCACGCAGCCGGCGACGCGCCTCCGAGACGGGCAGGCGGCTGCGGTACGGCCGATCCGTGACCATCGCATTGAATGCGTCGCACGCGAAGATGATCCGCGCTTCGACCGGGATCTCCTCGCCGGCGAGCCCGTCGGGATAGCCGGTGCCGTCCCACCGCTCGTGACACGCGCGCACGATGCGAGCAACGTCGCCGAGGCGCTCGACCGGCGCGAGGATCCGCGCGCCGATCTCGGGATGGCGCTCCACGAGCGCGCGCTCCTCGCGCGTCAGCGCGCCGGGCTTGAGCAGCACGTCGTGAGGGATTCCGATCTGGCCGATGTCGTGGAAGAGCGCCCCGTACTCGAGTCGGCGGAGTTGCGCGCCGTCGAGGCCGAGCCGGCGGCCGACCGCGAGCGCCGCGTCCGAGATCCAACGCGCGTGGGACGAAGTGTCTTCGTCGTTGGCCTCGAGCGCGTTGGCGAGCACTTCCACCGTCGAGACGAACATTCGCTCGAGCCCCTCCCAGTTACGAGCGCTCGCCAGTGCGAGCGCTGCCTGGTCGGCCAGTCCGGCGAGCAGGCGCAGGACGCGCGAGCGCTCTTCGCGCGCGGCTGACTCGTCGAGAACGGCGACGAGCGCGCCGAGCCGGCCGTCGAGCGCGAGCGGGGCGACGAAGTACGAATTCGCCGGCTCGGGCGCCGCGCTCAGATTGAGCGCGGCGAGCTCCTCGACCGTCAATTCGAACGGGGACGGGCGGGTCAGGAGCGGTCGGGCGACCTGGTCGTCGACCTCGATGCCCGCCACGCGGGTCTCGCGTTCGAGGGGCCCTCCGTCGACGGCGAGCGGCCGAACCGCGCCCCCGTCGTCCGCCTGCATCCAAAGCGATGTCCCGCTCGCTCCGAGCAACCGCGTCGCCGCCGAAGCGATCCGCCTCGCGATCTCGTCGACGCCCGCGCCGGTCGCAAGCTCGCGGCTGAAGGCGAGCAGCGAGCTCGCGATCAGGGCGCTTTCCGAAGCGCTCTCGGCAGCAAGCCGCTGCTGCTCGTAGAGGCGGGCATTCTCGAGCGCGACGGAGGCGTGGGCGGCGAGCACCTCGAGCAGCCGCACGTCGTCTGCATCGAGCTGGCCCGTACCGAGCTTGGAGACGACGATCACACCGATCACGCGGGTGTCGTAGCGCAGCGGCACGGCGGCGATGGTCTCGTCGATCTCGGGCGTGCCCGGTACGCGAGCCGCGAAGTCGCATTCGCGCACGTTCGCCACCAGCTGCGACTCGCCCGTGGCCGCGGCGCGCCCGGTGATCCCCTCGCCGACGCGGCAGCCGACCGCCTCCGGTCCGAGCTCCGGATTGCCGAGCTCGCCCCGGAATGCAATCGGGCGCAAGTCGTCACCGTCGACGACGACGACGCGACAGTTGTGGTAGTCGACGAGGGCCCGCAGCTCGGTGACGATCGCGGCGCCGATCGCGCGGACGTCGTTGAGACGGTTGAGCTTCGTGGCGACGCTCTGGAGCATCTTCAGATGTGCGATGGAGCGCGCGTCGCGGCCGCCACGCGGCCCATTCGGACGCTCGGCGCTGCCCGATCGGAAGGCGACGACCCGGTCGCCGCCGCGCGCCTTGGCCGTCATCATGGCGGCCTCGGCGGAAGCGGCCAGGTCGCGGGCGTTCATCGCGTCCGTCGGCCCCTCCGCGATCCCCACGGAGATCGAAATGCGGCCGTCGGGCGAGAGTTTCGCCTCGGCGATCAGGCGCATCAGCCGCTGGCCGAGCCGGGCGGCATCGACGGCCGTCGACGACGGCAGGATGACGCCGAACTCCTCGCCGCCGATGCGGCATGCGACATCGTGGTCGCGGACGGATGTCCGAAGCAGGTCCGCGAAGCCGAACAGCGCATGGTCGCCGGCCCCGTGGCCGTAGAGGTCGTTGACGCGCTTGAAGTCGTCCAGGTCGATCATGAGGAGTGCGACGGCGTCGCGCGCACGGCTCGCGCGCGAGAGCTCCGCCTTGAGGCGCTCGTGGAAGTGGCGGTGGTTGTAGAGACCGGTGAGCGAGTCCGTCTGCGCTTGGTATTCGAGGGCGGCGCGGATCTGGGCGTTGTCGATGGCGAGCGCCGCCGCGTCGCCGAAGCGCTTCGCGAGCTCGAACTCGGCGCTGTCGAACGCCGCGTCCTCGCCGTGCCGATAGATGTTGAGCGTGCCTTTGAGCGAGTCGCGCGCGACGAGCGGCACCACGATGAGCGCCTCGGGCTCCACCGGTGTGCCAGGAACCTGCGCGACCCGCGGATCCTCGTGCGCGTTGTTGGCGAGCACCGGCTCGAGGTGCGCGACGGCCCAGCCGGTCAGCCCCTCCCCGAACTGCGGCCGGTTGCGCAAAATCTCCTCGGCCCACTCGCTGCGCGCGAGGATGGGCACGAGGCAGCGGTTCGCCTCGTCGACCTCGTAGACCGAGAGGTCGCTGTACGGGACGAGGTCGGCGAGCGCGCTCGCGATGCGCTCGAGCAGCGCCTCGAGCGACTGCTCGGCGAGCAGCTCATGGAAGACGTCGGCCAGTTGGCGATACGAGTCGACCGGCCAGCTCCCGGGCGCAGGCGGGGTCTTCGTGCGCACGGAGCCCGTATCGGCACCCGCGCACGTCCGCTTGAGCCTCGGGCCCGACGGGAAACGGCTCCGCATGGAGATTCGTCGGGGGCGCCGTGTCGTTCGCCCGACACGGCTCGATCAGCTCTGGTGGCCGGAGTACGGCGTGCAGAAGCGCGACGTGCTGGACTACTACGCACGCGTCGCGCACGTTGTCGTGCCGCACCTGCGCGGACGGCCGTTCACGCTGAAACGGCACTACAACGGCCCGCGCAGCCCGTTCGAATGGATCAAGGACGCGCCGCCCGAGCTGCCCGACTGGATTCCGGTGTCGGCGCAGCCGGCCAAGTCGCGCTCCGGCGAGCTCGTGCGCTACCCGCTCGTCGAGGACGCGCCGTCGCTCGCGTGGATGGTCGATTTCGGCTGCATCGACTTGCACGTCTGGACGTCTCGCATCGACCGGCCGGAGCGTCCCGACTACGTGCTGTTCGACCTCGATCCGGCCGGCGTGGGGTTCGGCGAGGTCGTCCAGGCGGCGCTGTTGCTCCGCGAGGCGCTCGGAGCCCTCGAACTCGAGTCGCTCGTCAAGACGACGGGCGGCGACGGGCTGCACGTGCAGGTACCCGTGGCGAGGCGTCATAGCCACGCGGACGCGCGGCGCTTCGCCGAGGTCGTCGCCGGGGCTCTCGTGCGGGCAGGCAGGGGGCTCGTTACGACGGAGCGCTCAGCGGCGCGG
>JACVRM010000153.1 GCA_014534415.1 Thermoleophilia bacterium | reverse complement strand
GCCAGCGTCCACTCGACGCTCGGGTCGATCGCCGTCTGCGCGCCAAGCACGATCACCGTCGACGGCAGCGTGAGGCGGTCGGGCAGGATCCGGTGCTCCAGGTCGATCGCCGAAAGCGCCACCAGTACGACGCAGAAGAACGCCGCGAGCGCACCGCGCGGCGAGAGCCCGAAGACCCCCACGCACGCGGCAAGTAGCAGCGCAGTCGCGAGCTCTACGGCCGGATAGCGGAGCCCGATCGGCGTCGCGCACGTTCGACAGCGGCCGCGCAGGAAGACGTACGAGATGAGCGGCAGGTTGTCGCGCCACCCGATCTGTGTGCCACAGGCCAGGCAGGCCGAGCGCGGCGCCGCCAGCGAGCGCTTGCGCGGCAGCCGAGCGGCGACGACGTTGAGGAAGCTGCCGAGCGCGAGCCCGGGGACGAGCGCGATGACAGCGAGGGCGGGGTTCACAAGCGAGCCGTGTTGCGCAGGACGAGGGCGTCCTCGAGGGTGTAGGCGCCGTCGGCGTCGCCCGGCTTCGCGTCGACGGGGAGCTCGACGTGGACCTTGCCCTTCTCGGCCGTCGTCGGCCCCGTGTAGCTGAATATGGCGAACTGGGTCAGGTAGTCCGCGACCTTCTGCGCGCTCGAGCCGCACGACGTGCCCGTGTTGCGGAAAAGGCCGTACCGTGAGGTGCCGAGGCTCGCGGTGCACCAGGTGATCGTGCCGCCTCCCCCCCTGCAGTCCGTGGGCACGGTCAGTGTCGCCCTCGAGTAGTAGGTGCGTGCGTTCGGGTTCGGCGCCGGCGGGCGCACCGCCGTCGAGCCCCCCTGCGTCAGCGCGCTGGCGCAGTGCACGTCACGGCGTAGCTTGTTGACCGCCAAGCGCGCCTCCATCTGCGCGTCGAACCGCTCGCGCATGTCGACCTCGGCGGACATGCCGGCGACGAAGAGCTGCGTGATGCCCACGATCACCGTCGCCAGGATCGCCAAGGTCGTAATGACCTCGGTGAGCGTGAAGCCGCCCTGCTCTCGCCGGAGGCGCCGCAGAAGCGACCGAACGCTCACTTCGACTTCGCCTCCACCTCCCGAAGCGCCGCCTTCACCTCGGCGCGGCTCCGGTTGCCGATGCCCCACAGCGCGACGACGCGGTCGTCGACGCGGATCAGCGTCCGGAGCGCCTCGGCGCCGTGCCACCAGCCGAACTTCGCGCCGGTCACGATCCACGTGTGCTGGTAGAGCCAGTGGCTGACGTTCGCATCGGTGGGCTTCGGATCGGTGCCGATCCACGCCTCGAGCTTGCGGGCGCGCGCCGGCAACGTGATCTCGGCGAGCGGCTCCTTGGGAGCGCCCGGAACCTCGAACGCGGGCGGGCGGGCTTCCACCCGCTTGGCGGGCGGCGCGACGGGCTTGGCGGGCGGCGCGACCGGCTTGGCGGGCGGCGAAACCGGCTTGACCGGCTTCTTCGGCGCGGCCTTCGGCCGGACGGGCTGCTTCGGCGCGGTGACCGCCTTGCGCGCGGGCCGCGGCTTCGCGGTCGGCAGGCGGATCGCGCTGCCGATGTACGGCGAGGTGCTCTCCGGCGTGCCCTCTTCCGCGTACTCGGGGCTGCGGCTGAGCGTCAACGTCAGCGTCGGCTCGCCGGTATCGACGATGCGCGTGCCCGGCGCCGGCGACTGCCTCGCGACGAGATTGGCCGCGAATCCGCCGACGGGGCCCGTGACGCGCCACGCGAAGCCGGCGTCCTCGAGCATGCCCTTGGCGAAGACGTACGCCTGGCCGCGCACGTCCGGCACGGTCAGCAGCGGAGTCGTGTTCGACCGCTTGTCGGCGGGACGAGTGCCTTTGCGCTGATCGGCGGCGAAGCCGATCGTCGCAGTGGACAGCAGTACCAGGAGAATCAGCGCGAGCAGGCGCGCAACGGTGGGTGTCAGTCTGGCCGCCATACCACTTCTTTCGGCAGAAAGGGCCTCGGGGTTAAGTGCGCGTGAAGAGCACGACGCCCGACGAAACCGGCATCGGCGCGGGCGCCACGACGGCGAACACGCGCTTCGGCGCAGGCGTCGCAGCGTCCTGCCACGAGAAGGCGTTGCCGGCAAACGACTCGAACCACGCCTCGGCCTGCGGATAGGAGAGGGCCGGGGCGAGCTGGAGGTGTAGGTGCGGCCCGGTCGAGGCGCCCGTGGAGCCGACGAAGCCGACCGGCGTGCCGGCGGTCAGCGCCGCGCCCGCCATGACGGACGGCTCGAGATAGGCGAGGTGGCAGTACGTCCACCGGCGGCCGTCGGCGCCCTCCATCGTGAAGCCGATCCCGCAGCGGCCTTCGGGCGCGTGCCAGCCGTGCACGACGTAGCCGTCCGTCAGCGCGTAGAGCGGCGAGCCCGTGGGCGCCGCGATGTCGGCGGCCGGATAGTCGTGGTGCGAGTGTGCGACGGACACGAGCTCGGGGCCGCCGCCGACCGGGAACACGTACTCGGCCGCGGAGCCCATGCTCGGGCCGAAGCCGGCCGCGCCCAGCGGCGTCGCGAGCGAGCCGGCGCGAGCGGCGGCGAGCGCGAGCTCCGCCTCCTCGAGCGCGGCGCGTAGGCGCGCGACGCGGTCGGCGGCGGCCTGGCTGCGAACGCCGATCAGCGTCGCCTGCTTGCGGGCGAGCAGGCTGTCCGAGAGGAGCGCGAGGCCTTCGACGCGCTCCACCGCGCGAGCCTCGGCGCCGGCGAGCCGCTCTTCCTCGCGGATCGCCGCAGCGAGCGCGGCGCCGGCCTCGGCGACTCGCGTCTGCTCGAGCTCGAGATTCATCGTGAGCGTGTCGATCAAGAAGGGCGCCTGGAGGTCGCCCCGCGCGTACGTCGCGGCGAGCTCGAGCACGTCACGGACGTACCAGTCGGCGTGGTTGTAGGCGAAGAGGGCGCGTTCGATGTCCGTGCCACCGCCGGCAGCCGCGAGGTACCGCGCGGCGGCGAAGATCGCGTCCTCGGCGACCCACGGGTTGGCGACCCCGTCGCCGTCGGCGTCGAGACCCCAACGCTCCCAGGTGGAGGGCATGAACTGCATCCACCCGACGGCGCCCGCCGAGCTCGGGCCCATGTTCTGGCCGAAGTTCGACTCGATGTCGTTGATCGCGGCGAGGATCTCCCAGGGAATTCCGTACGCCTCGCCTGCGCGTTGCCAGAGGGCCGTCAGCTCGGCGACGGACAGCTGCTGCGGCTCCAGCGGCGACGTCGACATCGCGGCCGGCAAAGCGATCCCGCCCGTCGCGTTCGGAACCTCGGCACTGGGCAGCGTGGCCGGGCCGTCGAGGACGACGAACGTGTTACCCGCGCGGGCGGGCGCCGCGGTCGCCAGCAGGGCGACGGCGATGAGCGCGAGCTTGCGGATCACAGGACCTCCTCGAACGCGGGCACTGACGAGCCGTTCCGGCGGCCGTTCGTGTCGGCGGCGCGCTTCTTGAGTTCGCGTTCGAGCGTGACGACGAAGTCGTGGCGGTTGGACGCGGCGGCGGCGGCCACCTCGGGCTCGACCTGCTCGGTGACCGTCAGCTGGACGAGCGCCTGCATGAACGACTGCATCTGGAGGAACTCGCCCTCCTCGACCGCGTCGGTGATCTCGTTCGTCCGGTTCTCGCGAACGAGCTCGGCGATGCGCGCGCTCATGACCATGACCTCGACGGCCGGCACGCGGCCTCCGTCGACGCGCGGGAGGAGACGCTGGCTGACCACGCCGCGCAGCACGCCCGCCAGAATCATCCGCACCTGCGCCTGCTTCACGGGCGGGAAGAACTCCACGATCCTCGAGACGGTCTCGGCCGCGTCCAGCGTGTGGAGCGTCGACAGGACGAGGTGGCCGGATTCCGCAGCCTGGAGCGCGGTCTCGGCCGTCTCGGCGTCGCGCAGCTCGCCGATCAAGATGACGTCGGGATCCTGGCGGAGCACGCGCCGCAGCGCCTGCTCGAAGGACTCCGTGTCGAGCCCGACCTCACGCTGGTTGACGATGCAGCCGGCGTCGCCGTGCAGGAACTCGATGGGGTCCTCGATCGTGACGATGTGCTGCCGGCGCGTCCGGTTGATGTGGTCGAGCAGCGAGGCGATCGTCGTCGTCTTGCCGGAGCCGGTCGGGCCCGTGGCAAGCACGAGCCCGCGTTGCTCGTCGGCGAGCCGCTCGACTCCGGGCGGCAGCGCAAGCTCAGCGAAGGTCGGCACGACGGACGGGATGGCGCGGAAGGCGAACGAGATGGCGCCG
>JACVRM010000143.1 GCA_014534415.1 Thermoleophilia bacterium | reverse complement strand
GCGGGCACCTCGGCCTGACGGAGCACGTCGCAGAAGAGCAGCGCGGTGAGCGGAGTCGTCTCGGCGGGCTTCAGCACGACGGTGTTGCCGGCCGCCAGTGCGGGCGCGATCTTCCAGGCGAGCATCAACAGCGGGAAGTTCCACGGGATGACCTGCGCGGCCACGCCGAGCGGCCGAGGCCGGCGGTTGGGGAACGCGTATTCGAGCTTGTCGGCCCAGCCCGCGTAGTAGAAGAAGTGTGCGGCCGCGAGCGGCATGTCGACGTCGCGCGACTCGCGGATCGGCTTGCCGCCGTTCAGGGACTCGAGCACCGCGAACTCGCGCGAGCGTTCCTGGAGCAGGCGCGCGATCCGGAATAGATACTTGGCGCGTTCGGACGCCCTGAGCTGCGACCAGCCGTCGTCGAACGCGCCGCGCGCCGCCTCGACGGCGAGGGCGACGTCTTCGGAGCCCGCCTGTGCGACCTCTGCAAGCCGTTCCTCCGTCGCCGGAGCGAGCGTGGCGAACACGTCGCCGGAGCGCGGCGCGACGAACTCGCCGTCGATGAAGAGTCCGTAGCGGTCCTCGATACGGACGATGTCTCGCGCCTCGGGCGCGGGTGCGTACTGCCAGTCCGCCGCAACCGGCGCGGCGCCCCGGCGCCGCTCGACATCTGTCATGTGCGGCCTCGCCTCGCGCGCGCGCCCGCGCGCGCACCGCGCCCTGGGTGGGGGGCGAACGCTACGCGGCCGCGCGTCGCGCGTGTGTCACGGATCGGCACCGAATCAGTCAACGGTGAAGTACGACGGGCTTTGGTAGCGCCCCGTCTTCTCCTTCCGGATCTGAAGGAGCACGTCGTTCAGGAGCGAGGAGGCGCCGAGCCGGAACAGCTCGGGCGTCAGCCAGTCGGCACCGAGTGTCTCGTGGACCAGCACGAGGTACTGCACCGCTTGCTTCGCCTCGCGGACGCCGCCCGCGGCCTTGACGCCCACCTGCCGGCCCGTCTCGTCGTAGACGTCGCGCACGGCCTCGAGCAACACGAGCGTGACCGGCAACGTGGCCGCCGGCGAGATCTTGCCGGTGGACGTCTTGACGAAGTCGGCACCGGCCGCGATGGCGAGCAGCGCCGCCCGGCGGACGTTGTCGTAGCTGCCGAGCTCGCCCGTCTCCAGGATCACCTTGAGGTGCGCGTCGCCACAGGCCTCCTTGACCCGCACGACCTCGTCGTACACCTTCGCGTAGCGCCCCGCCAGGAAGGCGCCGCGGTCGATGACCATGTCCACCTCGTCGGCGCCCTGCTCGATTACCCAGCGCGCCTCGGCGACCTTGATCTCGATCGGCGCCTGGCCCGCCGGGAAGGCGGTCGCCACCGAGGCGACCTTCACGCTCGAGCCGCGCAGCCGCTCGACCGCCGTTGGCACCAGATTGGGGTAGACGCACAGCGCGGCCACCGACGGGACGGTGGCGTCGGACGGATCGGGCCGTCGCGCCTTCGTGGCGAGCGCGGTGATCTTTCCGGGCGTGTCGGCGCCCTCGAGCGTCGTGAGGTCGATCGTCCGCACCGCGAGATCGAGCGCCACGAGCTTCGCCTCGCGCTTGATCGACCGCTTGGCGAGCGTGCCGGCACGCTCCTCGACGGCCACCGCGTCGACCGAGCCGACGCGCGGCAGCCGAGGCTCGAGCGGAAGCTCGAACCCCGCGGGCAGGGCCGGCGCGCGCGCCATGCCTGCGAGTCTAGCCCCGGAGCGGAACCGCGCCGCAGCGCCGTCCAACGTGACCGAGCGCGTCGTCTTCCCGGGCCTCGACGGGCTGTCCGCCTGGCGCGCTACTGCAGTCCGCGGACTCCGTAAGGCACTGACTCTGTTCAGCGGCGCCGCACCGGCCCGGTCCAGAGCGGACACGGCTCGCAGGTACCCGTAGCCTCCTCCCCGCTTCGAGCGTAACGACGAAGAGCGCGCGAATCGAGCCGGAAGCGCGTCGAAACCGTGTCAGATGCCGAGGCGCGCGAGCAGGGTCTCGTCGCGCCGCCAGCGCGGCCGCACCTTGACCCGCAGCTCGAGGAACACGTGGCGGCCAAGCAGGAGCTCGATCTCCGGCCGCGCACGCACGCCGATCTCCTTGATCACGGAGCCGCCGCGGCCGATCACGATCTGCTTCTGTGACTCGGTCTCGACGAGGACGTTGGCGCGCACGAGCTTCTCGCCGAGCTCGTCCACCTCGACGGTCACGGCATGCGGAAGCTCGTCGCGCGTCAGCTGCAGGACCTTCTCGCGAATCAGCTCGGCGACCTGCACCTCCTCGGGCAGGTCGGTGCGCTGCTCGGCCGGAAAGTAGGCCGGCCCTTCCGGCAGCAGGCCGACCAGCTCGTCGCGGAGACCGTCGACGCCGTCGCCCGTCTTCGCGCTGACCGGGTGCAGCGCGTGGAAGTCGCCGAGCTTCGCCGCCCCGGTCATCTGCGAAGCGATGTGCGCGGGCTTCAGCCTGTCTACCTTGTTGACCGCAATCAGGACGGGTACCTCGAGCGAAAAAACGCGCTGGGCGATGAAGCGATCGCCGGCCCCGATCCGCTCGCGTGCGTCGAGCACGAACAGCACGGCGTCCACGTCTTCGAAGGACGAGTCGACGGTCCGCTGCATGTGCTCGGTGAGCGCGTCGCGGGGACGCTGGAACCCCGGCAGGTCGGCGAGCACGAGCTGGTAACCATCGCCGTGTGCCACGCCGAAGATCCGCCGCCGCGTCGTTTGCGGCTTGTCCGAGACGATCGCGACCTTGCCGCCGCAGAGCGCGTTGACGAGCGTCGACTTGCCGACGTTCGGCCGACCCGCGACCGCCACGAACCCGCTTCTCACAGCTGGAATGTGTCGGGGAGCAAGTCGGCCGCAGTTGCGACCGCGAGCTCGCCGTCCGCCCGGCGATAGGTGACGGCGTCCACACGGAACTCGGCGAGCCACTGCCGGCAGCCGCCGCACGGCGAGGCGGTCACCGCCAGGGCCTCCAGCTCGCCCGGGCCGTAGCCCTCGCCGACGGCTCGCGCGAGCGCCGCTCGCTCCGCGCACACGCCGAGCGGGTAGGCCGCGTTCTCGACGTTGACGCCGGTCAGTACGGTGCCGTCACGCGCCCGGGCGGCCGCGCCGACGCGGAATCGGGAGTACGGCGCGTACGCGCGGGCCGCAGCCGCCTCCGCCCGCGCGAGGAGCTCGCGGTCGGGCGTCACGCGAACACCTGGAACAGGGCGAGCGTGACCAGCGCGCCGAGCACGGCGCCGTAGGCGACTTCGAGGAACGAGTGGATGCCTGCCTCCACCCGCGTCTGCGCCACGAGGAGCGCCATGATCAGCGTCAGGGTCGAGATCAGAAACCAGTGGCGCGAGTCGCCGACGATGTTGGTGATGGCCATCCAGCCGCTGAACGCGACCGCCGCGTGACCCGATGGCAACCCGCCGCGCAGCGGTGCGCCGCGGCCCGTGTACGCCTTGGTCGCGAGCACCGCGATCACGGTCAGGACGAGCGCGACCAGCGTGAGCTCGGCAGGCGCGTCGCGCAACCGATCGATCAGCTTGGAGCTGCGGTTGACGAGCCGCTCGGAGAAGACGAGGTAGCCGACCACCACGGCGTTGACGGTCGCGATCAGGACGGCGCCCGCGACGATGTCCTTGGCGAGCTTCGCGAGCGGGTCGAACGCCGTGGTCGCGACGTCGATCGCCGCCTCGACGGCCGTGTTGATCATCTCCGCGATCAGCACGAACGCGATCGCGAGCAGCAGCGCGATCAGCTCGAGTCGATCCACGCCCACGGCGACCGCCGCGACGAGCACGGCCGCCGCGATCGCGAAGTGGATGCGCATGTTTCGCTGCGTCCGCAGCACGTGGATCACGCCCTCGAAGGCGAAGTTGAAGCTGTGGAGCAGCGAGGACGCCTGCCGGTCGATGCTCATGCCGAGAGGCGCTCCTCTCGCTCCTCCATGGCGGGCCCGTGGTCGTAGCCGAGCAGGTGCAGGACGGCGTGGACCAGCGGACGGCGCCAGGCGTCGCCCACGACGGCGGGGCAGACCACGACGTCGCCCAGCTGCCGGGGTAGGCCCGCAGGCAGCGCCTCGCGCGCGTCCATCGGAAACGCGAGCGCGTCGGTCTCCTCGTCGATGCCGAGATACGAGCGCTTGAGCGCGCGGATCTCGTCGGGTGGCACCAGGTGGAGCCCGAGCTCGCCGTCCTCGACGCCCTCGCTCGCGAGCACGCGGCGCGCGAGCGCGGCCAGTTCCTCCTCGGCGACCACCGCGCCGCTGCGGTTCTGCACGTCGACGGCGACCAACCGCGCTACCGGCTCCGCTGCGTGCCGGTCTCCTCGGTGTGATGCTTGTACGCCTCGACGATCTGCTGCACGAGCTTGTGCCGAACGACGTCCTTGTGGCTGAACCGGATGAAGCCGATGCCCTCGATCGACCCGAGGATGCCCTGTACCTGGATCAAGCCGGACGCCTGCTCGCGCGGCAGGTCGATCTGCGTCACGTCGCCCGTGACGACGACTTTCGAGCCGAATCCGAGGCGCGTCAGGAACATCTGCATCTGCTCGGGGCTCGTGTTCTGCGCCTCGTCGAGGATGATGAACGAGTCGTTCAGCGTACGGCCGCGCATGAACGCGAGCGGGGCGACCTCGATCGTGCCGCGCTCCATGTACGCGGCAAGCCGGTCGGCGTCGAGCATGTCGTAGAGCGCGTCGAAGAGCGGGCGGAGGTACGGGTCGACCTTGGCCAGCAGGTCGCCCGGCAGGAATCCCAGGCGCTCGCCCGCCTCGACCGCGGGCCGCGTCAGGATGATGCGGCCGACCTGCCGGTCCGAGAGCGCCGCGACAGCCAGCGCCATTGCGAGGTACGTCTTGCCGGTGCCGGCCGGCCCGATCCCGAACGTGACCGTGGACGTGCGGATCGCGTCGACGTAGCGCTTCTGCATGACGGTCTTCGGCGCGATCTTCGCGCCGCGGTGACGCCAGACCACGTCCTCGAAGACGTCACGAACGTCAGCACCCTGCTCGAGCACGCCGAGCACCGCGTCGACCGTGCCCGGACCGATCTGGTTGCCGCCCTCGACCAGCTCGACGAGCTCGTCGAT
>JACVRM010000022.1 GCA_014534415.1 Thermoleophilia bacterium | reverse complement strand
GTCGCTGCCGCCTGGGGCATGCCGGTCCTCGAGCGTCAGCTGAGTGTCCTCGCGGAAGCAGGGAAGCGGCTTGCACTGCAGCATCGGGTGCTTCTCGCTGACGGTGATCGGCGCCACGTAGCGCGCCTTGCCGGGAATCGACGAGCGCGCCGCCGCACGGGCGGAAACGTCGACGGAGTCGATGCCGAACAGGCGCGTGAAGATGCCCGGAGCCTTCTTGGCCGCGGTCACCGCGATCGTGTCGTCCGCCTGCCGGCCGCGCTTGATCGCGACGTTGCCGGCGGGCACGCCGCCGCCGTTGCGCGCGCCGTAGTCGACGGCGAGGTCGATCGCCTCGCCGGGGCTCTCGGGCAGCGCCTGGGCGCCGGCCAGGGCCGATGCGTCGGCGGTCGCCTGGAGGTGGCGGTGCGTGCGGTACCAGGCGCCCACGTCCAGGACAGCCGCGGCCATTGCGAGCAGCACCGTCATGAACAGGACGGTCACGACCAGGGCCTGACCTCGCTGGTCGCGCGCGCGCCTCATTCGACGCGCTCCCTGGTGGTGCTGGTCAGGCGTCCCTTCTTGACGACCAGACCCATGAGGCTGATCGAGTACGGGTACGACGCCGTGACGGTTGCCTCTTCGCCGGCCTCCCAGCTCGACGAGACGTTCACGATCAGATCCGCGCCCTTCAGGTCCGTCGCCGCGCGGCGCACTTGCGCGTCGACCGCCGCCTTGGGGTTGTTGAGGTGGCGGCCGACGGCGGCCTTGCGCGCGCCGGCGCGAACGGCGTCGGTCAGCGTGATGTAGTTGTTGAACGCGATCCCGAACTGGATCACGCCGAACAGCAGGAACACGAGCAGCGGCAAGACCAGCGCAAACTCCGTCATCGTCTGACCGCGCTCGTTCCTGAGTGAAAATCTTCTTGTCATGTGTGAGAGGTATGCGAGGGAAATTTTCGGCGGGCCCTCCGCGCGGGAGGGCCCGCCTGCCATGCCGGAAAAGAACTAGGTGATGTAGCCGGCGACGCGGGTGACCGCGCCGACGATGTTCCCGGAGAGAATCGCGAGCGCGCCGAAGACGGCAACGGTAATGACGGCCAGGACGACGCCGTACTCGGCCATCGTCTGCCCGTCCTCGCGCTTCAGAAGCGAGGCGAGTGCGTCGAAGAGCTTGAACACCTGGTTCACCTCCCTTCTCGAGTGCAGGGCGCGCCTGCGGGTGCGCCAAGGACGTTGAGGCGATCGGAAGAGTTCGATCGGATGAGCGTGGGTGGGCGGTATGTGCGTACGGCGGTCACGTAAGTGCCTCGTGTGAGTCCGGCGTGGCCGCCCGCCTTCGCTCGGTGTTGGACGGTTCATCGTCGCCCGGCGACCGCCCGCCATCCCTCGGCGGGGGGAATCGGCAGTCGGTTCGCTCATCCGGGGGAGTGCCAACCGCCTCGGCTCCTCCGATGCTTGGGCTGATTCCGCGCGGCCGCGGATGTCTGACAGACAGCGCTCGACGTGCGGCCGCGGGCGCGCAACGGAAACGGAGTCGTAATGCCCCGCATAACCGCCCCGCCTCAGTCCCTTCTCATTCGCCTCGCCGTGCTCGCGCTCGCCGGCGTGGTCATGTCGCTCGACCGCCGGGCCGCGCGCCGCTCGCCGGCACCGCCGCCCCCGCTCGCGCCGACGCGCGTGCGCCGGCCGTTGCGGCGGCTGGCCGTGACGCTCGCGCTCGTGACGCTCTTCTCCCTGGGGGCCGCGCTGTCCGCGCTCGGCGGCGACCAGGCGGCAACGCTGCTCGAGGACGAG
Organism: Thermoleophilia bacterium; assembly: GCA_014534415.1. Taxonomy (GTDB): domain Bacteria; phylum Actinomycetota; class Thermoleophilia; order Gaiellales; family Gaiellaceae; genus JACVRM01. The sequence goes on along the minus strand of JACVRM010000022.1, from coordinate 18,599 downwards.
CCCGCCGTCGAAACGGCGACTGCGCCGCCGGCCGAGCCGCCTGCCGCGACGAGCGAGCCGGAGCCGGCCGGCCAGCCGGATCCCGCGGAGATGGACGGGCCCGATGCCGCGCACGGCGCTCCGCCGTCGTCGGCCGACGCGCCGGCGGCGGGGACCGAGCCGCCGCCGGAGGACCACGTGGTGTCACGTCCGGCGCGGCTCGATGACGATGAGATCGCCCGCACCGCCGTCGCGCCTGGACTCCGCGCGGCGCAGGCAACTCCCGCCGCGCCCCCACGGCGGCCGTCGCGCCGCGCCGCCGGAGAGCCCGTCTTCCGCATCCCGCCTGCTCTCACTGCAGGCGCAGCCGTCGACGCCGAGGCCACGCTGCCCGGCGTGGATGCGACGGTGTGGCTGCATCGGACGCTTCCCGATCCGACTCCGGCCTCGCGGCGGCTGACGCCTTCCTTCGCGCGTGGACTGACGGCCGCCTCGCGGCGCGCCGACGTCGACTGGGCGCTCGTGCTCGGCGTCCTACGCGCGCGCGGCGGCCTCGGCTCGGCGCCCGCGTCCCCCGCGCAACTCGACCAGCTCGCCCGCGCGCTGGCGCGCCACGGCGCCCGCGCGAGCGGTTGGGGCGCTGTCGTCGCGCTCGAAGGCGACACGGCTGCCGCGGACACCGCGCTCGCGCTCGCGCACTACCACCGCGCAGTCGGACTCGCGGCACTGGTCCGCGGTCTGGAGTCGGCGAAGGTCCGCCTCGGCGCGCGGCTCCTGAAAGACCCGCGCGTGCACGTCTACGAGGGCGGGCGCGCCGATATCGCCGCCGGGCGGATCGACGTTCGCGTGCTCGTGCTCATCGCGTACCTCGCGGAGGCACACGGGGGCGTGACCGTCTCGAGTCTTCAGAGCGGACACCGCCTGTACTCGAGGCCGGGGGTCGTCTCGGCGCACGTCTTCGGCCTCGCCGTGGACGTCTCGGCGCTCGGCGGCGTGCCCGTGCTCGGTAACCAGAGCCCGGGCGGCCTCGCGGAGCGGGCCGTGCGCAGCATCCTGCTGCTTCCGGCCGAGCTGCGGCCGCGCCAGGTGATCTCGCTGCTCGGCCTGGGCGGCCCGTCCTTCCCGATGTCCGACCACGGCGACCACATCCACGTGGGCTACTAGATGAACGACGGACGAACCGGCCTATATCTGCACGGCCGGAGTGCTGTGTGCTCGCGGCCGGCGGGTCAGTGACCGCCGGCCGCGCACCGGTCGCGCGCTGCGGCGGGCTCGAGCGAATGATCCCGCCTCGGGTCAGGCGCCCGAATGCCTGACGTTTTCAGCTTGCGCACGACGGACGGGCGCACCGTGTGCGAGCGGTGCGCCCGTGCCGAGACGGCGCTCCGGCGCATGCGCGGGCTGCTCGGCCGGCGGCGGCTGGAGAAGGATGAAGGCCTGCTCCTGCGTCCGGCCGCATCGATCCACACGGCGTTCATGCGCTTCGCGATCGACGCGGTATTCGTCGATGCGGACGGTGCCGTGCTGCGCGTCGCCGGCGAGCTTCGGCCCTGGCGAACCGCGGCGGCGCGCGGCGCCGCCACCGTCATCGAGCTGCCCGCGGGCGAGGCGGCGAGGCGCGGGCTCGCCGAGGGTGACCGGCTCGTCCTGCCGGCCGCAGGAGTCGCATCGTCGGCCAAGCAGTCCGCCGGACCCGCTGAGTGCAGCGTGGCTCCGAAGTTCGCAGGCGACCGCGGCGGCTAGCGAACCAGGCTGCTCGCAGCAAGCGGTCGCGGGCCGAGGCAGCGACGCTGCGACGTTCGCCCGGCCGCCCGCAGCACGGCGGCTCCCGTCTCGCCGAAACGGCCCCGGCATCCACAGCGGGGCGACGGCTCTCCGGGGCCAGGCCCGCGCACGAGATCGCAACGAGGCGGTGCCCAAAGCGTGCCAATCTGTTCTGGGAACGGCTTGTTCTGGCGGTTTCGTGGCGGGTGGCGCCCGGTGCCAGGCGCGATCGCGAGGCAGTGACGCGGATGCTCCAAAAGCGTGGCGATCGTTCCCCAGGCGAGCAGGCGGAGCAGTCGACGCCGCGCCGAGAGCAGGCTCTTGAGTGCTCTTCGAGCCGACCGCCGCTCGGCGTGCAGCGCGCCGCGCGACCCCGCAATCCCTCGAGTGTCTCCTCCGGCGGGATGCCAGTTCTTCCAACTCGCTCAACAACGGCTCGTCGACGAGGCTGCGCTGGGCGAGTGCAGGACGAGGACTCGTGCAACGGCGATGGCCGCGGTTTTGCCCGCACGCAAGCACGAACGGATCGACAGCGATCCGCCGGTGAGCGTGTTTCGGCCAGTCAGCGCTCCGTTTGGGAAGGAATCGCACTGAGCCGGGAACCCGCGGTCAGGCAGGGTCGGTCGTGCCGCGCTCGCTGGCCGCGTGGCACCGCGCCCGCACTCCGGCGCCGCGCGACTAGCTTGCCGCGGTTCGCAGAACACGCTCTGAACAGTGAGTCGACCGCTACCGCGCCCCGGTCCGCACCCTTTTCGGTGCCCCTCGCGTCTGCTAGCTTCGCCGGCCGTGGCTAGCTTTACTAGGTGTCACTAACTTTTCGGCAGAAACAGTGGATCGGAGGACGATGCAGACACACAAAGCGACCGCGGCCCAGCCGGCGCGACTGAACGGCAGCGTCGTCACGGCCACCGACGTGACACGCCGCTACGGGCACGGCGACACCGCAGTCGACGCGCTGCGGGGCGTCAGCCTGGAGGTCGCGCGCGGCAAGCTGACGGCGGTCATGGGCCCGTCCGGCTCCGGTAAGTCGACGCTCATGCACATCCTCGCCGCGCTCGACCGGCCGACCTCGGGCTGGGTCGAGATCGACGGCACGCGGCTGGGCGGACTCAGCGACAACGCGATCACCAAGATCCGTCGCACGCACATCGGCTTCGTGTTCCAGTTCTTCAACCTCCTGCCGATGCTGACCGCCGAGGAGAACGTGCTCCTGCCGCTCTCGATCGCCGGGGAGAAGCCCGAGAAGTCGTTCTTCGAGGACTTGCTGCGCCGCATCGGTTTGCACGACCGCCGCTCGCACCGCCCGTCGGAGCTCTCCGGCGGCCAGCAGCAGCGCGTCGCCATCGCGCGTGCGCTCGTCTCGCGCCCGACCGTCGTCTTCGCGGACGAGCCGACCGGGAACCTCGACTCGAAGACCGGCGGCGAGATCCTCGAGCTGCTCCAGCAGTCGGTCGCGGACTACCAGCAGACGCTGGTCATGGTCACGCACGAGGCGCGCGCGGCCGCGATCGCCGACCGGGTGCTGTTCCTCGCGGACGGGCGCATCGTCCGGGAGCTGGAGTGCGCCGGCGAGCGCGACGTGCTGGCCGCGATGGAAGAACTGACCGCTCTGTGACCCGCGTCGCGCTGCGCGGCCTCGCCGGCCGCAAGTTCCGCGCCAGCCTGACCGCGCTGGCGATCGTCCTGGGCGTCGCGATGATCAGCGGCAGCCTCGTCCTCACGGACACGATCGACCGCGCCTTCGACCGCATCTTCGTCGAGTCGTACGCGGGGACGGATGCAGTCGTCTCGGGCGCCTCGTCCGACATCAAGTTCGAAGGAGAGACCGCCGAGTCGCCACCGATCCCGGCAGCGCTGCTCGACGAGGTGCGAGCGGTCTCGACGGTCGACGTTGCCGCCGGCTCGATCCTCGAGCAGACCGCCGTCAAGATCCTCGACCGCAAGGGCGATCCGATCGTGAAGAACGCGCCGACGTTCGGGTTCGGAATCGACGCGAGCGTCTCGCGCTTCAACCCGCTGGAGCTGAAGGACGGGCGCTGGCCGACCGGGCCGGCCGAGGTCGTAATCGACTCGGGCACGGCCGAGGACGAGCGCTACGGCGTCGGCGATCGAGTGCAGGTCGCGACCGTTCGGCCCGTGCGCGAGTTCGAGGTGGTCGGCATCGCGCAGTACGGCGGGGTCGAGTCGCTCGGCGGCGCGACGTTTGCCGTCTTCGACGTGCGGACGGCGCAGCAGCTGCTCGATCAGGAAGGGACGTTCGACGCGATCCAGGTCGCGGCAAAGGCCGGCACGTCGCCGGAGGAGCTGGTCGCCGACCTCGAGTCCGCGCTCGGCAAGCGCGTGACCGTGCGCAGCGGCGTCGAGCAGGCGAACGAGGACTCCGAGGAGGTGGCGGGCTTCGTGACGTTCATCCGCTACTTCCTGCTCACGTTCGGCTTCATCGCACTCTTCGTCGGCGCGTTCGTCATCTTCAACACGCTCTCGATCACGGTGGCGCAACGGACGCGCGAGCTCGCCACGCTGCGCACGCTCGGCGCGTCCCGCCGCCAGGTGCTGACGTCCGTGCTCGTCGAGGCGTTCGTGATCGGCGCGCTCGCGTCGGTGATCGGCCTGTTCCTCGGCTTCGGTCTCGCCAAGCTGCTCAACTGGCTCTTCAAGCTGCTCGAGCTCGAGCTGCCGACCACCGGCCTCGTGTTCGCGACGAGGACGGTGGTGGTCGCACTGCTCGTTGGCATCCTCGTCACGGTCGTCGCCGGACTCGCGCCGGCGCTGCGTGCCACGCGCGTGCCGCCGATCTCGGCGGTCCGCGAGGGTGCGACGCTGCCGACGGGCCGGCTGTCCCGCTACACGCCCTACATCGCCGGCGTGCTGGTCGCGCTCGCGGTCGCGCTGCTCGGCTACTCGCTGTTCGCCGACGAGCTCGAAATTGCGCAGCGCCTGCTCTCGATCGCGGGCGGCGTGCTTGCGCTCTTCATCGGGGTGGCACTGCTCTCGCCGAAGCTCGTACGCCCGCTGGCGCGGGCGCTCGCGCCGGTCTCACGCTGGGTGTTGGTCGGACTGACGGGTGTCTACTTACCCGTGCTGTACGGCGCCTGGCTCGTCTCGGAGGCGGTCACCGGCTGGACGCTCGGGGCCGCTCGCCGCGCGGTTTACCTCCTCGGCGGCCTCCTGCTCCCCACCGCGTACGGCGCATTGGTCGCGCTCGTCCTCCGGGTCGTCGCTGGGCCGGTGCCGTCCTGGCTGCTGGTCGTCCCGTGGCTCGTCGCCGTGACCAGCATCCTGGCCGCCGCCCTCTTGTTGCTCAGCACCCCGGTTCTGCTCGTCCTGCGGGCGCGCGGCGCCCGCGAGGTGTTCGCGCGACCGGCCTTCGAGCGCGACCCGGCCACCGAGCAGCTCGCGCGCGAGAACTCGCGGCGCAACCCGGGCCGGACGGCGGCCACCGCGGCCGCGCTGATGATCGGCATCGCGCTCGTCACGTTCGTGTCGGTCCTCGCGCAGGGGATGCGCGAATCGAACAGGGACGCGATCACCGGCCAGATCAAGTCCGACTTCGTGATCACGTCAGAGGACGGCTACTCGGAGTTCGTCGCCGGCGTCACCGACGCGGCGGCGACGGCGCCGAACGCGGAGCTCGTCACGGATGTCCGCCAGGAGATCGGCCAGGTCGCCGGCGCCGGGCAGAACGTCACGGGCGTCGACCCCCAGCAGATCACGGCGGCCTACTCGTTCGAGTGGAAAGAGGGCAGCGATGCGGTGCTTGCCGAACTCGGCCGCAGCGGCGCCATCGTCGCCGAGACATTCGCGGACGACAAGGATCTCGCGGTCGGTGACGCGTTCACGCTCCGTACCCCCGGCGGGCGGCACTTCACGCTGACGGTCAAGGGGATCTACGAGCCGCCGCCGTTTTACCCGCTGCTCGGCGCCGTCACGATCTCGCGCGACACGTGGGACTCTCTCTTCGAGAACGCGCGAAACCGCTTCACGTTCGTGAACGTGCCGGGCGAGCCGACCAAGGAGGCGAAGCGGGCAATCGACGCGGCGGTGAAGAAGTACCCGGATGCGCGCGTACAGACGCGCCAGGAATGGATCGACAAGGAGGACAGCGAGTTCCAGCAGTTCCTCTCGATGCTGTACATCCTGCTTGCGCTGTCCGTGATCGTGAGCGTGTTCGGCATCGTCAACACGCTCGTGCTGAGCGTCTTCGAGCGCACCCGCGAGCTTGGGATGCTGCGCGCCGTCGGCATGACGCGCTCGCAGACGCGCCGTCTGATTCGCCACGAGAGCGTGATCACGGCACTGCTCGGCGCGGCGCTGGGGCTGCCGCTCGGGATCTTCCTCGCCGCGCTCGTCACCGAGGCGCTCGGGCAGTGGGACGTGCAGTTCCGCATACCGGCGACGCCGCTCGAGATCTTCGTCGTGGCGGCGATCTTCGTCGGGATCGTCGCGGCGCTGCTGCCCGCCCGGCGCGCGGCGCGGCTCGACGTGCTCCAAGCGCTCCAGTACGAGTAATCGACGAGTCGACCCGCGCCCGACGGGGTCAGCCCACGAACTCGCGCAGGCGGGCGGCATACCGCGGCGCGTTCGGCTCGTTCTCGTGGCGGACATAGACGAACACCTCGGAGCCGGCGTCGAGGTGCGTCCGGAGCCGCTCGGCCCATTCGGCGAGCGCGGCGTCGTCGTAGGGCGGCTCGCGCAGTCGGACGTAACGGAACGGCGCGTCGCCGCCGAGGTCGTTGACGCGCACGGCGCCCGCCTCTGCGAGAAGCGGCTCGACGCCGTCCCAGGATGGATGCGCGACATCGAACGCGAGTCTCAGACCGGGCGGGAGCGAGCCGAGCACGAGCACCAGCAGGCCGTCGTCGCGCACGCTCGTGAGCGCGACGCGCACCGGGCCGAGGCGGTCGCCGAGCGCCGAGACCCGCTCACCGAACTCGGCGAGAATCTGGGGCCGGTGCCCGGGCAGCTTCGGCGCGAAGGTGAAGCCCGCCGGCACCGCGTCCGCCCAGCGCCGGAATTGCTCCTCGGCCGGGAGACGGTAGCCGGTCGTGTTCAGCTCGACCGTGTCGAAGCGCTCCGAGTAGAAGCGCAGGAAGTCGCGCGAGTCCGTTCCGGCCGGGTAGAAGCCGGGCTTCCACGACGGGTACGCCCAGCCGGACGTGCCGACATGCAGGCGCTCTACACTCGGCTGCGTGGCCGTCATGCCGGAGGTCCTAGCGGAGAACGTCGTCCCCGTCCTCGACCACGGGTTTCTTGCGCTCGACGCGTCGCTCGCCTCGGATCTGGCCGTCGTCAACGGCGCGCGCGTGTCGTTCAACCAGGCCTCCGACGAGCTGACCGAACGCGACGCCGGTTTGATCGGTTTCCTGATGCGAAACCGGCACGGCTCGCCGTTCGAGCACGGCTACTTCCGGTTCATCGTGAAGGCGCCGCTCTTCGTCGTGCGCGAGCACCATCGTCACAGAGCGGGACATTGTCTCCCGGCGAGCGCCCAGATTTGGCTCGAGACGATTGCGCCACGAGCTGGACGGCTGCTCCGCCGCCGCTCCCTTGGCGAGATCTTCACTAACTGGCACGAAGGTGTGCGCGACAAGCTCGGCCGCACGCGCCTGTTGCCGTCGTGCCGTCGACTGTCGGCCCGCGTTCTGAACGAGGAGACGCAGCTCTTCGAGCTGGGTCGGATGAGCGATGTCTTTCGGTCAGGGGTGAAGGAGATCTTCGAGCTGCGCACGGAAACGACTCGGCTCCGCTGCTCGGCCGACCACCGCGTGCTGACTGCGGAGGGGTGGGCACGCGCCGGTGACCTTCGTCGTGGCGATTTCGTCGCCGTATGCGGCATCCGTGCGACGCAAAGCGGAGAACACCTTCCGCCCTCGCTGCGGAGGGGAATCGGCGTCTGGACGTCGATGCAGCGTGCTTCCCGAATCCGGCCGGTCGACGAATGCACGGTTTGCGGCAAACGCGCTCCGCGCGCAGAACTCGTTCTCGATCACGTCGTTCCGGTCGTCGTCGATCTCAAGCGAGCGCTCGACACGAGCAACCTCGCCGCCGTCTGCACGAGCTGCCATCGCAAGAAGACGAACCTCGAGCAAGGTTACGCGCGCCGGGACAACAAGACGGCGGGTAGCAAGTACGTCCGCCTCATGGCGTCGCCCCGGCGGGTCTCCGAGGAGGAGACCTATGACATCGAGATGGAAGGTCCGCACCACAACTTCGTGGCGGACGGGCTCGTCGTCCACAACAGCTACAACGAGTGGAGCGGGCGCTATTCGAAGATGGAGCCCGAGTTCTACGTCCCCGACTTCGTCCGGACGCAGGTCGGCAAGCCGGGCGCGTACACGTTCGAGCCCGTCGACGACTCGACGCGCGAGGCCGCGCGGCGCGAGATCGAGGAGAACGCGACCCGTGCGTTTCAGGCCTACGAGCGAATGCTCGAGCGCGGGGTCGCGAAGGAGGTCGCACGCACCGTGCTGCCGCTCTCGACGTACACGAAGTACTTCTGGAGCTGCAACCCGCGCAGCCTGATGCACTTCTGCTCGCTGCGAAACCACGACGACGCGCAATACGAGATTCGCCAGTACGCGGCTGCGGCGGAATCCTTCCTCGAGCGCGTCATGCCGGCGACGCACGACGCGTTCGTCGCGAACGGTCGCATCGGACCCTAGGCCTCGGTCGTCAGGACGACCGGGTCACGCTCGCGCCGGTCGAGGTCCTCGACGATCACCCAGCCGGCGAACTCCTCGAGCGTGTACGGGGCGTTCAGCCGCACGACGAAGTCTCGGTCCGTGGCCACGAACGAGCCGCAGGAGACGACCCGCTTCCCCTTGCGCGTCAGCCAGAGCTCGTAGTGGCCGTCCCTGCCCAGGTCGCGTAGCCCGCTGACCGTCAGGACGAGCGGGATGTTGCCGCCCTCTTCCTTCTTGCCGACCCGCAGCACGCCCACGGCCCGCGGCTGGACCTCGGTCGCCTTCATCGGAAGCGTGAAGATCGCCACTGCCTCGCGCCGCACACCGGCATCGTCGTCGGCGCCCAGCAGGTAGCCGAGCCCGAAGGCGCCGGCCGCGATCCCAAGCGCACCTGTGGCGATCGCCGCCAGCCGGCGGCGCGGCAGCGTCGTCAACATCGGCGCACGCTCGCGGTGGCGCGGCAGCCCAGGCGCCTCCTCGAGCCCCGGCGGCAGCTCGGGGGGCGGACCGACTGCCAGCAGGACGTCGTGCACGCGCCGCAGCCGCTCGCGCTCGTCGGCGGGAAGCCCTTCGACCAGCTCGTCGAAGTCGGGCCCACGGCTCACGGCAGCTCGCCCTCCAGCGCATCGGCGAGGCGCGCCAGGGCGCTTCGCGTCCGCGTCTTGACCGTCCCGAGCGGAATGCCGAGGAAGTCGGCGATCTCGCTCTGCGACATGCCGCCCCAGTACGCGAGTTCGACGAGCGGGCGCTCGTGCTCGGGCAGCTCGGCGAGCGCTCGGTGGACGCGCCAGGCCAGCCAGCTCGACTCGGCACGCTCGGCCGGCCCGGCGTCCGGGGACGGCTCGTCGGCCGGTTCTGCGAGCGGCTCGTGCCGGCGCCGGCCGCGGTCGGCGACGGCGTTTCGCGCCACCGCGAACAGCCAGCTGCCGCCCGTGCCGCGCGCCCGGTCGAACGTGTGCGCCGAGCGCCAGACCGCGGCGAACGTCTCCTGAACCGCCTCCTCGGCGCGCTCGCGGTCGCCCAGCCGGCGTAGCGCGAGCCCGAACACCGAACGCGAATACCGCTGATAGAGGAGCTCGAACGCCTCGCCGTCGCCGTCTCCGGCCCGCTCGAGCAGCTCGGCGTCGTCCGGCTCGGGGGTGCGGGCAGGCCTCACCGTACGGTGCGGCAGGTCGAGGACAAGCGCGAGCGCCATCGCATCTTTCTACGCCTCGCCGAGCCGCGTGGTTTGGAGCAGGCGACCGCCGTCGACAAGCAGCGAAGCGCCGGTCACGAACTCCGCTCCCGCCAGGTAGAGGACGGCCTCGGCGACATCCTCGGGAGCGCCAACGCGGCCGAGCAACGTCTCGGCCGCTCGGCGCTCCTCCTGTTCCGCCGGGACCGCCACCGGCCCCGGCGCGACACCGCAGACGCGGACTTCAGGAGCTAGCGCACGCGCGAGCACCCGCGTCAGCATCGCTTGCGCCGCTTTGGCCGCGCAGTGGGGCGCGAACGACGGCCACGGCTGGTACGCCGCGACATCCTCGATCATCACGACCAGCCCGCGCGCGGCTCTGAGGTGCGGCGCCGCGGCCTGCGTCACGAAGAAGCTGCCCTTCGTCGTGGCGCCCAGGGCGCGTTCCCAGTCGGCTTCCGAGATGTCCTCGACCGCGCGCGGCTCGAATCCGTCCGAGGCCGCGTTGACGACGAGATCGAGGCCGCCGAGCTCGTCGGCGGCGCGCTCGACGAGGGCGTGGGCCGTCGCGGCCACGCCGAGATCGCCGTCGGCGCGTCCGGCCGCGACGACCGACCAGCCGACCTCGCGCAGCCGCGCCGCAATGGCCGATCCCACGCGGCCCGTACCACCCGTGACGAGCGCTCGCACGCGCGAGAGTCTAGGCGCCGCCGGCGTTTTTGCCTGCATTTGGGCGGCGTAAAGGTTCTGCAAATCCCTCGAACGAGGACGTTCCGCAGTCGGCTGAACGGGTGACAACGCAGACACACACCAAGCCGCCAGGGGGTCCCAGAATGCGCAGACTGCATCTCCTCTTCGCCGTCGTCGGAGTGCTCACGATCGCAGCGGTCGCGTACGCGGCCCCGACGAAGACCGTGACGGTGACGATCCGCTCGACCGGGTTCGTGCCAGCGACGGTCACGATCAACACCGGCGACAGCGTCAGGTGGAGAAACGCCGACGACGTCAACCACCAGGTCGTCGCCACGGGTGGTCATTTCGCCTCGCCGGTACTCAGGCCCGGCCAGACCTACACTCGCAGGTTCGACGTGGCCGGTACCTACCGGTACCGCGATGCGCTGCATCCCTCCCGGACCGGCAGGGTGGTCGTGCAAGGCCCGCCCCCGTCGGTGTCGATCGCCGCGGCGGCCCCGATCATCGTCTACGGCAACCAGGTGGCTCTCGGCGGCCGCATCTCGGACGGCAAAGCCGGCGAGCAGGTCGTCGTCTACGGGCGCAAGTACGGCGAGGTCTCGTTCGTGCAGCTCGCTGTCGTCCTGACGGGAGACCAGGGCGTGTGGAGCTACCCGGTCCAGCCGGAGCTCCTGTCCTCGTACATGGCGCAGTGGAAGAACCTGAAGAGCGCCGAGGTGACGGTCGCCGTCCAGCCGAAGCTGACGCTCAAGCGGGTCGGCGCCTGGTTCGTCGCCCGCGTCGACGCGGCGCGCTCGTTCAAGAACCGGTGGGTGTACGTGCAGCGCCGCTCGGCGCTCGGGCAGTGGGTCAACCTGCGCAAGGTCGTGTTCGGGACGGCCACGGCGCAGCGCTTCAAGGTGAGGGTGCCGCGTGGCCTCTCGCGCCTCCGGCTGTTCATGACCGTGAACCAGGCGGGCGTCGGCTACCTCTCTTCCACGAGCAACACGCTGCTCTTTCGCCGCCGCTAGCGAAGGCTCGGGGCCGGAGGGGCGATATGCTCCTCCGGCCCGTTCCGGCCGGAAGGAGTCTCGTTGGCGGCGCTCGCCTTCAACCAGGAAGAGATCATCGCGCGGGAGCTCAAGCCCTCTCTCCTGGAGCTCGACGGCATCTCGCGCCAGTCGGTCGAGGCGCACTACCGCCTCTACGAGGGCTACGTCAACAAGCGGAACGAGATCCTCCGCAAGCTCGCCGACGTCGATCTGTCCGCGGCGAACCAGGTCTACTCGGAGGTGCGCGTCCTGAAGACCGAGCTCAGCTTCGCGGTCGGCGGGATCAAGAACCACGAGATCTACTTCGAGCACCTGGGCGGCGAGGGCGGCGACCCGGACGGCCCGATCGGGCAGCTGGTCAAGCGCGACTTTGGCTCGGTCGAGGACTGGCGGCGCGATCTCAAGGCGACCGGCATGGGCGGCCGCGGCTGGGCGTGGACAGCGTACGACTGGGATGAGGCGCGCCTGTTCAACTACATCGGCGACACCCAGAACACGTTCCCGATCTGGAACGCGACGCCGCTCGTCGCACTCGACGTCTACGAGCACGCGTACTTCCTCGACTACCAGACCGACCGCGGCTCGTACATCGACGCCTTCTTCGACAACCTGGACTGGGGCGTCATCAACGACTGGGTCTCGCGCTACCAAGTTCCGCTCAAGTGACGGGTCGCGTATCCCGTTGCCCCGACGAAACGAGGGCGCGCCGAACCGCCTAGTAACAGTCTGTTACTTGTGCCGTAACTACGCGAGTGCGAGCCAGTCGTTCAGCGTCGTGTGGCGCGCCGCCGGCTCCCCCGTCCGAAGCTCGCTACGGATCTCGCCGACCGCGCCGTAGCGCTCCGCGACGACGTCGTGCGAGTGGATCGTCTCGAAGTTGAGCTGCCGAGCGAACAGGAAGTCGTCGTCGCCGAGGCCTGGGTAGGCGTCGAGCGCGCCCCTGACCGAGAGCCGTACCGAGTCCTCGACGAAGCGCGGCTGGAGGTGTGCGTGCTCGACGACGAAGAGCTCGTCCGGCCGCTTGAGGAGCTCGTAGACCGGTGCGCTCATCGATTGCTCGACGATCGCGACGAGCTGCTCTGCGTTGACCGGGCGCTCTGTCCCGACGTAGAGGGTTCCGCGGCCGCGCTGGTTGTGCGTGGCGAGTGGCACGAGCTCGAGGATCCGCTCCACGTCGAGCTGCTCGAAGCCCTCGTCGCGCAGCCGCCTCGCGGCGCTCTCGCGGACGAGCCCCTGGGCGCACGGGCAGGCGTTGATGCCGGCCGCGCTGACGCCCACCACGCGGCGCACACCGCGCGCCGAGGCCGCCGCGATGCCCACGAGCTCCACCATCTCCTGCGTCGCGAGCCCCGTGACCGGGGTCGTGCGCTCGAGCGGGTAACGGGCCGTGATCGAGACCTCGGCCCGCAGCGCGTCCTGGCGCTCCAGGATCTGACCGGCGATGTGCTCGGCGAGCGTCTCCACGAGGAACGCCTCGCCTATCACGACGTTCTCGATCGCCTCCGCGAACAGCTCGGGGAACCGCGACATGTGCACGCCCTTCTGGCGCCGGCCGAGATCGACCGTGCACTCGATCTCCGCCGCGATCAGCTTCTCGATGTCCCCGTAGCGGATCCGGATCGCCTTCGAGACGCCGCGCACGCCCGCGCGGGACAGTCCAAGACGGACCTCCGGCTCCGATGCCTGCAGGTCGTCGGCTCGCAGTAGATCTCGCGTGATCTCGCGCACTTGGGATACTCAACCGGACCGTAGCACCGAGGACGATGACTACCGACGCCCGCTTCCCAGAGCTCGTCTCGCTTGCCTGCCACGACATCCGCACGCCGCTGGCGACGGTCTCCGGTTTCGCCGGGACGCTGCTCCGCATGGGCTCGCTCGAGCCGCAGCTCGAGCGCTACGTCGGGCTCATCCAGACGGCTGCCGGGCAGATCGCCGAGCTGACCGACCAGCTCAGCGTCGCGGCACGGGCGGCACGCGGGCCGCTCGACGCCTCGCCGACGGAACACGATTCGCTCGAGCTGGCGCGCGAGGCGGCCGCGCGCGTCGGCGAAGAGCGTGCCGCGGCGTCCGGTACGGGAGCCGCCGTGCTCGTCGACCGCGAGCTCGTCGTCCGTGGCCTAGCGTCGCTCACCCTGGCAGCCGTGCGGCACGGCGGCCTCGAACGCGCCGAGTTGTCGGTAGCGGGCAGCGACGTCGAGCTGACCCCGGTCACGGAAGCGGCACCGGTCGTGCTTTCCGAGGAGCTGCGGGATCTCGGGGCCGCGTCGGCCCGCGCGGTCATCGAGGCGCTCGGCGGCTCCCTCGAGCGACGCGCCCACTCGGTCGTCGTCCGGCTGCCCGCCGCCTAGCCTGCACTAGCGGAGCAGCCGCGACAGCCGTCGGTCTTTGAGCACCCGCCCGCCCGTCTGGCAGGCGGGGCAGTAGTAGATCGTGTGCTCCTCGAAGTCGACGCGTGCGATCGGCGCGCCGCACAAATGGCACGGCTGGCCGAGCCGGTCGTGAATGCGGTACGTCTTCTTGTCCGACGCGCCGCGCTCGCGCAGCTCCAGACCGCGCCGCAGCTCGTTCTGGATCGCCGTATACAGCCGGTCGACCTCGTCGTCGCCGATCTGCGTGGAGAGCGCGAATGGCGACAGCCGAGCGGCGTGGAGGATCTCGTTCGACCAGGCGCGGCCGATGCCGGCGAGCCGGCGCTGGTCGCGGAGCAGCGGGTGCAGGCGCCGCGAGTCGGCCTTCAGCAGCTCGGCGAGCTGGTCCCGGGCGACAGCGAGCGCATCCGGGCCGAGGTGAGCCACCTCGGCTTCGGCCGCCTCGGGCTCGAGCAGCCATACGCCGGCGCGCTTCTTTGCGCCCGCTTCGGTCAGGACCAGTTGGGCGCCGCCCTCGAACAGGACGCGCAGGGCGGGTGTCTTCGGCCCGTCCTCGCCGGGCCGCAGCCAGCGCAGCCGTCCCGCCGTCATCAGATGGACGACCAGGACCAGCTCGCCGTCGTCCGTCGGGAAGAACAGGCGCTTGCCACGCCGCTCGACGCCGGCGAAGCGGCGGCCGTCGAGGGCTGCGAGCGGGGGGTCGTACGTCTTCAGCGTCGCGATGTGCGCGGGACCAGCGCGGGCGATCGGGAACGCGCGCACGGGCTCTCGGAGCGCCCGCCGCAGCGCCTCCATCTCGGGTAGCTCAGGCACGTAACCTCTCGCCGCTCATGGGGGAGCCGCCGATCAGCGTAACGGTGCGCCGCGGCCAGATCGTCGAGGCCCGGCACCGCGTCCACGCGGTCGCGGTTCAAGACGGCCGCGTCGTCCATATCGCCGGCGACTCCGACCTCGTCACTTTCATGCGCTCGGCGGCGAAGCCGCTCCAAGCGCTGCCGCTCGCGCGCGCGGGTGGCGATCTCCAGCTATCCGAGCTCGCGATCGCGTCCGCCTCGCACCTGGCGCGCCCCGACCAGCTCGACGCGGTTCGCTCGCTGCTCAGCCGGGCCGGCGCCGACGAGGACGATCTCGAGTGCGGGCCCTTCGGCGACCCGCCCTCGCGCCTGAACCACAATTGCTCGGGCAAGCACGCCGGCATGCTGCTGCTGGCGCACACGCACGGCTGGGAGGCGCGCGGCTACCGACTCCCTGATCACCCGGTTCAGCAGGCCGCATTCGCCGAGGTATGCGACGCGGCCGGCCTGGCTCGCGACGCGATCGGCACGGCCGTCGACGGCTGCGGCGTCGTCACGTTCGCGCTGCCCCTCCGCTCGATCGCGCTCGCCTTCGCCCGGCTCCCGACCGTCGACGGCGCCGCGCGTCTGCTGGCCGCGATGCAGGCTCATCCGGAGCTGATCCGCGGCCCCGGCGCGCCCGACACCGAGCTCATGCGCACGCTGCCCGGCTGGACGGCGAAGGGCGGTGCCGACGGCCTGCTCTGCGCTGCGGGCCCAGGCGCCGTCGGAATCGCGCTCAAGACGGAGGACGGCGGCAGCCGAGCGGTCGGGCCGGCGCTTCACACCTTCCTGGCCCGGCTCGGGCACGACCTTCCACAGTTCGCGTCGATGCCGCTGTGGAACAGCCGCGGTGAGAACGTCGGTGAAATCGCGGTCGAATGAGCACGCGCGCACGAGTCCAAACAAACTGTTGACATTTTGTGGATTGCGTAGCACCATCGCTGACTGCGAGGGGAAGCCGGGCGGCGGCCCGCGCCGGCGCTCTTCGTGCTCAGGTAGATCAGCCCCCAAATCCACCAGCGCGAGGAAAGCCGAGGCCCCGATGCTCACGGTCGACATTTCTCTGCCCGACGTCGAAGAGCTGCACAAGCTCGTCCAGGAAGGAAGGGACAAGGGGTTCCTGACCTACGACGAGATCGTCATCGGCCTCGAGGAGGTCGAGTTGACGAAGGAGCAGGTCGAGGACTTCTACACGCACCTGATCGACCACGGCATCGACCTCCTCGAAGGGGAGCAGCACAAGCGGCCGCCCCACGAGCAACCCGAGCCCGAGGAGGAGAAGGCGCCGAAAATCGACCTCAGCGTCGAGCCTTCGCTCGATTCGCTGCGCCTCTATCTTCGCGAGATCGGCAAGGTGCCGCTCCTCACTGCTGACCAGGAGGTGTACCTCGCCAAGCGGATCGAGCGGGGCGACATGGCGGCGAAGACGCACATGATCGAGGCGAATCTGCGGCTCGTCGTGTCGATCGCAAAGGGCTACCTCGGGCGCGGACTGTCGTTTCTCGACCTCATCCAGGAGGGCTCGCTCGGTCTGATCCGAGCGGTGGAGAAGTTCGACTACCGGAGGGGCTACAAGTTCTCGACGTACGCGACGTGGTGGATTCGTCAGGCGGTCACGCGCGCGATCGCCGACAAGGCGCGCACCATCCGGATTCCCGTCCACATGGTCGAGAAGCTGAACAAGGTCGTGCATATCGAACGCCAGCTCGTCCAGCGCCTGGGGCGCGAGCCGCGTCCCGACGAGATCGCGGACGAGCTCGAGATGACGAGCGAGGAGGTGCGCGAGATCCTGCGCATGGCGCAGCTGCCGGTCTCGCTCGAGAAGCCGATCGGCGAGGAGGAGGAGTCGGCGCTCGGCGACTTCGTCGAGGACGAGCAGGCTGAATCGCCGTTCGACTCGGCCTCGCTGACGCTCCGCCAGCAGGACATCCGCCGTGCGCTCGACTCGCTGCCGGAGCGCGAGCGCAAGGTCATCGAGCTGCGCTTCGGGCTCACAGGCGACCGGCCGCGCACGCTCGAGGAAGTCGGCCGCGCGTTCAACGTGACGCGCGAGCGGATCAGGCAGATCGAGAACTTGACGCTCAAGAAGCTCGAGACGCTGCCCGAGGCTCAGAGCCTCTACGACTGCGTCTGACGTCGAGCGCGCCGCGCTTGGGTCAGCGCTCCCGGCGGCTCTCGGTTGTCGTCGGGCGTGCGGTAGCAGAGAATCCGGCCGCGTGGCGGACGAGGCCCAAACCCTCGCGACCCGGCTTGCGGCGGCGGCCCGCGAGGCTGCCGGCGATTCCCGGGCCGAGGACGCGACGTTTTCCGGGCGAACGGCCGTCCTCCTCGATCAGTATCCGCTCTGGCACGACGCGGTCGAGCTCGTGCTGCAGCGTCTCGAAGTTGCCGTCGTGGGCCGGTTTACGGCGCCCGAGGACGCGCTTGCGGCCATCGAGCAACAGGCGCCCGACGTGCTCGTTGCCGATGTCGAGCTCTCCGGCACCGTCGACGGACCGGCGTTCGTGCGGCTGGTGCGCAACCGCCATCCCGCGCTCCGCGTCGTCGTCCTGTCGCTCGTCAGGGAGCCGGCGGACGTCAACGCCGTGCTCGAGGCCGGCGCGGAGGCGTACGTCCTCAAGACGGCGCACCCGGAGGACCTCGCGACGGCCGTACGTCAGTGCTTCGCGCACTCGCTGTACCTGGCCGCCCCGCAAGAAGGCCCGCCGGTCGCCGCACCGCTCACGCCGCGCGAGATGGAGATTCTGCGCCTCGTTGCGGAGGGCTACTCGAACCGGCGGCTCGCCGAGCTACTCGCCGTCACCGAGCCGACCGTGAAGTTCCATCTCACGAACGTCTACCGGAAGCTCGGGGTCGCCAACCGCACGGAAGCGAGCCGGTGGGCTCAGCGCCGCGGGATCCTCGGCGCGGATGCACGCGCGCGCCCCTGAACTCGTTTCAGAATGAAGGCTCGTCGACGAGGCGCGCTGGGCGAGTGCGAGACGAGGACGCAGGGAGCGGCAATAGCGGCGCTATTGGCGCGACTGAGGACGACGGATCGCGCCGCGCAGTGCGTTTCGGCGACTCAGCGCTTCGTTGTGAAACGAGTTCTTAGTTCAGGTCAGCTCGGCCGAGCGCGACGAAGAGCCTGCAGTGGGGGCACTTGAAGCCCTGGTAGCGGTCGGCCGGGCCGTCGAGCGGCTCCGCGCGAAAGGTCTGCTTGCAGTGCGGGCAGAGCGCCTCGCGCGCGCCGTCCTGTTCCGGCAGGCGCGTCATGCGAGCCACGCTACCACCGTGCGGCGGCCCGGCCGCGCGCGAAGCTCGGCAGTCGCGCGGCGGGTGGTTCGGCGACGGCTGCGTGCGCGGCCGCGCCTCGCCGTCAGTCGAGCGCCTCGGCGAGCCGCGGCTGCGCGCCGCCCGGGAAGAGCGGACGCACGCGGCCGGAAACCGCTGCTCCGCCTGCCGCCTCGGCCCGCGCACGCCGCTCCGTGAGGAACGCCGTCACCTGCTGCGCAGGGAGCGGCTTGCTGATCAGGAAGCCCTGGGCGAGGTCGCACCCCAGGTCGCGGAGCTCGCTCCAAGTCTCCTTGTCCTCGACACCCTCCGCGATCACGAAGAGGCCGAGGTTTCGCGCCAGGTCGATCGTCGAGCGGACGATCGCGCCGTCGTTGCCGTCGCCCGCCATGCCCATCACGAACGACTTGTCGATCTTGACGGCGTCGACGGGCAGGCGCTTGAGGTACGCGAGGGACGAGTACCCCGTGCCGAAGTCGTCGATCGAGAGCTTGACGCCCATCTCGTTGAGCCGGCCGAGCACGGTCATGGCTCGGAACGGGTCGGCCATGATCGTGTTCTCCGTAATCTCGAGCTCGACGGCGCTCGGAGCGAGGCGCCACTTGGTCAGCAGCTCCTCGACGCGCGCGGGGAAGCCGACGTCGAGCAGGCTGCGCATCGCGAGATTGACCGCCACGCCCACGTTCAGCCCGTCGTCGCGCCACGCTCGGCACTGAGCCATCGCCGTGTCGAGCACGTAGTGGGTGAGCGGACCGATCAGGCCGGTGTGCTCCGCCACCGGGATGAACTGATCCGGG
>JACVRM010000088.1 GCA_014534415.1 Thermoleophilia bacterium | reverse complement strand
GGTTCCCCCGTTAGAGGCTGAATGGGTTGAAGGGCTTCGGCGACGTCGAATGGACGACGCTCTTCGTCTCGAGGTAGAGATCGAGCGTCTCGATGCCGAGCTCCCGG
Source organism: Thermoleophilia bacterium (assembly GCA_014534415.1). GTDB lineage: Bacteria > Actinomycetota > Thermoleophilia > Gaiellales > Gaiellaceae > JACVRM01. The sequence continues at coordinate 8,500 of JACVRM010000088.1, read as the reverse complement.
CCGAACCCGGACTGTTTGTACCCGCCGAACGGAATGCCGGGGAACGCCGTGTACGGCATGTTGATCCCGATCGTCCCGGCCGTGATCCGCCGCGCGAGGCGGTGCCCGCGCGCCGGATCACCTGTCCACACCGTCGCGTAGAGCCCGTACTTCACGTCGTTGGCGATGCGCGCGGCGTCCTTTTCGTCGTCGAACGGGATGACCGTCACGACCGGCCCGAAGATCTCCTCCTGAGCGACGAGCATGCGGCTGTCCACGCCGGTCAGCACGGTCGGCGGATAGAACGCGCCGGCGCCGTCGGCAGGCTCGCCGCCGAGCGCGACGTCGGCGCCCTCCTCGCGGCCGAGCTCAACGAAGCGGTGCACCTTGTCGCGATGCGCGTGCGAGATCAGCGAGCCCATCTGGGTTTCCGCGTCGAGTGGGTCGCCCACCTTGAGCCGCCGCGCGGCCTCCGTGAACCCGCCGACGAACTCGTCGTACACCGAGCGCTCGACGAGCACACGCGAGCGCGCCTCGCAGCTCTGGCCCGCCGAGTAGTAGATCGACCAGACGGCGCTCGGGATTGCGTCCGCGAAGTCCGCGTCGGCGAACACGATGTTGGGACTCTTGCCGCCGAGCTCCAGCGTCACGCGCTTGATCGGCTCGGAGCAGAGCCGCATGATCTCGCCGCCCGTCTGCGTCGAGCCCGTGAACGAGACCTTGTCGACGCCCGGGTGTCGAACCAGGTACGCGCCCGTGGTGGGGCCGTCGCCGGGGACGACGTTGACCACGCCCTCGGGGACACCGACCTCGCCGGCGAGCTCCGCGAGCCGCAGGGCGGTGAGCGGCGTCGCGGGATCCGGCTTGAGGACGACGGTGCAGCCGGCCGCGAGCGCGGGCGCGAGCTTCCAGGTGGTCATCATCAGCGGGTAGTTCCAGGGGACGATCTGCGCCGCGACGCCGACCGGCTCCTTCAGCGAGTAGAAGTGAAGCGAGCCGCCGATGGCGTTCGAGCGTCCGGCGATCGTGCCGACCGCCGACGCGAAGAAGCGGAAGTTCTCGACGCCCTGCGCCAGCTCTGCCTTGACGGACGAGATCGCCTTGCCGACGTTGCGCGCCTCGAGCTCGGCGAGCTTCTTGCGGTTGGCGTGCAGCGCGTCGGCGAGGGCGTGGAGCAGGCGCGAGCGCTCCGTCGCCGGCGTCTTCGCCCACGCCCCTTCGAGCGCCCCACGCGCCGCCTCGACGGCCCGATCGACGTCCGCCTCGCCCGCCAGCGCGGCGCGCGCCAGCGGCTCGCCGGTGGCCGGCTCGGTCAGCTCACGTATCTCACCGCCCGACGGGTCGGCCAGCGCGCCGTTGATGAAGAGTCCGTACTCACGCTGCGTCGCGACGGCCATCGCGGCCGGACGATACCGCAGCGCGGCGTTTCGCCCCGCGTTTCGCCGGGCACGACTAAGCCATGCCGGACAGGGTCCAGGTCGAGATGCCGCGCGTGGTCGAGCGAGACCGGGTGCTCGAGGCGCTCAGGCAGCGAGGCCACGAAGCCCGCCCCCTCGACGACGACCAGAACGTCGCGCTCGAGGTCCCGTGCGGCGGCGAGTCGGCGGCAGCGTGCAGCGAGCTGCTGGCCGAGCTCGAGGCGCTCGTCGGCGAGCTCGACGTTCCGCTCGTTCCGGTGCTGGGGGACGGTGCCGTCTTCCTGCGACCGCCCGCGAGCTAGACCGTCTCGGCCACCAGGTCGGCCGGGGTGAGCTGCTCGGTGAGCAGGCGCGCGAAGCGCGCCGGGTCACCGCGCACGAACGACTCGCACAACCGCTCGCCGTCGGTATAGGTGGACGCGTACGACCGCCAGATCGGGTGCGTGACGAAACGCACCGACTGCTGCGCGCGCTGCTCCGAGACGAGTCCCCAGCGGATGATGTACTCGCGGGCTTCGTCGGCCGAGTAGCCGTCCTCGTGGAGCAAGAACGCCGCGTTCGGCACGACGTGCTCCAGCGGCCGCCGCGCCTGCCTGATCCGGCGCCCGAGCTCGGCGTCGTACGCGACGCCGACGCGCCCGAGGTGATCGGCCGCGACGACGTCCTCGTCGTCGCCGAGCAGTACGCCGACGGCGACCTGCGCGATCCCCTCCGCCATCAGCGACTGCGGCGTCCCGATCAGGAGGATCGCCTCCTCGTGCCAGCTGCGCTCGCGGACGAGGCGCTGCTCCTTCCACGCGTGCTCGGTGTGGTGGCCGGGGTAGGCCTCGTGAGCCACGAGTTCCACGAGGAAGCTCCGCGGGATGGGCGTGTCGAGATTGACGGCGATACGGCTGCGCAGATTGCCGAGGTAGTAGTTGTACGCCGTCCACGGCTCGTCGCGGACGAACTCGAACTCGGCGCGCTCCCCGTCGGGTAAGCCGAGCAGGCGCGCCGTCCGGTCTCGCAGCTCGACCGCGAGCGCCCGCACGACGGTGGCCAGCTCCTCGCCGCCCACGGCGCTGCCCTCGCGCCACTCCAGGTAGCGCTCGGCGACCGAGCCGTCGCCGGGCAGCAGGCCGTCGAGCTCGCGGTGTGCCGCCTCGAAGCTCTCCTCGGGGATTCGGCTCGGGCGAACCCCGTAGCAGCGCCCCACCTCGTCGGCGAACGGGATCGACTCGCCGGCGAGTTGCCGGGCGACCGTCTCGAGCCCGCGCACCTGACCGGCCAGCCAGTGCCGGCGGCCTTCCTCGAGCGCGTTGTCCGAGTCGAGCGCGGCCGCGAGCGCTCCGGCGTCGTCGACCAGCCGCACCGGCTCGCGGAGCGCTTCCGCCTGCACGCGCTCGGCGTGTTCGGCAGGCCCGAAGTACGCGTCGACGAGCCCCTCGACGTGACGTCCGACGCGCAGGCCGAGCTCGAGGTACGAGCCGACGATGTCCAAGGGCGCGAACCTTATGGAAGCGTCAGCGCCCAAGAGCGGGCCGGAGTCCGTTACCGCTCGAAGAGCGCGGCCTGGCCCTGGCCGACGCCGACGCAGAGCGTCGCGAGGCCGTAGCGGCCCCCGCGGCGGCGCAGCTCGTGCAGCAGCGTGACGACGAGCCGGGCGCCGCTCATGCCAAGCGGGTGGCCGAGAGCGATCGCTCCCCCGTTCACGTTGACCCGCTCCGGGTCGAGGCCGAGCTCGCGGATCACGACGAGGCTCTGCGACGCGAAGGCCTCGTTGAGCTCGACGAGGTCGAGATCGGACGCGCCGACGCCGGCCCGCTCGAGCACCTTCCGCACGGCCGGGATCGGGCCGATACCCATCACGCGCGGGTCGACGCCGGCGACCGCGCTCGCGACGAACGCGCCGAGCGGCTCGCGGCCGAGCTCGCGCGCGCGCTCCTCGCTGGCGACGACGAGCGCAGCGGCGCCGTCGTTCAGGCCGCTCGAGTTTCCGGCCGTGACCGTGCCGCCCTTGTGGAAGGCCGGCCTCAGCGCGGCGAGCGCGTCGGCGTCCGTGTCGGGGCGGGGATGCTCGTCGCGCGGCGCGTCGTCCAGGCTTACGAGCTCGTCGGCAAACCGGCCCGACGCGTCGGCCGCCGCCCAGCGCCGCTGCGACTGGAGGGCGAAGGCGTCCTGGTCCTCCCGCGGGACGCCCCACCGCTCGGCGACGTTTTCACCGGTCTCGCCCATCGATTCGAGCGGGAACATCGCCTCCATGCGCGGGTTCGGGAAACGCCAGCCGAGCGTCGTGTCGTAGACCGTCTGGTTACCCCGTGGGAAGGCCTTGTCCGGCTTGGCCATGACGAGCGGCGCGCGGCTCATGGACTCGACGCCGCCTGCCACGAAGAGGTCGCCGGCGCCCGCCGCGACGGCGTGACACGCCGACACGACGGCGGAAAGACCCGACGCGCAGAGCCGGTTCACCGTGACGCCCGCCACGGATTCCGGCAGCCCAGCGAGCAGCGCGGCCATGCGCGCGACGTTGCGGTTGTCCTCGCCCGCCTGGTTAGCGCAGCCGAAGTGGACGTCCTCGATCTCGCCGGCCGGCACACCGGCGCGCTCCACGGCCGCGGCGATCGCCGTGGCGGCCAGATCGTCCGGGCGGACACCGGAGAGCACGCCGCCGTAGCGGCCGACCGGCGTCCGCACGGCGGAGAGAATCACCGGACGGCTCACTGAGGCCAGTGTAGAGAGCAGCCGGTTGGGGAAGGGCACACGTGTCTCCCGTAGAAAGGAAGGCCATGTCCACGCTCCTGATTGTCATCCTCGTGCTGCTCCTGCTGGCGGCGGTTGGCGGCGGCGTGTTCGTGAGCGAGCTGCTCTGGCTGCTCCTCATCGTCGCGCTGGTCGTGCTCGTGATCGGCCTGCTGTCGGGCCGGCGCGCGGTCTAGGCCACGAACTCCAGCCGGACAGGTTCGCTGAACGCGCCCGCCTGCTCGCCGCGGCGCAGCAGCTCCCGCACGGCCTCGCGTCCCTCTTCGCCGTAGTCGCACGTGAGCTCGTTGACGTACATGCCGACGAAGCGGTCGGTCAGGTCCTCCGACAGGCCGCGCGCCCACCGGCGCGCGTGGGCGAGCGCCTCGGCGCGGTTATCCAGGCCTGCCCGGATGGACGCTTCGAGCACGCGCGACAGCCGGCCGAGCGCTTCGCCGCCTAGATCCCGGCGCGCCACGTTGACGCCGAGCGGCAGCGGCAGCCCGGTCTCGAGAAGCCACCATTCGCCGAGGTCGACCACCTTCCGCAGCCCGAGCGATCCGTAGGTCAGCTGGCCCTCGTGGATCAGCAGGCCGGCGGCCGCACGCTTCTCGCGCACCTCGTCCATGATCTGGTCGAACGGCACCTCGCGGTACGCGAAGTCGCCGAGATAGAGCCGCAGGAGCAGGAACGCGGTGGTCATCTTCCCAGGCACGGCGATCTCGACGTTCCGCAGCGCGTCGCGCGTCATGTGCTCGCGCGAGACGACAACCGGGCCGTAGCCCGCACCCATGCTCGCGCCGTGCGGCAGGAGACCGTAACGATCCTGCACGAAAGGATAGGCGTGGAGCGAGAGGGCGGTCACTTCGAGACGGCCCTCGAGCGCCCATTCGTTGAGCGTCTGGATGTCGGCGAGTACATGCTCGAACTCGAACCCCTGCCGGTCGACCGCGCCGGACGCGAGCCCCCAGAACATGAAGGCGTCGTCGGGGTCCGGACTGTGCCCGAGGCGAATCACCATGGCGCGGCACGCTAGCGAAACAGTTCGCGCAGCATCCCTACGGGGGAGGCGGGCTCTGCTCGCCGCAGCCACAACGCGCGAAGTCGCGTCTATCGAAAAGATCCGGCGGACGACTAGCGGCGCCCGAAGAACCAGCGCTCGAGTGGCTTGAGGAGCTCCTCGCGGGTGAAGGGCTCGACCGGCTCGTTGCGTCCGTCCTCGATGGAGACGCGCAGGTCGTCGGACAGCGCGGCGTTGGCCCGCTCCAGCGCATCGTCCAGCTCGTAGCCCTCGAAGACCCAGTCGCCGCGGTGCTCGCGCTCGCCGGGGCGATGCTGCGGGTTGACCGCGCGGCCAACCGCCCACACCGCGCCGGGGCGCCGCTCGATCCAGATCACGATTCGCTCCGGCGCGCCGCCGTCGTCGATCCCGTTGACGACCCGCTCTGCGAAGACCCCAGACCGGCGGCGCATCCGGGACGATCATAGAGCGGTGGCGCGCCGTCATCTAAGATCGCGCTCGTGGGCCGCCTCGGGAACTTGCTGCGCAACCCGTTCGCGTCGCTCTTCAGCCGCGAGGGCGGTCAGCTCGACCGGCTCGCCACGTACGTGATCCGTGAGCACGAGCGCGGCCGTCCCCTCGCCGAGATCCTGGACGACCCGTACCTCCGTAACCGCACGACGCCCGAGCAACGGCAGCGCCTGCTCGACAACCCCGAGGTCGTGCGTGCGATCGGCGCCGAACGGATCTCGGACGCGCGCGTCTCTCGCTAGAGCTCGCGTCCGAAGCCGCGCTCGCGGGCGCGCTCGTGGGCGGCGGCCGCTACGGCGACGTCCCACGCGGCCAGCCCGTTCGACTTGAAGACCACGACGTCGTCGCGGGACTGGCGCCCGCGCAGCTCGCCCCCCACGACCTCGTGCAGCTCGTGCACCTCGAGCCAGTCGAGCGCGCCGCTCTCGACGGGCTCGAACAGATCCGCCGATTCGGCGCGCGCCTGCACGAGCGAGTCGCAGCAGACGAAGACGGCGCGTTCGAGGACGACGTTGTCGAGCTCGCGCGACCGGCCGTCGTTCGCGCCGGCGGCGCACACGAGCGCACCTGCGCGCAGCCACTCGCCGCGCAGCACGGGGTCGCGCGACGTCGTGATCGTCACGACGATCTCCTGGGCGGCCGCTTCCCGGGGGCTCTCGGCAGGCTCGGCGCCGAGCTCGCTACAGAACTCCTCCAGGTGCTCAGCGGTGCGGCAGTAGGCAACGACGCGCTCGACGGACGGGACGGCCGCTCGAATGGCGGCGACCTGCCCGCGCGCTTGCCAGCCGCAGCCGAATACGCCGAGCGAACGGGCGCTCTCCCGTGCCAGGTAGCGCGCCGCGACGCCGCTCGCCGCGCCGGTGCGCAGGCGCCCGAGCAGGTCGGCCTCGACGACAGCGACGAGCTCGGGGTCGCGAGCGTCGAAGAGCAGGACGCAGAAGCGGGCGCCGCCGCGGAACGCCGCGTACGCCTTGACGCCCGCGAAGCCGAGCTCTCGGTCGACGGCCGCCATGACCGCGAGGCGCCCGCCTTCGAGGCCGAGCCGGTAACGCGGCCGGTTCTCCACGGCGCCAGCCGCCATGCGCCGAAAGCAACCCTCGACCGCCTCAACAGCATCTGCCGGCGTCAACAGGGACTCGACGTCAGACTCGGTCAGGTAGAGCGGCAAGCCGCGAACTTAGCGAGTCGGCGGCGAAACGCCCCCTCGCCGCCGCGTCGGGCTTGGCCCGATGCGGCTAACAGACGCTCGCGGAAGCAGATGAATCCGTGCAAGAACGTCATGGCGCCGAAGGCGCCGGTTCTTGCACGGAGAAATGCGCCCGGCATGATTCGAACATGCGACCTCTGCCTCCGCAGGGCAGCGCTCTATCCCCTGAGCTACGGGCGCGGGAAGCCCTAGTGTAGCCGCGCCTTGCCGCCCTCAAGGGTCAGCTCCGCGTCGTTCGGAACGTCCGTGCGAACGTAGCCGAGAGCGACGATCCGGCCGTCGTCGCGCACTGCGCTCGTGACCCGCCCGACGACTCGGTCGCCGTGCCGGAGCTCGGCGTCGTAGGGCGGAGGCTCGTCGCCGTCGATCTCGAGCCGGCGCAGCGTGCGGTTCACGTGGCCGCGGTAGTGGAGGCGCGCGATCGGCTCCTGGCCGGGGTAGCAGCCCTTCGTCAGGCTGACGGCGCGTTCGACCAGATCGGCCTCGGCAGGCAGCACACGCTCGTCGATCTCCCGGCCCCACGCCGCTGCGCCGGACGCGATACGGAGACGCTCCAGCGCTTCGGCCGTGAGCGGCCGGCCACCGGGTCGCTTGCCGTCCAGGAGCTCGCGCGCGTCAGGCCCGTACTCGGCCGCAGGAATACCTTCCGAGCCGCCGAGGACGACGAGCGACGAGTGCTCTTCCGGCTCGATCTCGGCTTTCGCCGCGAAGCGCGCGCGCAGCAGGTGCCGCAGCAGCGTATCGCCGAGACCCGGCTCGGTGAGCACGAGGAAGTCGTCCGCGTCGCGGCGCAGCACGCGGAGCGGTGCGATCACGCGCGCCTTCGGCGTCAGCAGGAGCGCGTCGCAGGCCGCGCCGGACTCGAGCGCGGCGACGTCGTTCGAGACCATCCGCTGGAGAAAGTCTTCGGCGTCCGGCCCGCGCACGCCGACGAAGTCGCGCGGCCGTTCCGCCCACGAGATGCCGGAACTCATGCTGACTAGTGTAGGAACGCGATGCCGCTCTTCCGCTCGAAGGCCGAGGACAAGGTGCGCGACGCCGGTTACGACCCGGCTCGGTTGCCACCCGGCCAGTACCTGACGGACAAGTGGCCGGTCCTGCACGCCGGCAGCGTCCCGCGTACAGACCTCGCCACCTGGGACTTCCGCGTCTGGGGCGAGGTGGAGGAGCCACTCACGCTCACCTGGGAGCAGCTCCAGGCGCTGCCGAGCAAGGACGTCACGATCGACATCCATTGCGTCACGCGCTGGAGCCGCTTCGACACGAGCTTCCGGGGCGTCCACTGGAGCGAGCTCGCGAGGCTGGTACGGCCCAAGCCGAGCGCCCGCTTCGTCGTCGCCCACGCCGAGCAAGGCTTCACGGCCAACGTGCCGATCGCGGCGCTCCACGACGAGCACGCCCTGATCGCGTACGAGGCCGACGGCGAGCCGCTCACGCCCGAACACGGCTGGCCGCTCCGTCTCGTCGTGCCGTCGCGCTACTTCTGGAAGAGCGCGAAGTGGCTGCGCGGGCTAGAGCTGCGTCCCACCGACGAGCCGGGCTTCTGGGAGCGCTACGGCTACCACAACCAAGCCGACTACTGGAAGGAAGAGCGGTACGGCTTTTAGCGCGCCTGCTGCTCAGTGAGCCTCTCGCCGGGCGACTACC
>JACVRM010000107.1 GCA_014534415.1 Thermoleophilia bacterium | reverse complement strand
CGCTCGCCTACCTGCTGTACCCGCCGCTCGAGTGGGCGACGCTCAGCGAGTTCCATCCGGTCACGGTCAGCTGCCCGCTGCTGCTCTTCGCGTTCTGGTACCTCGACGAGCATCGGCTGCTGCCGTTCGCCCTCTTCGCCGGCGCGGCGGCGCTCGGCAAGGAGCAGATCCCGCTGGTGATCGCGGCGATGGGTATCTGGTACGCGCTCGCGCGGCGCCGCTGGGCGGCCGGCGCGGCGATCGCGCTGCTCGGGACGGCGACCGCCGTGGTCGCGGTCGAAGTCGTCGTCCCGCACTTCAGCGAGGGCGAGTCGCCATTCTACGGCCGTTACCGCGAAGTAGGCGGATCGCCGGCCGGCGTCCTCGAGACGGCGGTAACCGACCCCGGACATCTCCTCGCCGAGGGGTTCGACGCGCGCGGCCTGAGCTACCTCGCCGCCCTCGTGCTCCCGCTCGCCGGCGCCTCACTGGCGGCGCCGCTCGCCGTGCTCGTGGCGCTGCCGGACCTCGCGCTCAACCTGCTGTCCTCGGTCGAGAACCAGACGTCGGTCGAGCACCACTACGCCGCGGGCGTCACACCCGGCCTCGTCGTCGCGGCGGTCTTCGGCGCGGCGCGGCTGCCGCGCCCCACCGCGGCCGCGCTCGTAGTAGTCGCCGCTGCACTCGCCGCCAACTACCGGCTCGGTGCGCTGCCCGTGTGGCATGCCCTGCCGGGCGGCGCAGCGCGGCCGGCTCAGCTGGTACGCGTGTCGGAGCACGACCGGCGCTCGGCGCGCCTGCTCGAGCGCATCCCTGACGGAGCGACCGTCAGCGCGACGAACACCCTCGGCGCGCACCTGTCGGCCCGCCGCCGCGTGCTGAGTTTCCCGCGCGTGACGGGCGCGGGGTGGGTAGCGGTCGACGAGACGAGGCCTAGCCTGCTCGACCGCTCGGCAGCCGGCGAGAAGGGGCGCCGGGCGATCGCGCGGCTGCGCCGTGACCCGCGCTGGCGCATCGTCGCCGCAGACGACGGCGTGCTCGTGTTCAGACGCGTCAGAGCGGGACGGCCTGCGGCAGGAGGTAGGCCGACAGCCCGATCGTGAGCCATTGCGCGGTGCGATCCTCCTCGGCGGCGGCCAGCGCGACCGGCCACGGCAGGTACCACACGACCAGCCACGGGGTCGCGAGCAGCAGCAGGGCCGCTGCGAGACCGAGCCGCGCGCGGCCGCGCAACGCCTCGCGCAGGAGCACGACGTACGCCGCGGCGAATCCGACCGCCAGTGCGGCGGCGGCGCCCTCGCGCGGGACGCCGAGCTCGGCGATGCGCGACGGCAGTGCGAAGCTCGTCTGCTCGCCCGCCTTGCGCGCCACGGGCTCCAGCGCACGGATCCACTCGAGTCCGTAGCGCCAGGTACTCACGGCGGCGAGCGCGGCGAGCGCCACGGCGAGGCCGGCGTAGCCGGGGCGCCGGCGCTCGAGCGCGTGCAGCGGCACGAGCAGCAGCGGCACCCACTTGACGAACACGGCTGCGGCCCACGCCGCTCCGGCCACCTCGCGACGGACCGACGCGAGCGCGAGCGCCGCGACGACCAGCGCCGCCATCCACGTATCGTTGTGCCCGCCGCCCGCCGCGTGCAGCGCCACGACCGGATTCCATCCCACGAACGCGCACGCGTATGCCTTGGCTGACGCAACGCGCACGGCGAAGAACGTGGCGGCGAGCATCGCCAGAGCGGCGAGCACCTTGAACAGCCAGGCGGCGGCGTCCTCCGACGAGCCGGCCGCGCGCGCAACTCCCTCGGAGGCGAGCGTGAACGCCGGCCCGTAGACCGACGGTGTCTCGCGCCAGGAAGTTCCCGTGTGGGGCAGCGCCGGATCGCCCGCAAAATCGGCCGGCGCGTCGACGTACGGGTTCGCGTCGTGAAACGCGGCGATTCGCCCGTACGACCAGTACGTCCACGCATCCGTGGAGACGAGCAGCGGCGCGGCAAGCGGAATCAGCTGGACGGCGGCGGCGACCGCCGCGACCGCGCGTAGCGAGGGCGGGCGGCGCCGCAGCAGGGCCAACCCCGCGACGTACGCCCCGAGCGCCGCATAGCCGGCCACGAGGAAGATCCAGCTCCAGCGCTCGTCGCCGACGGGGTGCCCGCCGTGCCTGGGCACGAGCGGCGAGGCGTCCGGCCACGCCGTGCTGGCCGCGCACGCGACGAGCGCCGCGACGAGCGCGCCGAGAGCGAGCGCCCGGCCGGGCGTCCTACTCAGGGGGCGGTGGCGGCCGGCTCCGCGGCGCGGCGGGGTCCGTCGCCACCGGCGGCGGCGTAGGCCGAGGAGACGGTTGCGGCGCGGGCGCGCGTTCCTCCTCGGTCCGTTCCGATTCCGGCTCGTCGTACTCGCCCGAGGAGTCGTCGTCGTAGTCGTACTCGTAGTCGTAGTCGTACGTGTACGACTCGCTCGCGTACTGCCCGTCGAACTCCCGCCAGACCGGCGTCGAGCGCGGGGGCGGGAAGTCGACGAGCGGCGTACCGAGTACCGCGCGGCGCATGAACCGGTGCCAGATCTGGGCGGGGAACGTGCCGCCCGCGACCGAGATGCCGTGGACGTTCTCCATGGGGATCTCGGCGCGTGGGTAGCCGACCCAGACGGTGGCCGAGAGCGCCGGCGTGTACCCGCAGAACCAGGCGTCGGAGTGGCGGTCGGTCGTGCCCGTCTTCCCGGCCGCGGGCCTGCCGAACCGCGCGGCCGTCCCGGTGCCGCTCTTCATGTTCTCGCGCAGGATCTCGGTGACCTCGGCGGCCACCCAGTCGGGGATCACACGCCGCCGCACGGGAACCCCCCAGCCTGCGTCGGGGTCTTCCTTCTCGTCGGCGAGGACGACCTTGCGGATCGCCGTCGGCTTCGAGTAGACGCCGCCCGCGGCGAGCGTCGCGTACGCGGACGCCATCTCGAGAGGCGAGACGGCGATGGAGCCGAGCCCCATCGAGGGGAAGGGAGGCAGCTTCGTCCGGATGCCGAGCCTCTGGGCCATCGCCGCGACCTTCTCGGGCCCGAGGTCGAGCGTCAGCTTCGCGAAGACGGTGTTGTCGGACTTGAGCGTCGCGTCGGCGATCGAGATCCGCCCCGAGTAGCTCCGGTCGTACGTCGAGACGCACCACCAGGTGTCGTCCTCGCAGCTGCCGTCCGGGTCGGGGTTGTAGACGAAGTATTCCGACTGGTAGTACGTGCTGTCCGGGTCGACGCCCTCCGCGACCGCGGCGGCCAGTACGAACGTCTTGAACGTCGAGCCTGCCTGCCGGCGCGCCTGGGACGCGAGATTGAACTGGTTGCCCTTGCGGCCGGGAATCACGGCGGTCATGGCGCGAATGGCGCCCGTGCCCGGGTCGATCGCGACGACCGCGGCGGCCGGGTCGCCCCGGAGGTTGAGCGTCGACTTGATCGCCTGGGCCGCGGCCTGCTGCAGACGTGGATCCACGGTCGTATAGACCCGCAAGCCGCCCGACCGAACCGTGCTCGCACCGTACTGTGCGACGAGCTCGTCGTAGACGTAGTTGAAGAAGTAGCGCTCGCGCTCGCCGACGCGCTCGATCGTGTACAGGCGGTCGCCGCGGTGGAGGGCGAGCGGACGCCGAACGGCCTCGCGATACTGGCGCTGCGTGATGTTGCCGCTCTCGAGCATCGTGCGCAGCACGACGTTTCGCCGTCGCAGCGCGTCGTCTGGTCGAACGAAGGGGTCGTACTGTGACGGTGCCTGCGTCAGGCCGGCCAGCAGTGCCGCCTGGGGCAGCGTCAGCGCCGTCGGCTCGCGGCTGAAGTACGTTCGCGCCGCCGCCTTCACGCCGTAGGCCCGGTTTCCGTAGTACACGGCGTTGAGGTACTCCTCCAAAATCTGGTCCTTTGTCCAGCGGCGATTGAGCTTGACGGCGAGGCACGCCTCCTTGACCTTGCGCTCAAGCGTGCGCTCGCGCGAGATCGGGTAGAGGTTGCGGACGAGCTGCTGCGTGATCGTCGACGCGCCCTCGACGGGCCGGCCCGCCTCGATGTCCTTGACCGCGGCGCGCAAGATCCCCTCGAAGTCGACGCCACTGTGGCTGTAGAAGCGGCGGTCCTCGACCGCGATGGTCGCCTTGCGCATCCACGTGGAGATGTTGCGGAGGTCGACGGGCTGGCGGTTGCGCTCCGACGGGATCGCGCCGAGCAGACGGTCGTTCGCGTCGTAGACATACGACTTCTCTCCGATCGAGACCGGGCGAAGAGCCGAGAGGCTGCAGTTGTCGAGCACCGCCGCAGCCCCGCCGAGCCCGGCCGCGAGCGTCGCGAGGCCCGCTACGCCGAGGAGCAGCAGGACGACGAGCGCCCTGCGGCGTCTGGCGCGCGCCCGGCGGTGGCGGCGCCTGCGGCGCACGCCTGTATGCAGCCCCGGTCGGCGGCCGCGCGGCTCCGTCACGGCAGCACTCCGCCCGCACGCAGCCGGGCGTGCGTGCGCACACGCAGATCGCTCGCCAGCTGCTCGGCAACGGCGGCGTCGCTCGCCCCCGCCCGCACGGTCAGGGTCGCGGCGCCCTCGAGCGCCGTCACGAGCACCTCGGAGCGCGGGTCGCCTGCCACCTCAGCCCGCAGCAGGTCGACCACCGCCTCGAGGTCGTTGTCCAGCGGAACCTGCACGCGTATCTCGGCCAGCTTCTCCCGGCTGACGATGGTGGCGTTTCGGATGGTATCCGAGGCCAGCTTCTCGTTCGGGATCACGAGCCGTGCGTCGTCGCCGGTGCGGATGAACGTGTACGTCAACCCGATCTCCTCGACCGTGCCCTCCTCGCCGTCGACGGTGACGCGGTCGCCCAGGCGGAGCGGCTGGCTGAACGCGATGAGCACCCCCGCCACGAAGTTGGCGAGCGTCGAGCGGGAGGCGAAGCCCACGACCAGGCCCACTACGGCCGACGACGCGAGGATGCCGCCCGCGACGGCGCGCACCTGCGGAACGACGAGCAGCGCGGAGAGCACACCGAACGCCACGATCGCGCTCATCAGGCTCCGGCGCAGGACGCGGTAGCGGGTGACCGACTCGGGCGCGAGCGGACGACGCGCCATCCGGCGGTCGACGAGCTTCGCGACGAGCGTCGCCACGAGGATCACGCCCAGCGCGACGCCAAGACGTTCGAGCGACGGCATGCAGGTTCTTTACGTGCCGCGCCGGACGGCTAAAGAGGCTTGCGGCCGGCGAAGCCTTCGTCGAGACCGTGCCACCAGGCGACCTTCGGCTCGCCGACACGCCAGCAGAGGAGGACCTCGTCGCCACCGTGCTGCGCCGGGAAATCGAGCAGGCCGGCGTCGAGATCCTTGATGAGCACGCCGCGCTCCTCGATACGCGCGATGCAGCGCGCCAGCGCCTCGCCCTCGTTGCGCGCCGTGGCGTCGAGCGCAGCGAGCTCGCGCGGGTCGAGGCCGGCACCGTTGCCGGCGATGTGTGCCCCGAGCTCCGAGAGCCGGCTCTCCGCCTCGACGAGCGCTCGGCGCCGTCGCACCATCTCCTCGGCCACCGGGCGCAGCACGCCGAGCGCCTCGTTGGCCTCTGCGACGGTGAAGGAACGCCTGACCACGCGCGGTTATCATCGGTCGGTCGTGGGCGCGGGTCAACGGGTTCGCACGGCCGCCGCGCGCCGACGCGATCTCCCCGCGCTCCATACGTCCGGCAACCCGGGGCCGGAGATCTTCGCGTGGAGCCGCGCCGCCGTCTGGCTGGCCGCGCTGTTCGCGGCCGTCGCATGGGAGGGGGGCCGAAATCCGCGCGCGGGCGTCTGGGACGACGCGCAGTACACGCGAGATCTCGGGCTCTTCACCGACGTCTGGGCCCGCTGGGACAGCGTGTGGTTCCTGCGCATCGCCGAGCACGGCTACGGCGCGTACCCGAACGACGCCGCCTTCTTCCCGCTCTACCCGGGGCTGGTCGCCAGTCTCGGCCGCCTCTTGCTCGGCCACTACGTGCTCGCTGGGATACTCGTGTCGCTCGCCGCCGGAGTCGTCGCCTTCGCAGTCCTCTACCGGCTCGCCGAGACGCGGCTCGGAGCGGACGGCGCGCGGCGCGCGATCCTCTACCTCGCCCTCTTCCCGGTTTCGCTCTTCCTGCAGGCGGTGTACAGCGAGTCGCTCTACCTGTTGCTCGCGGTCGCCGTCTTCGCGCTCGCCGAGCGAGGCCGGCTGCCGGAGGCGAGCGCGGTCGCAGGCCTGGCGCTGCTGACGCGGCCCTCGGCGGTTGCGCTCCTGCCCGCCCTCGCGCTGCTCGCGTGGCAGGCCCACCGGGCGCGCGGGCTCGCCGCGCTCGTGCTCGCGCCGGCCGTCTTCGCCGCGTACCCGCTCCTGCTTTGGTGGCGCATCGGCGAGCCGTTCGCCTTCCTAACGGCCCAGGATCACTGGAATCGCGACCTGTCGCCGCTCGGCCCGCTCGGCGGCGCCTACGACGGCCTGCGCGCCGGTGTCGCGGGGATCCGCCAGCTGATCGCCGGGGACGGCGGCCGCGTCTACTGGGAGGTGCCGAGGTGGGATCCGCTGCACGTCGCGGCGATCAACGCGAGTCTCATGCTCTTCCTCGTGCTCTTCCTCGTGCTCACGGTGCTCGCGTGGCGGCGCTTCGGCGCGCCGTACGGGCTCTTCTGCGCGACGAGCCTCGCGCTGCCGCTCAGCGTGCCGGGTGACGACTGGCCGCTCCAGTCGCTGCCGCGCTTCGGCCTCACGGTCTTTCCGTTCTTTCTCGCGCTCGCCGTGCTTGGCGGGCGGCCGCGCGCGCACGCCGCGATCGTGGGTGTGAGCGGGCTCTTCCTCGGCGTCGCGGCTACACAGTGGGCGCTCTGGCAATGGGTCGCCTGAGCGAGCTCGACGCGGTCACGCTCGACGCGTACGGAACGCTTCTCGAGCTCGACGACCCCGTCAGACGGCTGCGGGATGCGCTGCGCGAGCGCGGCGTCGAGCGGAGCAGCGCCGACGTCGAGCGGGCGTTCCGTGCGGAGAATGCCCACTACGCGAAGCACAGGCTCGAGGCGCGTGACGGCCCGGCTCTCGAGCGCCTGCGCGCTGAGTGCGCGCGCGTCTTCGCCGACGCGCTGAGCTCCGACATCGACTTCACCGCTGCATTCGTCGCCGCGCTGCGCTTCCACCCGCTGCCCGGCGTGCTCGAGGGGCTTGCCCTGCTGCGCGCGCACGGCGTCGCGCTCGCCGTCGTCTCGAATTGGGACATCTCGCTGCCCGATCACCTGGCCGGCGCCGGCGTTTGGGTCGACACCGTGGTGACGGGCGCCGAGGCGGGCGTCGCGAAGCCGGACGCGCGGCCGCTCCTCATCGCGCTCGAGCGCCTCGGCGTCGCGCCGAACCGGGCACTGCACGTCGGCGACTCCGGTCAGGACGAGCGCG
>JACVRM010000133.1 GCA_014534415.1 Thermoleophilia bacterium | reverse complement strand
CGCGACGAGCCGTCGCCCGCGCGCCGGAAGGCGCTGAGCGCCGAGGGCTTGGCGCTAGCGCGGACACTCGGTGACGGCGCGACGCTCGCGTACACGCTCGACGGTAGGGTCTCGGCTGTCCTCGGTCCCCACGACCGTGCCGAGGTAATCGAGCTCGCCGCCGAACTCATCGTCGTCGCCACTCAGGTCGGCGATACCGAGCGGGCGGTGTTCGGCCACGCCTACCGTGCGTACGCCCACCTCCGCTCCGCGGACCGCGATGCGGCCGACGCCGATCTCACCGCGGCGATCTCGCTGGCCGACGAGGTTCGCGTTCCGACGGCCTTCTGGCTCGTCGAGGCGTCGGCGGCGCTGCAGGCGCTCCTCGACGGCCGCTTCACGGATGCAGAGCGGTCGATCGAGCGAGCGCGGGCGGTCGGCGCCCGGGCCCAGGGTCTGGAGTCACTCGCCGCGCACTCGGTTCACCGCTACTTGTTGCTGCGCCACCAAAACCGCCTGCAGGAAGCGGAAGGCGAGCTCGAACAGGCAGCTGCCGCGTTTCCTGCTCGGCCTGTTTACCGGTGCGTGCTCGCCAGTGCGCAAGCGCTGACGGGCAACGAGGACGAGGCGCGCCAGCTGTTCGCCCTGTTCGCGGCTGACGAGTTCCGCTCGATCCCGCAGGACATGGAATGGCTCTTTGCGGCAAGCCTGCTCGCGGAGCTCTGCAGCCGTTTCGGGGAGCGCGATGCGTCGGCGACGCTCTACGAGTTGCTGCTGCCGTGGGAGCACTCGACCGCAACCGACATGCCGGAGGGTTCGCTCGGCTCTGTCGCCCGCGGCCTCGGGCTGCTGGCGGGCACGCTCGGGCGCTACGACGAAGCGGAGCGCCATTTCCGCGTGGCGGCAGACGTCAATGCCCGCCTGCGCTCGCCGGTCTGGCTCGCCTACACGCGCCACGATCACGGACGGATGCTCATCCAGCGTGGCGAGCTCGGCGCCGCCGAGGCGTTGTTCGCAGAGGCGCTCGAGGCGGCGCGCTCTCTGGGCATCCCGTCGCTCGAAAGGGACGTGGAGGCGTCGCGCGCCGCAGCCGCTCACGCTTGACATCCGCCCCGGGTCGTACGCTACGGTGAGTGTGGGCCGCCGAAGGCCCGCGCGGAGGCAATGGGGCCTCAGGACTCGTTAGTCCTGGGGCTTTTTTCGTGGTCCGACCCGAGGAGGGAGCAGTGAGCGGTACGGAGTTGGAGAGGCATTACCTGGCGAACGGGGCGAAAGACCGGCCGGACGCCGCCAAGGCGCTCGAGTGGGCCGGCCAGACGGAGGCGCAGATGGTCGACCTGAAGTTCTGCGACCTGCTCGGCACGTGGCAGCACGTGACGCTGCCCGTACGCGCCTTCGACCAAGAGGCGTTCGACGAGGGGCTCGGCTTCGACGGCTCGTCGATCCGCGGGTGGCAGGCGATCCAGGACTCCGACATGCTGCTCTTGCCGGATCCCGAGTCGGCGATCCTCGATCCGGCCACCGAGGCCCCCACGCTCTCGCTAGTCTGCGAGATCGCCGACCCGGTCACGCGCCAACCCTATGCGAAGGACCCGCGCGGGGTCGCGCGCCGGGCGGAGGCGTATCTCCGCGCCAGCGGCGTCGCCGACACCGCGTACTTCGGCCCCGAATGCGAGTTCTTCGTCTTCGACGAGGTGCACTACGAGCTCGGCCCTAACCGGGCCCACTACTGCGTCGACTCCGGCGAGGGGCACTGGAACTCGGGCAAGCCGGGGCTCGGCTACACCGCGCGGCTCAAGGAGGGGTACTTCCCGACGGCCCCGTCCGACACGCTGCACGACCTGCGCACGCGGATGGTGCTCGCGCTCGAGCGGATCGGGATCCCGTGCGAGTTCCACCACCACGAGGTCGCGTCGGGCGGCCAGTGCGAGATCGACCTGCGCTTCACGACGCTGACCCGCATGGCCGACCAGATCATGACCTACAAATACGTGATCAAGAACCTGGCGCGCGCCGCCGGCAAGACGGTCACGTTCATGCCGAAGCCGCTCTTCGGCGACAACGGGTCGGGCATGCACACGCACCAGTCGCTCTGGTCGGGCGGCGAGACGCTCATGGCGGACGAAAGCGGCTACGCGGGCCTTTCCGAGCTGGCGCGCGCCTACGTCGGCGGCCTGCTCGCGCACGCGCCGGCCTTGCTTGCGTTCTGCGCGCCGACCACGAACTCGTACCGGCGGCTCGTGCCGGGCTACGAGGCCCCGGTCAACCTCGTCTACTCGCAGCGCAACCGCTCGGCGTGCATCCGGATCCCCATGTACTCGGGCTCGCCGAAGGCGAAGCGGATCGAGTTCCGCTGCCCCGACTCGGCTGCGAACCCGTACCTGGCGTTTGCGGCGATGCTCATGGCCGGGCTCGACGGCATCGAGCGAGGCCTCGACCCGGGCGCGCCGGCCGACTACGACCTCTTCGAGGAACAGCGCGCCGACGTGCCACAGGTGCCGGGCTCGCTGGCCGAAGCGCTGGACGCCCTGGAGACCGACCACGACTTCCTCACGAAGGGCGGCGTCTTCTCGGCCGACCTCATCCAGACGTGGATCGACTACAAGCGCGAGAACGAGGTCGACCCCGTGCGGCTTCGCCCGCACCCGGCCGAGTTCACCCTGTACTTCGACTGCTAGCGAAACCGCGCCGCGGTTTGGCTAGCTGGAGGGAGGAAGCTTGACACCGGCGGAGTTGACGATCGCGGCGGCGACCATCTGGGTGGTCGTCGCCGCAATCCTCGTGATGTTCATGCAGGCGGGCTTCGCGTTCCTCGAGGCCGGCCTCTGCCGCATGAAGAACGTCGGCCACATCGCCGCGAAGAACGTCCTCGTGCTCGGCATAGCGTCGATCGTCTACTACCTCGTCGGCTACGGCATCGCGTTCGGCGACGGCGGCAACGGGCTCATCGGCGGCTCCGGGTTCGCCCCGTCGGTGGAAGACCTCCTGGCAGTCGGTAGCGCGCCGTTCGCATGGTTCTCGACTGTGCCGGCCGCGGCCGGCTACCTCTTCCAGGTCGTCTTCGCAGCGGTCGCGCTCGCGATCGTCTGGGGTGCGATGGCGGAGCGGACCAGGCTCTGGGTCTACTTCGCCTTCGGCGCCGCGTTCACGCTCGTCTACTCGGTCGTGTCGCACTGGATCTGGCACCCGGACGGCTGGCTCGCCGAGCGCGGCATGCAGGATTTCGCGGGGTCGACGGTGGTGCACTACCAGGGCGCGCTCGCCGCGCTCGCCGGCGCGCTGCTGCTCGGGCCGCGCATCGGGCGGTTCCGTTCGGACGGCCGCGCGGTCGCGATCCCCGGACACAACATGGCGTTCACGACGCTGGGCGTCCTGATCCTGTGGTTCGGCTGGTTCGGATTCAACGGCGGCTCGACGCTCGGTGTGATGAACGGCGACTCGCTCGGCTTCTTCGCGTACGTCGCGCTGACCACGAATCTCGCGGCGGCGGCCGGTGCCCTCGGGGGCATGACCACGTCCTGGCTGCTCGCCGGCAAGCCGGATCTCTCGATGATGCTGAACGGCGCGATCGCCGCGCTCGTCGCCGTGACGGCCGCGTGCGGCTTCGTCGCGCCCTGGGCCGCGCTCGTCATCGGCGGCGCGGCAGGCGCCGTCGCCGTGGTCGGCTGGCGGGCAGTCGAGCGCCTCCGGATCGACGACCCGATCGGCGCCGTCTCCGTCCACGGGCTCGCCGGCGTCTGGGGCACGCTCGCCACCGGGCTGTTCGCCGTACCGGCCCTCGCTGGAGAGCTCGGCGTCGGCGGCGGCGGCCTCGTCTACACGGGTAGCTTCCATCAGCTCGGCGTGCAGGCGCTCGGCCTCGTCGCCGTCGGCGGGTTCACGTTCACGGCCTCCTTCGGCACGCTGTGGACGTTCCGCGCCGTGTGGGGCATCCGTGTCAGCGCCGAGGTAGAGACGTCGGGGCTGGACGTCGCCGAGCACGGCATGTGGGGATACCCGGAGCTCTACACCGCCGTGCCGGGCGGCTACGGGAGCGACGGCAACGGCCATCTTCGCTTGCCACGGTCGTCGTGGCCGGCGGTCGTCGAGTCCGAGGTCGCCTAGGACATCGCGAACGTGACCGTCAGGCTGGCCACCGTCTCGACGGCCCCTGCCTCGATCGGCGTCTTCGCTTCTGCGGCCGCGGCGCGGTCGGCGGTCGCGTAGGCGATCGGCTCGCCGGCGCCGCCCTCGACCATCCTCGTGACCTCGCCGAGCCGAGCGCCTGCGGCCTCGGCGAGCGCTGCCGCCTTCCGGCGTGCATCCTCGAGCGCCAGCCGCAGGGCGCGCTCCTCGAGCTCGTCCGTCTCCTTCCGCGTGAGCGTCGGCCCCCAGACGCTCGTCGCGCCGGCCTGCACGGCCTGGTCGACGACCTCTCCGGCGGCGTCGACCGACGTCGTGACGCGCACGCTGCTCGTCGCGACGTACCCCGTCACGCCGCTGCTCGGCTTCGACTCCGGCCAGACGGAGACCTGCTCCGTCTGGAGATCCTCGTCGCGAATGCCCGCCTGCTTCAGTACCGCGAGCAGGCGCCGCATCGCGGCACCGTTGCCCGCGGTTGCCTCGCGGGCGGTCGCCGCGCGCGTCTCGACGCCGAACGAGAAGGCCGCCTCGTCGGGCTTCGCCTTGACGGTGCCCTCACCCGTCACCGTGATCGTCCGCGAGCCGCCCGCCTCACCACGTGCCTGCTCCGGCAGGCCGACGCCGGCGAGTGCGGCGGCAACGACGCCGGCGAGGGCCAGCGCTGTAATCGTCATAGCGGTCTTCATCTCGTCCTCCGGATCGCTGTCGGACCAGATACGCCGCCGCGGTGCGCGCACGTCACTAGCCTTGCGACGTGCGCTACCAGTTCGTCGATTGCCGCTGGGAGCTGGGCGAGCGCGAGCGCGGCCGCGAGCTCTACCGCGCCGGGCACATCCCGGGCGCCTCGTTCCTCGACATCGACGACGACCTGTCCGACTTGTCCATCTCCAACGCCGGGCGGCACCCGCTTCCTGGCGCCGCCCGGTTCGCGGCCGCAGCCGGGCGGGCCGGGATCGGCGCCGGCGTGTTCGTCGTCGCCTACGGGACGATGGGCGGGGCGGAGCGTCTCTGGTGGCTGCTCCGGCACTTCGGCCACGACGACTGCGCCGTTCTCGCGGGTGGCGTCGACGCGTGGCTCGGGCCGCTCGCTACGGGCGAAGAACGTGTCCAGCCGGCCGTGTTCGAGCCGCGTCTGCGCGGCGGAGACACGATCGACGCGGACGAGCTCGCCAACCGCCTCGACGACCCCGCGCTCGTGATCGTCGACGCGCGGCCACGGAGCCGCTGGCGCGGCGAGCCGAACCCGATCGACAACGTGCCGGGGCGCATCCCCGGCGCGCGCAACGCGCCGTGGAGCGAGTCCCTTCCGGAGCTTCCCGACGGCGAGCTGGTCGTGTACTGCGGCTCCGGCGTCACATCGTGTCTCACGCTCCACCGCCTATCGCTCGCCGGCCGCGAAGGCCGCCTCTACGCCGGCTCCTGGAGCGACTGGGAGACGCGCGACCTACCTGTCGAGCGCGGATGACGTCACATCGCGAACGGCGCCGACGCGCCGATCTCCGTGTCCCGTCCCGGCTTCGTTTGCCGCAGCGGTTCGGCGAGTTCGTCGCGTGGCTCGCCGGCGCAGCAAGCGCCGAGTGGACTAGGCGGCGGTCGCGGTAGCCGCGCCGAAGCGGCTGAGATACGGCTGCCAGCCGGTGGGAATCGTCGGCGCGGCGAGGCGGATGAAGAGCACCGGCGCGG
>JACVRM010000025.1 GCA_014534415.1 Thermoleophilia bacterium | reverse complement strand
GCCGTGAGGTTCGAGCACGTGCTCGTCGTCGGTGCCGGCCAGATGGGTGGCGGCATCGCGCAGGTCGTCGCCGCCTCGGGGCGTCGCGTCTCGCTCCACGACCCCTACCCGGGCGCCACCGACCGCGCGCGTGCGGCCATGGAGCGAAGCCTTGCGAAGCTGGCCGGGAGGGGCGGGCCGCCGGCCGACGAGGTGCTCGCGCGCGTCGAGGCCGTCGACGACCTGGTCACCGCCGACCTGATGATCGAGGCGGTCGTCGAAGACTTCGCAGTCAAGGAGGACGTCTTCCGGCGGGCGGACGACGCGCTTCCGGCCGAGTCGATTCTGGCGTCGAACACCTCGTCGATCCCGATCACGTCGCTGGCCGCGGCGACCGGCCGGCCCGACCGCGTGATCGGCATGCACTTCTTCAACCCGGTGCCGGTGCTCGAGCTCGTCGAGGTGATCCGCGGGCTCGAGACGTCCGATCAGACGGCCGCTGCAATCATCGAGCTCGCCCGCGAGCTGGGCAAGACGCCGGCCGAGGCCCGCGACTTCCCGGGCTTCGTCTCCAACCGCATCCTCATGCCGTTCATCAACGAGGCCGCCTATGCGCTCATGGAGGGCATCGCCGAGCCGGACGCGATCGACGCCGTCGCGAAGCTCGGCTTCGCGCACCCGATGGGCCCGCTCGCGCTGGCCGACCTCATCGGGCTCGACACGTGCGTGGCGATCATGGAGGTGCTCCACGAGGGGCTGGGCGACGACAAGTACGCCCCCTGTCCGCTGCTGCGCCAGTACGTCCAGGCGGGCCGCCTGGGCCGGAAATCCGGCCGCGGGTTCTATACCTATACCTGACCTCGGCGCAAGAATGGGCCGTCCGACGCGTCTACCCCTTCGGAGGTAGGTCCCTCCCCCGACGGAGTTAGGTCCTTGCTAAAGGACTCTGCGGCCTCCGCCGAGAAAGGGAAAGTCCCTTTCGGCCAGGAGACCGCATGCGCATCCTGCTCGTCGACGACGACCCCGGATTCCGAGAGCTCCTTCGCACGACCCTGGAGGTCGTCGCCGTGGACGTCGCGGAGGCGGGCGACGTGCCGACCGCGCGGCTGCTGCTGCCCGAGCTGCGCCCTGATCTCGCGGTGCTCGACATCCGTCTGCCAGGGAGTGACGGCCTCTCGTTCTGCCGAGAGCTGAAGTCGGCGCCCGAGACGCGCAGGATTGCCATCGTCCTGCTGACAGGCTCCGACGACGGGACCGAGGACGCGGCGCTGGATGCGGGGGCCGATGCCCTGCTCCACAAGCCGTTCAGCCCGCTCGAGCTGCTCGGCGTGGTCGAGCGCCTGTCCGGCGGCTCCCTCGACGCGCCGCTCCAGCTCGCCCGGCCGCGCGACGCGCAGGAGCAGCTCATCCTCTACGCCCGCGACCTGCGGCGGCTGCTCGAGATCGAGCGCGGCCAGCGCGTGCTGCTCGAGAGCGCCTACCAGGAGACGATCGGCGCGATGGCGAGCGCTCTCGAGCAGAAGGACACCGGCACCCGGGAGCATTCCCAGCGCGTCCAGCGCTACGCCGTCGAGCTGGCGCGGCGCATCCGTCCCGAGCTCGTCGACGACGCCGGGACGGAGTACGGCTTTCTCCTCCACGACGTCGGCAAGATCGGCGTGCCCGACGGCATCCTCCGCAAGCCGGGACCGCTCAGCGACAGCGAGCGAAGCCTCATGCAGACGCACACGGTGCTCGGCGAGCAGATGCTGGGCGGCGTGGCCGTCCTGCAGGGAGAGGGCATCAAGATCGTCCGCCACCACCACGAGCGCTGGGACGGCTGCGGCTACCCGGACGGCCTGGCGGGAACCGACATACCGATCGGCGCCCGGATCTTCGCCGTGGCGGACGCGCTCGACGCGATGACGAGCGACCGGCCGTACCGCCGTGCCGGCCGCTGGGAGGGGGCGGGCCGCGAGATCGTCGAGCAGTCCGAGCGCCAGTTCGATCCCGACGTGGTGCGGGCATTCACCCGCGTGGAGCCTCGACTGCGGGCGATCCACCGGCGCTTCTCGGTCGCGGCCTAGCGGGTATAACCGCCGCAGTGGACTTCGAGCTCTCGCCGGAGCAGCGCGAGATCCAGATGCTGACGCGCGAGTTCGCGCAGGCGGAGATCGAGCCGCATGCCGCCGAATGGGACCGCGAGCACCGCTTTCCCCGCGACCTGTACGCCAAGCTGGCCGAGCTCGGGCTGATGGGCGCGTGCCTCCCGGAGGAGTACGGTGGCGCGGGCGCCGACTTCCTCTCCTACATCCTCGTGCTCGAGGAGCTGTCCCGCGCCGACGCGGGTGTCGGCGTGACCGTCGCCGTGCACACGAGCGCCGTCACGCTGCCGATCCTCACGTTCGGGAACGACGAGCAGCGCAGCCGCTTCGTGCCGCCGCTCGCTCGGGGCGAGCACCTCGGTGCCTTCGCCCTCACGGAGGCCGAAGCAGGCTCGGACGCGGGCGCCCTGCGCACGCGCGCTGACCCGACGGGGCGCGGCTGGCGGATCACCGGCTCGAAACAGTGGATCACGAACGGCACGTATGCGGGCACGTTCCTGCTGTTCGCGCGCACCGACGGGCAGACACCCGGCGCGCGCGGCGTGTCGGCCTTCGTCCTCGACGGGGAGCACGTCCGCGTGACGCGCGACGAGGAGAAGCTCGGTCTCAACTCGTCGGTGACGAACGACATCGTCGTCGAGGGCGTCGAAGTCGGCCGCGACCGGCTGCTCCACGAGGAGGGCAAGGGTTTTCGCGTCGCCATGGCGACGCTCGACGGCGGGCGGATCGGGATCGCGGCACAGGCCGTTGGCATAACGCAGGCGGCGTACGACGTGGCACGCGAGTACGCGAAGGAGCGCCGCGCCTTCGGGCGGCCGATCGCCGACTTCCAGGCGATTCAGCACAAGCTCGCGAACATGTCGATGGAGCTCGATGCCGCCCGGCTGCTCGTCTACCGCGCGGCGTGGCTGAAGCAGCAGGGCCGACCGCATACGGAGGAGGGCGCGAAGGCGAAGCTCTTCGCCTCCGAGATGGCGCGCCGCCAGACGGCCGAAGCAATCCAGATCCTCGGCGGGTACGGCTACACCAAGGAGTTCCCCGTCGAGCGCTACTACCGCGACGCGAAGATCACCGAAATCTACGAGGGCACGAGCGAGATCCAGCGACTCGTGATCGCCCGCGCGGTGCTTGGGCTCAAGCAGCCGGTGCTTGCGCAGGGCTGACGGCGCGCCAGACGGCGATCCCGTCCTCGTCGTGTCGGACCGCCCGTCCGTGCGCCTCGAGCGCCTCCAGCACCTCGTTCGCCTCGCGCCGGCGGATGCGCAGGGCGGCGGCGAGGTCGGCCGCAGAGACGTCTCCGCTGCCCGCGAGAACCGCCTCGGCGAGCGCGGCGAGGGCCCGCTCGCGTTGCGGCACGTTGCGAAGCCGCGCGCGCCACCGGCGTGCGAACAGGTCGTGAAGCGTCGACGGCCAGCCGCTCTCCTCGTCCGTCCTCCCCGCGTTCGTCAGCACGAGCTTCTGTTGCAGCGCGTTGACGGCGCGATCGCACCGGCGCTTGTCGGTGCCGACGATGATGCGCAGCTCGCGCCGCGACGCCGGCCGACCCAGCTCGAGCGACGCCTGCGCAACATCGCGCTCGAGCCCTTCGACCTCGCCGAAGTCGTCGGGCGAGCTAGAGCGGCCGGCGAGCGTGAGGAGCGCCGCCACAAGTCGCGGCGCGATCACCGACGACGTCCGCGCGACGTGCAGTCCGACGCACGCCAGCCGCTTCGCCGGCAGCTCGTCCTTCCAGCGCCAGACCTTGTCCATCGCCGGCGTGAACGCGAGGAACTTCCCGTCCGCGTCGCGCACCGCCCACTCGATCTCCACCTGGCCGGCGACCGCTTCCCACAGGGAGGGCAGCACGTAGTCCGGATTCGGGTAGAGCAGCGCGACGCCGACGTGGTCGACCCACGCCACCGCCTCCTCGACCGAGCCTATGGTCGCCACTCGTACAGCGCGTCCGCCTCGCGCTCCTCGTTGCCGGCGCCGTCGGTCAGCTCGACGACCGCTGCCCCGCGCTGTTCGTAGAAGCGTCGCGCGCGCTCGTTGCGCTGGAACACCCAGAAGCGAAAGCCGGCCGGGTACGTCTCCGTCGCGCGCTGCCAGAGTGCGCTCCCGACACCTTTTCCTTGGTTCGCTGGGTGAACGTAAAGGTGGTTCAGGAAGCCGTCGGCGAGGGCGGCGAAACCTGCGACGCGGCCCTCGAGCTCGGCGACCCAGACCTCCTGCCGCGGAATGCAGGCGTCGCCGAAGAAGCCGCGCACGCCGTCCGGGGTGTGCAGAACCGGTAGCCACGGCATCGCCTCGGCGCGCGCCGCAGCGAAGAGCTCGGCGATGGCGTCGGCGTCGCCGGGACGGGCACGGCGGAGCACGCCGCGTAACCTACGCGCATGCCCCGCTCGCGCGACGAGCCGGTCCGCCTGACGCGCATCTACACGCGTGCGGGGGACCGCGGCGAGACGAGCCTGGGCGACGGGTCGCGGGTCTCGAAGCTGGACTGCCGCATCGCCTCGTTCGGCACGGTCGACGAGCTGAACGCGCACGTCGGGGTCGCGCTCGCGGGCAGGCTACCCGAGGCATTCCGTCCCGTCCTCGAGCGTGTTCAGAACGACCTCTTCGACGTCGGCGCCGACCTCAGCGTCCCGTATGGAATCGCCGACCGCCTCCGTGTCGCGCCGGAGCACATCGACGCGCTCGAGCGCGAGTGCGACCGTTTCAACGCCGACCTCCCCGAGCTGCGCAGCTTCGTCCTTCCGGGAGGCAGCGAGGCGGCCGCCTCGCTACACGTGGCGCGGACGGTCTGCCGGCGTGCCGAGCGCGAGGTGCTCGCCGCCAGCGAAGAGGTCGACATCAACCCGCTCGCGCTCGCCTATTTGAACCGGCTCTCCGACCTGCTCTTCATCCTCGCGCGCGCCGCCAACGCCGGCGCGGGCGCGCCCGAGCCACTGTGGAAGCCGGGCGGCGACCGCTAAGCGACGCTGGAAGCTCTCGAGCTCGCCCTCTTCGCCGCCTGGTGCTTCGCCGTCGCGCTCGCGGGCGGCCTCGTCGGGCTGGTCCTCGGGAACATGCGCCTGCCCGCGGTGCTGCTGGTCGCCGCCTCGCCGGCGAGTGGCGGCGGCGCGAACATCGCGATCTCGGCTGTGGCGGCGGCGACGGCAGGGGCGGCGCACGTCCGCGCAGGCCGCGTCAACTGGCTTCTCTTCGCATGGATGGCCCCGCCGTCGGTCGGCGGCGCGCTGGCGGGCGGGTACGCCGCGGGTGTCGTGCCTGCCAGAGCGGTGCTGCTTGCCGTCGCGGCAGTGCTCGTCTACAGCGGGATCGACTTGGTGCGTCACCGGCCGACGCCGGTGCTCGGCGAACAGCCGCTTGACATTCCCGCCGCCGTCGTCTCGGGAGCGGTGATCGGTGTGCTCGGCGGCTTCGTCGGACTGATCCTCGGTGCGCTGCGGATGCCGGCGCTGCTGCGACTCGTGGGCGAGCGGCCGGCCCGCGCGGTCGGCACGAACCTCGCCGTCGGCGTCTGCGTCGGCGTCGCCGGGCTGATCGGCCACCTGCCCTCGGCCCCTCCGGATCCGAAGCTGATCGCCGTCGGCGCCGCGGCTTCCCTCCCCGGTGCGCTCCTGGGAGCGCGGCTGACCGGCCGTCTTTCCGAGCGCGCGCTCGTCAAGGCGATCGGGATCGTGCTGGTCGTCGCCGGCGCGGCGGCGGCGATCCAGGCAGTCGCGTGACGGCGAAGCTGGCGTGGGCCGCCTTGGCGCTCGCGCCGCTTGCCGTGGCCGTCCGCTTCGCCGTTTCCGAGCCCGCCGTCGTCTTCCCGATCGCGGCCGCCGCGCTCATGCCGCTCGCGTGGCTCGTCAGCCGCGCGACGGAAGAGGCGGGTCACCACACGGGCCCGGCGATCGGCGGTCTCCTGAACGCGACGTTCGGCAACGTCCCCGAGCTGTTCGTCGCGCTGTTCGCAGTCGCCGCCGGCCTGCACGACGTCGTGCGCGGCTCGCTGACGGGGAGCATCGTGGGCAACCTGCTGCTCGTCCTCGGCCTGACGCTGCTCGTCGGCGGGCGTGGCGAGTGCGAGCGTCGCCCGCTGCTCGAGTCGCTCGCCCTCGTCGGCCTTGCCGTCCCGCTGTTTGCCGTCGCCGCGCTGCCACACTTCCTCGAGCACGACCGCGACGGCGCCGTTGCCGCGTACACCGTCCCGGTTGCGCTAGCCCTGCTCGCCGTCTACGCGGTCGTCACCGTCCTGGAGGTCCGCTCCGAGCTGGCGAAGCATGAGCGCGGCGAGCCTGCCGAGTGGTCGCTGCGGCGGGCGCTCATCGTCCTCGCCGCGGCGATGGTCGCCACGGCGCTCGTCTCCGAGACGATCACCGGCTCGATCGGCGACTTCGCAGAAACGACAGGGCTCTCGGAGTTCTTCGTCTCGGCGGTCGTCGTCGCGCTCGCCGGCAACGCTGCCGAGCACGGTGCCGCCGTCGTCGCGGCCGCGCACGGCGAGCTCGAGCTGGGCACGGACGTCGCGCTCGAGTCGACCGCGCAGGTGGCCGCGTTCGTCGTTCCGGCAGTCGCTCTGCTCTCGTTCGCCATCGAGCCGCTGCCGCTCGCGTTCAGCGTGGGCGAGCTGGCGGTGCTCGCCGGCGCGGTTGCGCTGGCCGCGCTGGCCGTCGCGCACGGGCACGTCACTCGAGCACGCGGCGCCGCGCTCGTTGCCGGCTACCTTGGGGCCGTCGCGGTCTTCTGGTTCGTCTAGCCGCCTAGAATGGCGCTAATGGCGACGACCGAGGATCCGCGCCTGGCGAGCGCGACGGAGGAGTGGCGCCGCGGGCTCTACGACGCGGCTCCCGAGCGCGACGGGGAGCTCTTCTCGACCATCTCGGGCCTCTCGAACGAGCCGCTCTACACGCCGGATTCGGCGGAGGTGGACTACGAGCGCGACCTCGGCTACCCGGGCGTCTACCCGTTCACGCGCGGCGTCTACCCGTCCATGTACCGCGGCAGGCTCTGGACGATGCGCCAGTTCGCGGGCTTCGGCACCGCCGAGGAGACGAACGAGCGCTTCCGCTACCTGCTCGAGCACGGCCAGACCGGCCTCTCGACGGCGTTCGACATGCCGACCTTGATGGGCTACGACTCGGATCACGCCCGCTCCCGCGGCGAAGTCGGCCGCGAGGGCGTCGCGATCGACTCGCTCGCGGACATGGAGACGCTCTTCGACGGGATCCCGCTCGGGACGGTCTCCACGTCGATGACGATCAATGCACCGGCCGCCATGCTGCTCGCCTTCTACGCATGCGTGGGCGAGCAGCAGGGCGTGTCGCGTGCCGGCCTGCGCGGGACGATCCAGACCGACATCCTCAAGGAGTACATCGCGCAGAAGGAGTGGATCTTCCCGCCCGAGCCGTCCATGCGGCTCGTGGTGGACATGGTCGAGTTCTGCGCGCGCGAGATGCCGAAGTGGCACCCGATCTCGATCTCGGGCTACCACATCCGCGAGGCCGGCTCGAACGCGGTGCAGGAGCTCGCCTTCACGCTCGCCGACGGGTTCGCGTACGTCGAGGCGTGCATCGAGCGCGGCCTCGACGTGGACGACTTCGCGCCCCGCCTGTCCTTCTTCTTCAACGCGCACCTCGACTTCTTCGAGGAGATCGCCAAGTACCGGGCCGCTCGCCGGATCTGGGCACGGGAGCTACGCGAGACCTACGGTGCCAGGAACCCGCGCTCGTGGCTGATGCGCTTCCACACCCAGACGGCCGGCGTCTCGCTCACCGCGCAGCAGCCGGAGGTGAACATCGTGCGGACCGCGATCGAGGCGCTCGCGGCCGTGCTCGGCGGCACGCAGTCTCTGCACACGAACTCGTTCGACGAGGCGCTCGCGCTGCCGACCGAGAACGCCGTTCGCCTTGCGCTGCGCACGCAGCAGGTGATCGCGCACGAGACGGGCGTGGTGAACACGATCGATCCACTCGGCGGCTCCTACTACCTGGAGGATTTGACGAACCGAATGGAGGCCGGTGCGTACGAGTACTTCAAGCGCATTCGCGAGCTCGGCGGAGTGGTTCCGGCCATCAAGGAAAACTTCTTCCAGCGGGAGATCGCGGAGGCGTCGTTCCGCTACCAGTCCGAGGTCGAGGCGCGGCAGCGCATCGTCGTGGGCGTCAACCGCTACGAGCTCGACGAGCACACCGGCGTCGACCTCCTGCGCATCGATCCCGCGCTCGAGCGCAAGCAGATCGAGCGGGTGCAGGCGCTTCGCGGACGGCGCGACGCCGCGGCGGCCGAGGCGGCGCTCGCGCGCCTCAAGCAGGGCGCGGCCGGCGACACGAACCTCATGCCGCTGATCGTCGACGCAGCCAAGGCCTACGTCACGATGGGTGAGATGTGCGACGCGCTCCGGGAGGTGTGGGGGACGTGGCGCGAGACGCCCGTCTTCTAACCCTCGTGCGTGATCGCACGTCTAAAACTCGAGGATGAGCGCTCAAACATTCTGGTCGAGGCGGACGCTCTACCGCTGGGCGCCCTACGTGGCCGGAAGCGTGCTCGCCGTGGGCGTCGTCGCGTTCCTGGTGGCGTTCTATGGAAATACGGCGCCGGACTCGACTCCCGAGATCCAGCGCACGGGACCGGCGATCGTGGACGAGCCGACCGGCAAGAAGGCGCCGGTCTCGCGCGGCGTGCAGGCCGTGGCGGCGCGCTTCATCAAGACCGCCGTGGCGCGCCGCAACCTCGACGTAGGTTGGAAGCTGACCCACCCGGAGCTCAGGGCCGGCACGACCTACAAGGAGTGGCTGCGCGGCGAAAGCACCGTCGTGCCGTACCCGGTCGACCTGGGCGCAGCGCCTCCTTTCCGGGTCGACGAATCCTACGAGCGGCGCGTCGAGCTCGAGGTCGTGCTGACGCCGCGAAAGGGGTCGGGCGTCAAGTCGCAGATCTTCTTCATCGGCCTTAAGGCGGTCGGACAGCGTAAGAACAAGCGCTGGCTCGTTTACTACTGGGCGCCTCGCTCGACGCCTCCGATTCCTGCCAATCCGCAGTAGCGCGCGTGGTCCTGCCGCCGGTTCCGCGGCACGCTTGAACCGGCAGCACGCTCGGCTACTCTCGAGCTGATGCGGCGCGTGCTGTCGTCATACCGCTGGCGGCGCCGACTGCTGTGGTTCGGCGGCGCCGCCGTGCTCGCCGCGGTCGTCGTCGGAGGCGCCCTGCTGATCGGCGACACCGGCCGCGACCTCGATCTGGTACCCCGCAAGAACGACCCAGCGGTGATCGTCAGGGAGCCGAAGCGAGTGCCGGCGACGAAGGCTGAGAAGAGCGCGGCGTACGACACGGCAATTCGCTTCATCAACAGCGCCGTCCGCCGCAAGAACGTGTCGGCATCGTGGGACATCGTTACGCCCAACATGCGCAGCGGCTACAGCCGAAGGGCGTGGAGCAGCGGAGACATCCCGGTCGTGCCGTACCCGGCGAAGACGCCGCGGCTCGCCCCGTGGCGTGTCGACTACGAGCACAAGAATGCTCTCGGGCTCGTCTTCTGGCTGCTACCCGAGGAGCGAAGCCGCGACTGGGCGCCGATGACGTTCTTCCTCGATCTACGTGCGTCCGGCAAGGGCAAGCGGCGGGAGTGGCGCGTCGACTACTTCGCGCCCGCGTCAGCGAACGAGTCCGCGCCGTCCCCGGGTGAAAGCGCCTCCGGCATCCCGCGGATTGCGCCCGATACCACGGCACGCGGGCGCGACGCGCTCGGCACGCTCTGGCTGGCCGTGCCGCTGTCCGTGCTCGGGCTGTTCATCGCCGCTCCATTGGTGTTTGCGCTGCGCGGCTGGTACGTCGGCCGCCGCGCGCGACGCGCGGACATCGGCGGCTAATGGCGATGAGCCGCCGCCGCCGCCGGACGCTGCTCGTCTGGACGGGAGCCACCGCCGCGCTCGTGGCCGTCTCGGCGACGCTCGTCGCAACGCTGCGGACCGGGGAGACGGTCGAGACGCCGCTGCGCGACGAGCCCGCGCTCGTCGCGCGCGCTCCCGCCCGCGTCCCGTTCTCCGCCATGCGCCGACGGGCGGTCGAGCGCGTGCTGGAGGAATTCGTCGCGACGGCCGTCACTCGCCGCAACGTCGCGCACTCGTACGACCTCACGACTCGCGCTATGCGCGCCGGGATGACGCGGCGCCAGTGGGCGAAGGGCGATATTCCCGTTTACCCGTTTCCGGCGGTGCCAGAGAAGACCGAGATCCTCCAGGTGCTCGGCTCGTACCGCCGCTCGGTGCTGGTCGATGTCTCGCTCGTGCCGCGCTCTCGTGCCGACGTCGGGGCGTCCGACTTCACCGTGGAGTTGCGACAGGTGGGCAGGGGACGGAGCCGTCGCTGGCTCGTCCAGTCGTTCACCCCGCTGCGCGTCAATCCCAAGCCGACGGCGAACGCGGCCGCGGGCGGTGCCGCTTCTGAGGCCGGCCCTCCTCCCGAGAAGCCGATCAGTGCGTCGAAGCTGGACGAGCGGTGGCTCCTCGTACCGCTCAGCATCCTCGCGCTCATCGTGATCGCGCCGGTCGGGCTGGGCGTGAGCGAGTGGTGGCGCGCCCGCCGAGCCGAGGCCCGCGCGGCGACGCGGAGAGAGCTGCCGCCGCTGCCCGCGAGGACCCGCGATCAGACCTCGAGCTCGAGACCGTCGTAAGCCAGCTGGAGCCCATCGTCGACGGACAGCTCGTCGGGACGGTGCGTCAGAAGCAGCCGGCGGGCGCCCGAGGCGCGGAATGCCTCGACCGCTTCGTCGGCAGACAGGTGCCCGCGCTGCGGACCATCCAGGTCGCCGTGCTCGAGCGTCGCCTCGCAGACGAAGAGGTCGGCGTTGCGCGCAAGCTCTGCGAGGCGCTCGCTCGGGCCCGAATCGCCTGAATACGCGAGCGTGCGAGATCCATCGGACACGCGAAGCCCGTACGTTCGCAGCGTGTAGTGCGGGACGCGCAGCGCGAGAACTTCGAGCCCGCCCGCGCGGAACGGCTCCCCCTCCGCGTACTCGCGGACGTCGAAGGTCCGCTCGAACATCCATGGCGTCCCAAAGGTCTCGCCGAAGACCTCGAGCTCGCGCGTCCCCTCGGGCGGCAGCCACAGCTCCGGCGGGGCGAGATTGCGTCCGAGTCCGAACATCCGGCCCCATACCCACGGGACGACATCGCCCCAGTGATCGAGGTGGAAATGCGTGATGACGATCGCGTCGACGCTCGGCCAGCTGCCGTTCTGCTCGCGCAGGCGGGCGAGTACCCCGGGCCCGCAGTCGAGCAGCAGGCGGCCCTCGACGAGGTAGCCGGACTGCGCGCCGCCCGGGTTGGGCCAGGCCGGTGAGCAACCGACGACCGTGAGACGCACGCTCGTATACTCGCCGAAATGGCGGGCAAGATTCGCGTCGTCATCGCGAAGCCGGGCCTCGACGGGCACGACCGCGGCGCGAAGATCATCGCGCGCGCTCTCCGCGACGCCGGCATGGAGGTCATCTACACGGGGCTCCACCAGACGCCCGAGCAGATCGTGGAGACGGCCATCCAGGAGGACGCGGACGCCGTCGGTATCTCGATCCTCTCAGGGGCGCACATGACGCTCGTCCCCCGCATCCTCGACGGGCTGCGCGAGAACGGCGCCGACGACGTGCTCGTCGTCGTCGGCGGCACGATCCCGCAGGAGGACGCCCGCGAGCTCAAGGAGCTGGGCGTCGCCGAGGTGTTCACGCCAGGTGCGCCGACGAGCGAGATCGTCGGCTTCCTGCGCGAGCGTGCCGCCGCGTGACGCGCGCTTCTCGCGGGCGACAGCTGCCGCCAGACGACTTCGCCGGCCGTCTGGTAGGGAGGTCAGCGCGTGACGGTTGACCTCGCCCGCGACGGCGACGTCGCCACGCTGACGATCCGCCGTCCCGAGGCGATGAACGCGCTGAACAGCGAGACGCTGGGCGAGCTACGCGGCCGTCTGGAGGAACTCGCGGCGGGGGACGCCCGCGCCGTTGTCGTGACCGGCGCCGGCGACCGGGCGTTCGTGGCCGGCGCCGACATCAAGGAGATGAGCGAGAAGTCGGTGCTCGAGGCGCACGAGTACGCGCGCCTCGGCCAGCGCTGCGCGGCGCTGCTCGAGGAGATGCCCGCCGCCACGATCGCGGCGATCAACGGCTTCGCGCTCGGCGGCGGCTGTGAGCTCGCACTTGCCTGCGACGTGCGCTACGCCTCGTCCCGCGCGAAGCTCGGCCAGCCGGAGATCAACCTGGGACTCATCCCCGGCTGGGGCGGCACGCAGCGGCTCGCGCGCACCGCCGGACTCGGCGTCGCGAAGGAGCTGATTCTGACCGGCCGCACGATCGACGCCGAGGAGGCGCTGCGCTACGGCGTCGTCAACGCCGTCTACGCGCCCGAGGAGCTGATGGAGCGCGCGCTCGAAACGGCGCGGCTGATCGCTTCGAAGAGCCCCGTCGCCGTAGCCGCCGCGAAGCAGGCGGCGAACCGCGCCCTGCAGGCCGACCAGGCCGGCAACCTGAATCACGAAGCGAGCCTCTTCGCGGCGCTCTTCGCCACCGAGGACGCGAAGGAGGGCATGTCCGCCTTCGCAGACAAGCGCGAGCCGCGCTTCCACGGCCGCTAGTCGCCGAGGATGACGATGCGTTGCGCGAGCAGCGTGCGGTCGTTGCCAAGCTGAGCTTCGCGCGTTGCCGGCTGCGGCAGCGTATAGACGGTCACGCGGTGCCCCTTCTTCGCGGCGGCGAACGCCCTCGGAGTCGCGCCTTTCGCCTGCTCGACGATCGCGGCACTCACGTCGAGTGTCAGCGTCCGGCCGACCTCGGTCACGCGCAGGCCGTTCGGCCACCAGCGGAGCGAGTTCACCTTGAGGCGCAGGTCGGTGCCGTCGGTTTCCGCAACCGTCCCCGTCAGGCCGAGCGTGAACGTCGACCCGAGCGGTGCGTAGAAGAGGAGCCGCTGAGCCCTGCGCAGGTAGGGATGGGGGTTCGTCGAGCCGCCGGCGGCCGGGCGCATCTCGAAGTGCAGGTGCGGCTGGGCGCCGTCCGCGTCGCCTGAATCGCCGACGTAGCCGACCGGCTGCCCGGCCGCGACACGCTGGCCGCTCTTCAGCCCCCTCGGGAACGCCACGCCGCCGACGCACCCGCCGCGGTTGTCGTTGCGGCTCGTGACGTCGTTGTTCAGGTGGACGTAGACGTACTTCGTACCGCTCTGTCCGTACAGATAGAGCATGCAGCCCGCCCGCGAGCTGCCGGACTGGAACTCGACCCGGCCGGCCTCGGCGGCGACGGCGAGAGCCCGCCGCACGGACATGATGTCGTTCCCCTCGTGACGCCCCTGCGGGCGGGAGTCGCCGTAGTCGTCGACGTACGAGGCGGGTCCGATCACTGGGAAGACGATCCGTGCCGGCGGCTTGCCGGCAGGCGCCGCCCACGCTGCGGCCGAGAGACCGAGAGCGAGGATGAGGAAGAGTCCTCGGGCTGTCGTCCGGTGGCGTCGCATAGCTCCGGTTCGCGCTCGAAGGCGCGCACCCTAGCATCGTCTCCGGCGGGTTGCCGCTTGAGCTCTGGAGCCGTCTCGGCGCCGCCCGTCCGGGATAGAGTCACGCGGCGATGAAGATCGCCGTGTGCGTCAAGCAGGTTCCGGACACACCTGCGAAGCGGATGAATCGGCAGACGAACCGGCTCGACCGGAGCGGCGAGGGCGCACTCAATCCCTTCGACACGCAAGCCGTCGAGGAGGCCTTGCGGCTGAAGGAGGCGGAGGGCCCGGGCGAGGTCGTGTTGGTCTCGATGGGGCCTCCGACGGCCGGCGACGCGATGCGAAAGGCGCTCGCGATGGGCGCCGACCGAGCGATCCTCATCACCGACGAGGCAGCCGCCGGATCGGATCTCGTCGCCACGAGCCGCGCGCTTGCCGCGGCGCTCGAGCGCGAGTCGCCGGACCTCGTCCTCTTCGGCCAGTATGCGGCCGACTCCGAAGGTGCGGTGCTGTGGGCGGCCGTGGCCGAGCGGCTGCGCCGGCCGATGATCTCGCAGGTCGCCGAGCTCACGGTCGACAACGGCTCGGTCACGGGTCGCCGCCAGACCGAGTTCGGCTACGACGTGATCCGAGCGCCGTTGCCCGCCGTGGTGGCCGTCTCCGACGCGATCAACGAGCCCCGCTACCCGTCGCTGAAGGGGATCATGGGCGCGAAGCGCAAGCCGCAGGACACGCTCTCGCTCGGCGATCTCGGCCTCGAGGCGGCACAGGCGGGCGAGCAAGGCTCGCGGACGACCGTGCTCGCGCTGCACGACCCGCCGCCGAGGGGCGAGTCCCGCACGATCGAGGACGACGGCGGCGCGGCCGACGAGATCGTCGAATTCCTCGCGGAGAAGCGGCTGCTGTGACGACGCTCGTCTTCCTGGAGCACCACGGCGACGAGATCCTCAAGACGTCGCTCGGCGTGCTCTCGAAGGCCGCTGAAGTCGGCGGCCAGGTCGAAGGCGTTCTCGTCGGGTCCGGCGTGGAGCCGCTCGCCTCCTCGGCCGGCAAATTCGGCGCGAGCACGGTCTTGGTCGCCGACGATCCCCGGCTCGAGGCGGCGCTGCCGCAGCCGAGGGTCGACGTTCTCGCGGCGCTCGTCCGGGACCGCGGTCACGAGAACGTGCTCCTCGCGCAGTCGATCCTCGGCGCGGACGTCGCGGCCGGGCTCGCCGCACGGCTCGAGGCCGGCCTCAATTGGCAGCTGACCGACGTGCTGACGCGGGACGGCGAGCTGGTCGGCAGGCAGCCGGCGCTCTCCGACTCCGTCGTCTGCGAGGTCGGATGGACGGAGACGCCCCGGCTCGCGCTCTTTCGCGCCGGCGCGCTCGACCCGGTGGCGAGCGGCGGGGAGGCACGGGTGGAACGCGTCGAGCCGGAGCTCGAGGACTTCTCGCTGACCGCCGAGATGGTCGAGCAGGCGCACGAGGAGTCGGAGGGCCCGTCGATCGAGGACGCCGACGTGATCGTCGCCGGCGGGCGAGGCCTCGGCGGCCCCGAGAACTTCACGCTCGTCGAGGATCTCGCGAAGGCACTCGGCGGCGCGGTCGCCGCCACGCGCGCGGTGGTCGACGCCGGCTGGTACCCGTACCAGACGCAGGTAGGCCAGACGGGAAAGACGGTCTCCCCGAAGCTCTACATCGCGTGCGGCATCTCGGGCGCGATCCAGCACAAGGTCGGCATGCAGGCGTCGAACGTGATCGTGTCGATCAACAAGGACCCCAATGCGCCGATCTTCGAGTATTCCGACCTCGGCGTCGTCGGCGACGTCCACGCGATCGTTCCGAAGCTGACCGAGCTCGTCCGCGCACGGCGCGGTGGTTAGGCCGCTCGGGCGCGTCGCGGTGGTTCGGCCGCTCGACCATCCGCCGCCGTTCTCGGCACGCGAGTTCGTCGCCGAGCCGAGCGGCCCGGCCGACGAGCGGATCGAGGTCGGCGTCCTGATCGTCGGCGCCGGCCCTGCGGGTCTCGCGTGCGCAATCCGGCTCGGGCAGCTGCTCGCGGACGCGCCGGGGATCGCCGACCGGCTCGGCGACGTGCCGGTCGCGGTGCTGGAGAAGGGCAAGCAGCCCGGCTCGCACCTGCTGTCCGGGGCGGTCGTCAACCCGCGCGGTCTCCAGCGCCTCTTCCGTGGCCGCAAGCAGCTGCACGAAATGCCCTTCTTCGGGCCGGTCGAGTCCGAGGCCGTCTACTTCCTGACGCCGCGCGGCGCGCTCCGAATTCCGACGCCGCCGACGATGAAGAACCACGGCAACCACGTCGCCTCCATCTCGCAGCTCGGCCGCTGGCTGGCCGAGCAGGCCGAGGAGGGCGGCGCGACGATTCTGCCTGAGACGGCCGCTGAGAAGCTGCTCGTCTCGGGCGCCCGGGTCGTCGGCGTCCGCACCGGCGACCGCGGCCGCGGTCGCCGCGGGGAGCCGCTCGCCAACTACGAGCCGGGGTCCGAGATCGTCGCGCGGGTGACGGTGCTCTGCGAGGGTACGCAGGGCCACCTGACCGGTGTGGCGCTCGACCACTTCGGCCTCCAGGGCGAGAACCCGCAGGTCTGGGCGCTCGGCGTGAAGGAGGTCTGGCGCGTCGCGAAGCCGCTCGAGCACGTCATCCACACGATGGGCTGGCCGCTTCGCTCAGCCGCCAAGTACCGCGAGTTCGGCGGCTCGTTCATCTATCCGATGGGCGCCGAAATGGTCACCGTCGGCATGGTCGTCGGTCTCGACTATCGCGACGTCGAGCTCTCGGCACACGACCTCCTCCAGGAGCTCAAGACGCACAAGCTGGTACGACGGATCGTCGACGGCGGCGAGCGCCTCGCCTGGGGCGCCAAGACGATTCCGGAGGGCGGCTACCTGTCCATCCCGCGCGAGCTGCACGCGCCGGGGCTGATGATCTGCGGCGACGGCGCCGGGCTCGTCAACGTGCCCGCGCTGAAGGGCATCCACTACGCGATCGAATCCGGGCGGCTGGCGGCCGAGACTGCGTTCGCCGCGCTCCAGCCGGGTGAGACCCCGTGGCGGCCGGGCGCGCTCGCCCCCTACGACGATGCGATCCGCGAGAGCTTCGTCTGGAGTGATCTCCGCGCGGTACGCAACATGCGGCCGGCGTTCAAGCGAGGCTTCTGGCTGGGCGGCATGATGGCGGGCGCCATGACTGCGTCGCTCGGGCGTTTCCCGCCGCGCGACGCGAAGCTCGAGTCGGATGCCGAGCAGGAGCTGATCCGTACCGGCCGGGCCGCCCGCTATCCGCAGCCCGACGGCAAGCTGACGTTCGACAAGCTGTCGTCCGTCTACGCGTCGGGGAATCGCACGCGCGATGACCAGCCGAATCACATTCGCGTCCAGGAGCGGGTCCCGCAGGACCTCGCGGAGCTGTGGGCGCGCATGTGCCCCGCGCACGTCTACGAGGTCGGAGCGGCCGACGGCGAGGGCGCCGTGCGCGTGGAGATCACGCCGTCGAACTGCGTCCAGTGCGGCGCCATCACCGCGAAGGGCGGCCGTCTGACCCCGCCGGAAGGCGGCTCGGGACCCGAGTACACGATGACCTGATCGCGAGCGGCTAGGGGCCGCGCCGACGGTCTTGCCACGCGATCGCCATCGCGATCCGTTCTTCGATCGTCGGGTGGGAATCGAGCAGCGCGGACGACCACTCCGGCGGGTCCGGCTGCGCGAGCGCGTCCCGCGTAAAGCGCCGAAAGAGCCGCTGGGCGGCCTCCGGGTCCTCGGTCGCGTCGAGCGCGACCCAGTCGGCCTCGCGTTCCATGTGTCGCGAGATCGCGTTCTCGAACGGCAGCGCAGCGAGCGAAAGCATGACGACGACCAGCAGTGAGAGGGGCACCGCTGCCGGCTCTGCCATGCCGCCCCGGCGCCGCGTGAAGCGGGCGATCAGGTAGGTGCCCGGGAACGCGAACAGCGCGTACCAGCCGAGCGACTTCCAGATGTGGTCGCGCGACTGGTGGGCGAACTCGTGGGCGACCACGACGAGCACCTCGTCGTCCGGATACTCGAGCAACGTGTCCCAGAGGACGATGCGGCGGCTCGGCCCCAGGCCGTACGCGTAGGCGTTGGGCGCGTTCGTCTCGTCGGAGACCTCCTCGACGTCCACGGGTATGCCCTCGACGTCGAGTTCTCGGGCGAGCTGGCGCGCGTTTGCGCGCAGCGCCGAATCCTCGAGGCGCTCGGTGTCGCCGAGGTACGGCAGCGTGAACGCGAGGAGTGCGCCGATGGCGACGAACACGGGCGCGGCCGGCAGCCACCAGTTGCGCGGGAACAGGCCGGCGAACCCCATGACGATGAGCAGCGCGAGGCAGATCGACAGGAACTCGGCGCCGAGGACGAGCCAGTTGTCAACCAGTGCGTCCACGTAGCCGGTGTCGAGGATGTCGTACCGCCGCTGCCACCAGACCTCGACAACGCGGAACGGCAGCTGCGACAGCCATCCCACCGCGAGGCCGAGCATCCCGAGCAGCATCCCGGTGCCGATGCGCCCGGCCGCCGACTCCCGCGCGAAGCGGGCGCCGCGCCACGCATATAGCGCGAGCGCCACCACGAGGGCGACCTGGGAGACCACGAACTCGATTCGAAAGAAGCGCTCGTAGTCCTCGGAGCGGTCCAGCTGGCGCGGCGAGAAGTAGTCGCGCAACCGCAGGTTGCGTAGCTCGAGGTCGCCGGGCACCCGCGAGCGCCACAGCAGCGCGGCGACCGCGACCCAGACGATCGCGCAGGCGACGAGGATGCCGGCGCGGAGCAGCGTGCGCCGGTTCAGGCGGGCGCCGCCTCGCGTCCGGCCGCGTCGGGCGTCTGGATGCGGGTGGTCGGCAGCGCGTGCGGATACCGGTCGGTCAGGACCACCCAGTACGCCGTCGTCTGCGCGCCGTAGCGGATCGCGAAGGCGCCGAGGGAGCGCAGACCGCGCGGCATGCGGCCCGTGATCAGTGCGGCAAACCATGCGAAGAACGCGGCGACGGCGAGCACCGCCGAGAGCGTGCCGTAGACGAGGAACGCCGGCACCGCGAGAACGAGCCGAAACAGGGTCACGAGCCGCCGCTGCGGGCCCGGCCCGTCGATCTCCACGTCGACCGGGTAGACGCCCGGCCGGCCGGTGAAGCCCGGGAACGGGTTGCCGACGAGGAACAGGTACGCGGAGACGTGGCTCGCGTAGCGGACGTAGGCGGCGAGGAAGCGGTGCAGCGGGCGCGCAGAGCGGCCGAGCACGAGCGCGACCAGCCAGTTCGCGACCGCCGCAACGTACGCGACGGCGCTCCACATCGTGAGCCACACGAAGTGCGGGAACGTCAGCGGCAGGCGAAAGAGCACGGTGAACCGCGAGCGCCGCAGGTCGTCGTCGAAACTGAGCCGAACGGGATGCCGCGGGGCGCTGGACCGCGTCAGCAT
Organism: Thermoleophilia bacterium; assembly: GCA_014534415.1. Classification (GTDB taxonomy): domain Bacteria; phylum Actinomycetota; class Thermoleophilia; order Gaiellales; family Gaiellaceae; genus JACVRM01. The sequence goes on along the minus strand of JACVRM010000025.1, from coordinate 808 downwards.
TGCGTCGGGGTCGCTGTCCGGGTAGCGGCCGGTGACGAGCAGGGAGTACGCAAACGCCTGTGCGGTGTAGCCGAGGCCGTACGCCATCAGGTCGCGCAGCCCCGGCGTCACGCGGCCGAGGACGAGCGCGGTGAACCAGGCGAGGAACGCGGCGACGAGGAGCACGCCGCCGCCGAACACGCCGGTCACCGGGGCGAGCACCGACGCAATCACCAGCGCCGGGACTGCCAGGAGGAGGCGGACGAGGGCGGACCAGCGGCTCTGCCGTGCGGGCGGGTCGAGCTCGATGTCCAGTGGATAGCCGGGCTTGCCGGTGAACCCCGGAAACGGATTTGCTGCGAGGAGGAGATACGCGTAGACGTGCGTCGTGTAGCGGACGTACGCGCCCAGGAAGCCGTGAAAGGTGGTCGGCGTCTCGCCGCTGATGACGACCGCGAGCCAGTTCGCGAACGCGGCCGTCCAGGCCGCGAAGCCCCACAGGACGAGCCAGACGAGGTGGGGAAGCGCGAGCAGCGCCCGGAAGAACACCGTCAGGCGCGAGCGGCGCAGGTCGTCGCGCACGATGAGGCGGACGGGATGGCGGTGCGGCGGCTCGGCCGGGCCGGGCTCCTCCGCCGCCCGCGTCTCCTGGAGCTCCAGCGGCGGCTGCTCCGGCTCCATACCTCGGCTATAGGCGGGGTTGCGGCGAGCGTACGATCGCGTCGTGGGACTGCCGGTCTCGCTCGACGACGTCCATCGCGCCCGCGAGGCGATCGGCGAGCGGTTGCACCGCACGCCCGTCTTCAGCTCGGCGACCCTCTCGCAGTTG
>JACVRM010000116.1 GCA_014534415.1 Thermoleophilia bacterium | reverse complement strand
TTCGATCCGGCGCTCTGGTTCATCGCCTACGACGGCGACGAGATCGCGGGCTTCTCGCTCTGCCGCCCGCGGGAGTCAGGCGATCCGGACATGGGCTGGGTGAGCGTGCTCGGCGTCCGCCGGCCGTGGCGCCGCCGGGGTCTCGCGCTGGCGCTCCTCCGGCATTCTTTCGTGGAGCTCCACCGCCGTGGCAAGAAGCGCGTCGGCCTCGGCGTGGACGCCGAGAACACGACGGGAGCGCTGCGGCTGTACGAGCGCGCCGGCATGCACGTCGACCGGCGCTGGGACACGTGGGAGAAGATCGTGTGACCCTCGTGACGCGCATGGCCTGCTCCCGGGGAGCGAAAGGTGGGGCCGCGGCCGCGTGTGCGCGGCGCACGATTTGGAGCGGCGCGAGGCCGTAGACTCCGGAGCTCGTGGCGCACATCGACGTCTCGATCGAGCACCGGCACGCTCCCGAGCCGGAGCGCGACAGCGCCGGCCGCAAGCATCCGAACACGTGCCCGTCGTGCGGCTCCCACTACCGCGACGATGAACTGGCGGCGAACCTGCGCGTCTGCCCTCAGTGCGGCCATCACTTCCCGCTGCGCGCGAGAGAGCGGATCGAGCAGCTCGCCGACGACGGCAGCTTTGCCGAGGAGGCGGCAGACCTTCGCTCGCAGGACCCGCTCGGTTTCTTCGACCTCCGGCCGTACGCCGAGCGGCTCGCGGAGGCGGAGCTGTCCACGGGCCTTGGCGACGCGATGGTGATCGGCCGCGGCGCCGTCGGCGGCCACGCCTGCGAGCTCGCCGTCATGGACTTCGCATTCATGGGCGGCTCCATGGGGAGCGTCGTCGGCGAGAAATTCGTGCGCGCGTGCGAGAGCGCGGCCGAGCACGGCGTGCCCGTCGTGACCGTCACGGCCTCGGGCGGCGCGCGGATGCAGGAGGGGATCCTCTCGCTGATGCAGCTTCCGAAGACGGTGTGTGCGGTGGCCGACCTACACGATGCCGGCGGCGCGCTGGTGTGCGTGATGGCGCATCCGACGACCGCCGGGGTGCTGGCGAGCTTCGCCACGCTCGGCGACGTGACCGTGGCCGAGCCGGGCGCCCTCTTGGCCTTCACGGGCCCGCGCGTCGTGCAGCAGACGACCCGGGAGAAGCTGCCCGACGACTTCGGCCTGGCTGAGTCGAACTACCGCTTCGGCCACCTTGACGCGATCGTGCCGCGCCCAGAGCTGCGCGCGTACCTCACCCGCTTGCTCGGCCTCTTCGCGAATGGCCGCTGAGGACGAGCTTCGCCTCCGCGAGCGGCTGAGCCACCTGCGCTCGCTGCCGCTGCTGCGCGGCGCGCGGCTGTCCGGCGAGCTCGCGCGGCTCCAGCGCCAGCTCGACCGCATCGCTGCCGCGCCGACCGACGAGGAGATCGCGCGCTTCGTCGAGTTGGCGCGACACGAGCAGCGTCCGTACGCGCTCGACTACTTCGACCGGCTCTGCGAGGACTTCGTGGAGCTGCACGGCGACCGCGCCCGCGCCGACGATCAGGCGGTCGTCGCCGGGCTCGCGCGTTTCGACGGCCGGACGGTCGTCGTCGTCGGCCAGCAGAAGGGGCGCGACATCTCCGAGCGCACCCGCCGCAACTTCGGAATGGCGTATCCCGAGGGCTACCGCAAGGCGATGCGGGCAATGACGCTCGCGCAGCGGCACGGCTTCCCGCTGCTGTCCTTCGTGGACACGCCCGGCGCGTACCCGGGCGTGGCGGCCGAGCAGCACGGCCAGGGAGGCGCGATCGCCGCCTCGCAGGCGCTGCTCGCGCAGCTCACCGTGCCGGTGATCAGCTGCATCATCGGCGAGGGGGGCTCGGGCGGCGCGATTGCCATCGCGCTTGCCGACCGGGTGCTCATGCAGGAGAACGCGCTGTACTCGGTCATCTCGCCCGAGGGCTGCGCGGCGATCCTCTGGCGCGACGCGGGCGAGTGGCGGAAAGCGGCGGCCGCGCTGCGTCCCGACGCCCGCCACTGCCTCGAGCTCGGCGTGATCGACACGATCGTCCCTGAGCCGACCGTCGGCGCGCACACGGATCACGACGAAGCGGCCCGCTTGCTGGGCGACGCGCTCCGGGACGCCCTCGGCGAGCTGGAGGGCGTCCACGGCGAGGAGCTGCGCCGCCGCCGCCGCCAGCGCTTCCGCGGCATTGGGGTCTTCACGGAGGCGCTTGCCACGGCGGTCGCCGGCGATTCGGCCGGTCACGAACCCTTGTGAGGCCCTGGCACAAGGGTTTTCCACATCGTCCACAGCCTTTTCAACGGCCGTCGGTTGGCGGACGGCTAGAAATGTGACATGAGCCTTCGGGAGTACAGGCGGAAACGCGACCCCAACCGCACGCCCGAGCCCTTCGTGGGTAGCCGCCGGAGAAGCCGACGGCTACCGATCTTCGTCGTCCAGCGCCACGACGCGCGCCGCCTGCACTACGACTTCCGGCTCGAGCGGGACGGTGCGCTGGCCAGCTGGGCCGTTCCGAAGGGGATTCCACTCGAGCCGGGAGCGCGGGCGCTCGCCGTCCACGTCGAAGATCATCCGCTCGAGTACGCGACGTTCGAGGGCGAGATCCCCAAGGGCGAGTACGGCGCCGGCACGGTCGAGCTCTGGGACCAGGGCACGTACGAGCTCGTCGACGAAAAGCGCGACGGCGGCCTCACCGTGCGGCTCGACGGCGAGCGGCTCCAGGGACTCTGGACGCTCGTTCCGGCCAGGCTCGACGGCGATCCGAAGAACTGGCTGCTGATCCGCAAGCGCGGCGACGACGCCGAACGCCGGCGCACCGAATACCTACCGATGTTCGCGACGCTCGCCGAGGGCGTCCCGGCGGGGGCCGGCTGGCTATTCGAGATCAAGTGGGACGGGTACCGTGCGCTCGCCCGCGTCGCCGGGGGCGACGGAGTGACGCTGCAGAGCCGCCGGGGCAACGACCTGACGGAGCGGTTCCGGAGCATCGCGAGCGCGTTGCCGCGCGCGCTGCGCACGCCCGACTGCGTGCTCGACGGGGAGGTGTGCGCGCTCGACGAGCGCGGGCGGCCGAGCTTCTCGGCGATGCAGCAGGGCAAGCGCGAGACGCCGATCGTCTACTACGTGTTCGACCTGCTCGAGCTCGAGGGCCGCACGCTCGTCGACCGACCGCTTCGCGAACGGCGCGAGCTGCTCGAGCGGTTGCTCGACAAGCGCAATGCGGCCGTGCGCCTGTCGGAGAGCTTCGACGACGGCGAGGTGCTGCTCGAGGCTGCCGAGGACCAGGGGCTCGAGGGCATCGTCGCCAAACGGACCGACTCGCGCTACCAGGTCGGTAAGCGCTCGCGCGACTGGCTCAAGATCAAGACGCACGGCCGGCAGGAATTCGTGATCGCCGGTTACACGAAAGGGCAGGGACGCCGCTCGACCGTCTTCGGCTCGCTCGTGCTCGGCGTGTACCGCGGGGATGAGCTGCACTACGTGGGCAACGTCGGCACGGGGTTCGACGACGCAGAGATCGACCGCCTGCTCGCGAAGCTGCGGCCGCTCGAGCGCCGCGACTCACCGTTCGACGTGGTTCCGAAGATGCCGCGTGTCCGCAAGGGCGACGTCGTTTGGGTCGAGCCGCGGATCGTGTGCGAGGTCGCGTTCAGCGAATGGACGCACGACGGCCACCTGCGCCAGCCCTCGTACCAGGGCCTCCGCGAAGACAAAGCGCCCGGCGAGGTGCGCCAGGAGCTGCCGATCGAAGAAGAGGTCAGGAGCGGTAAGCGCGCGCTCAAGCTCTCGAACCTCGACAAGGTGTTCTGGCCCGACGAGGGGATCACGAAGGGCGAGCTGCTCGCGTACTACCGCGCGGTGGCGCCCGTCGTCGTGCCGCATCTCCGCAATCGCCCGTTCACGCTCAAGCGGTACCCGGACGGCATCGCCGGCGAGTTCTTCTTCCAGAAGGACAAGCCCAAGGGCATGCCCGACTGGATCAAGACCGTGCCGGTACTCGTTACGACGCGTGACCGTCCGCGGCGAACGCGTCTGATCGACGCCCCGCTCGTGAACGACGAGCTCGCGCTCCTCTGGATGGTCAACATGGGTTGCATCGACCTGAACGCCTGGTACTCCCGCGCCGACAAGCCGGACCGCCCGGACTTCGTGCTCTTCGACCTGGATCCGGCGGCTGATGCCGGCTTCGGCGAGACGGTGGAGGTGGCGCTGCTCGTCAAGCAGGTGCTCGACGCACTCGAGCTCGAGGGGTTCCCAAAGACGTCCGGTTCGAACGGGCTGCACGTGCTCGTCCCGGTCGCGCGGCGCTACACGTACGACGACACGCGGCGCTTTGCCGAGATCGTGGCGCGCGCGCTCGCCCACTCGCACCCCGGCCTCGTGACGACCGAGTGGACGAAGGCCAAGCGGCGCGGCGTGCTGATCGACGCCAACCAAAACGGCGAGGGCAAGACCATCGCGTCCGTCTATTCCGTGCGGCCGCGCAACGGGGCGCCGGTGTCGACGCCGCTGCGCTGGGAGGAAGTCGGCGAGGGGCTCGACCCCACAGCGTTCACGATGGACGCCGTGCTCGCGCGGGTCGAGCGCCACGGAGATCTGTACGAGAACGTTCTGAAGACGCCGCAGCGGCTCGAGCCCGCGCTGCGCGCGCTGGAGCGATGACGCTCGACGAGCTCAGCCGCGAGCTCGACTCGTATTTCCGGCTCGCGGGCGTGGACGACGACGACTGGTCGCGGTTGTTCGATGCCGTCTACCCGGATCCCTACTGGCTGGAGTTCGCCGAGCCGGGCTACGACGGCCGCTGGAACGGGCTGATGGTTCGCGGTGCCGACGAGGTCACCCGCGCCGCCACATGCGTCTTCCCGGGCGACGCGGTCGTCGCGCAGCTCGAGCCGGGCACGCTGCTGTTCTCGGAGCACCCACTCGACTTCGGCGACGAGCCGGGCTTCCTGCCGCTCGCGCGGGAGACGTTCGTCGCCATGCGCGAGCGCGGCATCTCCTTCTACAACGTCCACGCGCCGCTCGACCAGCATCCCGAGATCGCGCCGTCCCTGATGTGTGCACGCGCCGCGGGGCTGCAGAATCTCGAGGACTACTTCCGGATCACCGAAGCGCTGCCGGAGGGCGCGGCTGTGGTGGGCGACTCGACATCGAGCCTGGAGGAGCTGGCCGAGGCGTTTCGCTCCTATCTCGGGCCGGAGATCGGCGTGCACGTAATCACGCGGCCGCGGCCGCGCGCCGGTCGAGTCGCGGTCGCCGCGGGAGGCGGCGCGACACCTGAGATTCTCGAGGCGTCGCTCGAGCGTGGCTGCCAGACGTACGTGACGGGCAACGCGGCGACGAACTGCCGCGTCCCGGAGGTACAGGCGGAGCTGCGCCGGTTCCGCCAGTTGGCGGAGGAACACGGCGTCGCGCTGATCGACGCGACGCACTACGGCATGGAGAAGCCGCCGCAGCTCGCGATGGCCGACTGGTTCCGCGGCCGTGGTCTTGTGGCCGAGTTCATCCCGAACGGGCCGAAGTAGGCCGGTACAGCTTGACGTACCGCCCGACCGTCTCGAAGCCGAGACGCGCGTACAGCTTCTTCGGCCAGTCGTCCTCGTCCGCGACGAGGAAGACGAAGTCGGCGCCGGAGCGCTGCGCCTCCTCGGCCGCCCGCATAACGACGGCTTTCGCATAGCCGCGGCCGCGATACGGCTCCATCGTGGCGACGTCCTCGATCTGTGCGTCGGGTCCGTCCTGGTAGAGATCGGCGTAGCTGACCACCTGTCCATCGGCGACGACGGCGAAGCAGCGAACGGAGAGCCACCGCGCCAGCAACAGACGTGCGTCGAGCAGCTGATCGGCGACTTCGTCGTCGCCCCACGGCACCGACGATATCCGCTGCCGCCGCGCCGGGCGGAGGGCGGCCTCGTCCAGTTCCTCCACCGACGATGTATCGGGAGCGTTCTCCGGGGCATGCCGCTGGACCATCACGGCGTTGCGGTGGACGTCCCAGCCCGCGAATGCCGGCGCCAGCCGCTCGCCCTCGTCGGCGTCTGGGAAGACCAGGGCACGATGTGCGAGTCCGGCCTCGTCGAATACGCGGTCCGCCTCCGCTCGGAGCTCAACGGCCGTCGCATCGGGTTCCAGCCGATCGAGGTACAGGAAGTTCGAGTCGTACCGACGCGGCAGCTCGGGTGTGAGGACGGCCGTTCCATAGCGGAACGGCCGCTCGACGGTGCCGCGGGCATCGCCCCGCCGCATGAACGCCCAGGCGCGGGCGAAGTCGTCAGGCATCGCCAAGGCGGCGCCGGTGGCCGAGCATGCCGAGTTCCGCGATGTCGCGCCGAAAGAAGAGCGCGACCGTCCAGTCGACGACGACGCGCAGCCTTCGGGAGACGAGCGGCAGCTGGTAGAGGTGGTAGGTCCGGGTCACGAACCAGCCGGGAAAGCCGCGAAGCCGCAGGCCCAGCACTTCCGCGATGCCCTTGTGGCGACCGAGGGTCGCCACCTGCCCGAGCGTGCGGTAGCGGTACGGCCGCGGCTCGCCCGTCAGGTTCTTGACGAGCCGGCGCGCCTGGCGGAGCGCGTGCTGAGACGTGGGTGGGTCGAACCGCCCGGGCGTCGCTCGGTTCGGAACCCGCGCACAATCGCCGAGCGCCCAGACGTTCGCATGGCCGTCGACGCGCAGCGTCTCCTCGACGATCACCTGACCGCGCTCGTCGAGCGGCAGCCCCCACCCGGCGAGCAACGGGTGGGCACGGACACCGGCCGTCCAGACGAGCGTGTTCGTCTCGATGCG
>JACVRM010000147.1 GCA_014534415.1 Thermoleophilia bacterium | reverse complement strand
CGGGATCGCAGTGCCGAAGAAGCTCGGCGGCGCGGTCGCTCGCAACCGGGTGAAGCGCCGGCTGCGTGAGGCCTGGCGCTCGCTGCTCGACGAGGTGCCGGCCCGCCGCGACTTCGTGCTCGTCGCACGACCCGGCCTGAGCGAGGCGGCGGAGGCTCAGGGGTTCGAGTGGCTGCGCGAGCGCGTCCGCGAGGCGCTGGGCAAGGCGACGGCGTGAGCGCGTTGCTGCGCGCGCCCGCGTACATCGGCATGGGCCTCGTGCTCGTGTACCGGTACACGCTGGGCGCGCTCTTCCCGGCGACCTGCAAGTACCACCCGTCCTGCTCGCGGTACGCGATCGATGCGTTTCGAATGCACGGGCTCGTACACGGCGGCGCGCTTGCGGCCTGGCGCCTGCTCCGCTGCAACCCGTGGAGCCGCGGCGGCGCCGACCCCATCCGCCCACGCCGATGATCGCCAGCCTGCTCTCCCCGATCGAGGACCCGCTCACCTGGCTGCTCGAGGAGTTGCACACGGCCTTGCAGCTGCCGTGGGGCTGGGCGGTCGTGGGCGTCACGATCCTCGTCCGCATGCTTCTCGTGCCGGTCACCGTCAAGCAGATCCGCTCGATGCAGCGGATGCAGCAGTACCTGCCGCAGATGAAGGCGATCCAGCAGAAGCACAAGGGCAACCGCCAGAAGTCGAACGAGGAGCTGATGAAGTTCTACAAGGAGCACAACATCAATCCGGCTGCCTCGTGCCTGCCGATGGTGCTTCAGATCCCGATCTTCTTTGGGCTCTACTTCGTGCTCCGCGACTTCGACGAGGAGATCTACGAGCCGAAGTACCCGGGCTCGGACCTCAGCTGGCTGTCGCTCGTACCCAACATCACGGACAACATCACCGATCACTGGTCGGGCTACCTGCTCTGCGTCGTCTACGCCGGCAGCCAGGTCGCGTCGACGTACTTCATGTCGACGACGATGGAACGGACGCAGCGGATCCTCTTCATGGTGCTGCCGCTCGGCTTCGTCCTGTTCATCCTGAGCGGCAATGTCGAATTCCCGGTCGGGCTGCTCATCTACTGGGTGACGACGAACCTCTGGACGGTCGGGCAGGGGCTGGTCACGCGGCGGCACGTTCCGCGCGCGGCAGTCCCTCCCAAGCGTTCGTCACGCGCGCCGTCGTCGGAGTCGGGCGGCACCGCAGACCGCGCGGCCGCGGCGGAGGGCCGCGCATCCTCGCCGCCTGCGCAGCCACGCCGCGTAAAGCGCAAGAAGAAAGGGGCGCGCCGGTGAACGCGCTCGAGGTCGAGGCGACCGGCGAGACGGTCGGGGAAGCCAAGTGGGCCGCGATCCGGGAGCTCGAGCGGCTGCGGCCCGGGCTCGACAAGGCCGCTGTGCGGTTCCAGGTCGTTTCCGAGGGCGAGCGCGGCCTGCTCGGCGTCGGCTATGCGCCGGCGCGCGTGATCGCCGCGATCGACGAGAATGGCGCAGTAGCGGGTGAGGAAGCGCAAGGAGCGCTCGCCGACCGCGCCCGCGACGTGCTCCAGCGGATCGTCGGCGAGCTCGGGCTGGAATGCCGGATCGATCTGCGCGACGAGCCCGATGCGCTCGTGGCGACGATCTCGGGCGGCGACCTGGGGCGGTTGATCGGGCGGCACGGGCAGACGATCGACGCGCTCCAGTACCTCGTGAACGCGATCGTCCTGCGAGCGGACCTCGGTGAGCGGAAGCCGGTCGTGGTGGACGCCGCGGGGTATCGCGCGCGGCGGCAGGGCGTGCTCGACGCGCTGGCCGTGCGGACTGCCCGGCGGGTGGCCGCATCTGGCCGCGAGGCCGAGCTCGAGCCGATGACGGCCGTCGAGCGCAAGATCGTGCACGTCCGGCTCAAGGACTTCGCGGGCGTGGAGACCCGGAGCGAGGGCACCGAGCCGAACCGGTACGTGGTTGTCGCGCCGGCGCGCGAGACGCGCGACGAGTCCGACACCGTCCCGTAGCGATTCCCGCGCTAGCGTGACACCAGGCGTCACGGGGGATCCCTCGAGGGTGGTTGAAGAGGCGGCTCGCGACCCGCGCCTCAAGCGCTGGCTGTGCGAGCTCACGGCGACGCCCGGGCTCACGGCGGTCCGGGACACGGCCGCCGCCCGCCGCCAGCACCTGGCCGACAGCCTCGCGGCGTTGCCCGTCGTAGGACGGTTCGCCGGGCCGCTGGTCGACGTGGGCTCGGGGGGCGGTGCACCTGGCCTGCCGCTCGCGGCTGCGCTGCCCGACCGCGAGGTGACGCTGCTCGAGGCGAGTCGCCGGAAGTGCGACTTCTTGCGCGAGGCGGCACGCGACTTCCCGAACGTGCGGGTAGTGCACGGGCGCGCCGAAGAGCAGCCCGTGGATACGTGGGGCGTCGCCGTCGCCAAAGCGCTCGCCGCGCCGCCGGTGGCGCTCGAATGGTGCCTCGCGCTCGTGCGTCCGGGTGGCGCTGCAGTCCTGTTCGTCGGCGAGGACCCGCGGCTCCAGCAGGTGGCCACGGTCGCCGCCCAGCTTGCCGGCGGCATGCCGGAGCTCGCCGACGCGGGTAAGCGCCGGAACCTTGTCGTCGTCCGGAAGGATGGTCCCACGCCGCCCGGCTTTCCGCGCCGGCCCGGCGTCGCCAGGAAACGTCCTCTCGCCTGAGTACCTTGCAGGGATGGCCGGGAGCATCTACGCGCTCGCCAACCAGAAAGGCGGCGTGGGCAAGACAACGACCGCGGTCAACGTCGCCGCGTGCCTGGCCCAGGCGGGCGAGCGGACCCTGGTCGTCGATCTCGATCCGCAGGCAAATGCCACGTCGGGTCTCGGCGTACGCCGCCACGAGGCGTCGAGCGGAGACCTCCTGGACGGCGCGCCGCTCGACGCCGTGGCCGTCGCGACGCGCTTCACCAACCTCGATGTCGTGCCGGCGCGGCCCGAGCTGGCCGGCGCCGCCGCCGAGCTGGGCCGCCGCGCCGCGAGCGAGCGGTACCTCGCGGACGCGCTCGCTCCCGCGCGTGCGAACTACGCATTCGTCTTCGTCGACTGCCCGCCGTCACTCGGCCCACTGACGGTCAACGCGCTGGCGGCCGCCGACCGCGTGCTCGTTCCGGTGCAAGCGGAGTACTACGCCATGGAAGGTCTGGCGCAGCTGCTCCAGACGATCAGCCTGCTGCGCAGCCGGCTGAACCCGCGCCTCGCAGTCGCGGGCGTGCTGCTCACGATGGTGGACTCGCGCACGCGTCTCGCCGCCGATGTGGCCGCCGAGCTGGAGCGTCACCTCGGCGATCTGCTCCTGCGTTCCCGAGTACCGCGCTCGGTCCGGCTCGCGGAGGCGCCGAGTCACGGCCTGCCGATCATCCGCTACGCACCGCACTCGCCGGCCGCCGACGCCTACTGGCGGGTCGCAAACGAGCTGGCCGAGCGGATCGGCGCCAGCCCGGCCGCCAGCGAGGACCGCTACGCGCTCGCCGGAGGCACGGCATGAGCGAGACGGCGCGGCGCGGCCTCGGCCGCGGCTTCGAGGTGTTGATCGGCGGCGCCGATCAACAGCTCATGCACATGCCCGTCGAGATGATTCACGCGAACCCTAGGCAGCCTCGCCGCCGCTTCGACCAGGACGCCACGAATGGCCTGGCAGAGTCGGTTCGCGCGGCGGGGCTGATTCAGCCCGTCGTCGTCCGCCCGCGCGGCGAGGGCGGCTACGAGCTGATCGCCGGCGAGCGCCGCTGGCGCGCGGCGCGGGAGGCCGGTCTCCCGACCGTGCCGACGATCGTCCGCAGCGCAGACGACCGCGAAGCACTGCTCCTCGGCCTCGTCGAGAACGTGGCCCGAGAGCAGCTCTCACCGGTGGAGGAGGCGCGCGCGTACGCCGTGCTGCTCGACGAGTTCGGACTCTCGCTCGGCGAGATCGCCGAGCGAGTAGCGAAGGCGAAGCCGACGGTCTCGAACCGCTTACGCCTGCTCGAGCTGCCAGACGACGTGCTCGCCATGCTCGAGCGCGGCGAGCTGACCGAGGGACATGCGCGAGCCGTGCTCGCCGTCCCGGACCACGAGGGCCGCAGGCGGCTCGCGCGCCAGATCGTTCGCAGCGGCATGTCGGTGCGCAAGGCCGAGCAGGCGGCGCGCTGGTCGGGTGCACGGCGCAAGAAGGCGGGTGGGCGCCTCAGGGTCAGCCCCGCGCTTGCCGAGCGGACGAAGCAGGCCGCGCAGAATCTCCTCGCCCGCGAGGTCCAGGTCCGCGTAGGCAAGGTCGAGCTGCCGTACCACGACGAGTTCGATCTCGCCGAGCTCGCGGAGGCCTTCGAGCGAGCACACGCGCGACTGGCACCTTCGGAGTCCCGCCCGGCAGAGCCGCGTGCGGTCGACGGGTGACGCCCGCCGACGGCGCGGCGCCGTCCGGGCCGCGCGCGAGCTCCGAGGCGGCGCGTCCGGGCTGAGCTACAATCCGCCGCCCGAGGGCGATTAGCTCAGTTGGTTAGAGCGCCGCTCTGATAAGGCGGAGGTCCGTGGTTCGAATCCACGATCGCCCACTCTCCGGAACGAACTCCGGCTCGCTACGCGGGCCATGACGAGTTCGTTCCGGATTCGGTTCGTCTCGCAAGCGTCGTAAGCCGCGCCCGCCATGTCGGTCGCGGCGGCGAGTTGTCTAGCGTGCGCGCCTAGCTCGCGGCGACTCCCTCGGGGACGAGTCCGAGCTGTGTCAGGACGTCAGCTGGTCGTAGTACACACGGTGGCTCCGGATGAGCCCGTCGCGCACGGTGATCGCGTCGCAGCCCCGGAGGGTCACCTGCTTGCCGGTCGCGGGAACCGTGCCCTCGGGCGTCTCCAGCGGGCCGGTGTTCGTCCCGGCGGCCGACCATTCGTTGATGGCTGTGTCTCCGCTCTCGG
>JACVRM010000045.1 GCA_014534415.1 Thermoleophilia bacterium | reverse complement strand
GCGCCGCTTAAGGGACAGGCCGACGCGCGGTAAAGCCTGCGGTAAAGGCAAGACTTGGCCGGACGCCAGGCCGGTGCTACGTTCGAGCGGCGACGACCAACGACGACATCCACTTCGAGCTGCTCGGGCCGCTCCGGGTGCGCCGAAGCGGCCAGGAGCTGCCGATCGGCGCCGCGAAGCAACGCGCGCTGCTCGCCGTCCTGCTGCTGCACGCCGGCGAGGTCGTCTCCACCGACCGGCTGATCGACGCGCTCTGGGGCGAGCGACCTCCGAACACGGCGGCCAAGGCGCTGCAGGTGTACGTCTCCCAGCTGCGCAAGGCGCTGGGCGACGAGGCCTCCGGCCAGCCCGCGCTGGCGACGCGAGCGCCCGGTTACAGCCTCGAGATCCCCCCGGACGCACTCGACATCATGCGTTTCGAGCTCCTCTGCGAGGAAGGTCGCGGCGCAGGGGCGCAGGGTCGACCGGAAGTGGCAACCGCGCGTCTCCGTGAGGCTCTGGCCCTCTGGCGCGGCCCCGCCCTGGCGGACCTGGCCTTCGAGCCGTTTGCGCAGCCGCACATCCTCCGGCTCGAGGAACAACGGCTGGCCGCGCTCGAAGACCGTATCGACGCCGACCTCGCGCTCGGCCGGCACGGCGCCCTGATCGGCGAGCTCGAGAGCCTCGTCGCCGAGCACCCCGTGCGCGAAGGCCTGCGCGGCCGGCTGATGCTGGCGCTCTACCGGGCCGGCCGGCAGGCAGACGCCCTGGCTGCTTTCCAGGCCGCCCGGCACGCGCTCGTCGAGAACCTCGGCATCGAGCCGGGTCGCGAGCTTCGCGAGCTCCACCAGGCGATTCTTCGCCAGGACTCGGCGCTGGACTTGTCGGCGACCGCGCGGCTTCCCGCAGAGCAACCGGCGGCCGAACCGGCGTCCGCGGTCCAGCCCGAGCGCGAGCTTCGCAAGTCGGTCACTGCGGTATCGATCACCGCGACGACCTCGGCAGACGGCGAAGGCGCCGATCCCGAGGCGTCGCGACGCCTGACGGGGCGAATCCGCCTCCTCGCCTCGGCTGCGGTAGAGCGCCACGGCGGACGCCTCGAGGTCACCGGCGGGGACGCATTGACAGCCGTGTTCGGACTACCCCGAGTCCACGAGGACGACGCTCTGCGCGCTGCTCGCGCCGCCGTCGAGCTTCGCGACTCGCTCGCCTCGTCGGCCGCCGAGCTGGCGGGCCCGACGACGCAACTCCGGTTCCGGATCGGCATCAGCACCGGCGAGGTGGTTACGGGAGGCGACACCGAGCCGGAACTCCGGACGGTGGGCGAGCCGCTCGTCAGGTCGTCGCGGCTCGCCCTCGCGGCAGCGGACGGCGACATCGTCATTGACGCCGCGACGAGGCAGCTCCTGCGAGACGACGTCGTTTTCGAGGCCGCCCCGGACGCTTCCGCGGCGCGGCTCCTCGGCGTCGCCGAGGGCGCCCGGGAGCGGTCGCACGACGCCCCCTTCGTCGGCCGTAAGCGTGAGCTCGCGACCGTGCGGGAGGTGTGGGACGGCGTCCGTGCCGAGCGACGCTGCGAACTCGTGGCGATCGTGGGTGACGCGGGCGTGGGCAAGTCGCGACTGGCAGCCGAGTTCCTAGCTTCGATCGACGCGCTCGTCGTGCGCGGCCGCTGCCTGCCGTACGGCGACGGGATCACCTACTGGCCGGTGGTGGAGGTGCTGAAGCAGCTTGCCCTGCTGCCCGACGACGAGGCAGCCGCCGCGGCGATCCGCTCCCTGCTGCGCGAAACGGAGGTGAGAGCGTCAGCGGAGGAGATCGCGTGGGCGTTCCGCAAGACGCTGGAACAGGCCGCGGCGGAACGACCGCTCGCTGTCCTATTCGATGACATCCAGTGGGGCGAGGAGACGTTTCGCGACCTGATCGAACACGTGGCGCTTCTCTCCTCGGGCGCACCCATCCTGCTGCTCTGCCTCGCGCGGCCCGAGCTGACCGAACGCCACCCCGCATGGCCGGTGACGTTCCGGCTCGAGCCCCTGTCCGACCGCGAGGCCGGCGACCTCATGGGCGAGCGTGCCCCCGACCGCGTGCGCGACCGCATCGCGCGCGCCGCCGGCGGCAACCCGCTCTTTATCGAGGAGATGCTGGCGATGGCCGGCGACGCCGACGGCGACGTGGTTGTCCCGCCAACCTTGCAGGCGCTGCTCGCTGCACGCCTGGACCAGCTCGAGGCCGCCGAGCGTAGCGTGCTCGAGCGAGCGGCAGTGGAGGGCGAGATCTTTCATCGGGGAGCGGTGCAGGCGCTCGCGCCCGAGGAGACCCAGGTGACGCCACGCCTGGCCGCGCTCGTGCGAAAGCAGCTGATCAGGCCGGCGCGGCCGCAGCTACGAGGCGAGGACGGCTTCCGCTTCCGTCACTTGCTCATCCGCGACACGGCCTACGACGCCCTCCCGAAAGCGGTGCGGGCAGATCTCCACGAGCGCTTCGCCGCCTGGCTGGAAGCCCACGGGGCGGACCTCGTCGAGCTGGACGAGCTGCTCGGCTACCACCTGGAGCAGGCTGCCCGCTACGCCGCGGAACTCCGACAACCCGATTCCGCTCTCCGCGAGCGCGCGGGGGAGCATCTCGCGCGTGCCGGACGACGGGCGGTGTCGCGGGGCGACGGGCCCGCGGCCGCTGCACTGCTCGAGCGAGCGCTCGCGTTGACGCGGCCGCTGCGCCTCGATGTCCACCTAGAGCTCGATTTGGCGGAGGCGCAGCAGACGATGCACCGCAGAGCGGCGCTTGCCGAGCAGACCGCCGAGCGGGCTCGTGCGGCCGGCGACCGGGCCGGGGAGGCACTCGCGCTCGTTCTTGCCGCCCACGCTCGTTCCTACTTCGAGCCTTCCGTCGACGAGCTCGCGCGGCTCGTTCATGCGGCGCTGCCGCTCCTCGAAGAGGCAAAAGACGACGCCGGGCTCGCGTGGGTGTGGTTCGCGCTCGGAGGCGGCGTCCTGAACGTCAGCGGCCGATTCGAGGAGTGGGCGCGGGCAGCGGAAAAGGCTCTCCGCCACATGCGGCTCGCAGGTCATTATCCGGGTGCGTCCGGCGGTCTTCCCCCGGCGCTCGTGCTGGGTCCGCGTCCAGCCGACGAAGCGCTCGAGTCACTCGATCGCATCCGCCTGAATCCGCACCCGATGACGCTGCTCTTCCGAGCCGAGCTCCTCGCGATGCTCGGTCGCTTCGACGAGGCCTGGGCGCTCGCTCTCCCAGCTACCGAGCGCGTCCGCGAGCTACGGGGGAACGCTTATTCGACAGACAAATTCCTCGCCGAGATCGCCGCGCTCGCGGGAGACCACGCAACCGCGGCAGGCCACCTGCGTCGATGGTGCGACAGGCTTCAGAAGGACGGAGCCAGAGCATTGCTCTCCACGTCTGCCCCGCAGCTCGGCCGCTCGCTGTGCATGCTTCGACGCTACGACGAGGCAGAGCCGCTCGCGGAGCTCGGCCGCGAGCTCGGCAGCGAACAAGATTCCGCCACCCAGATGCTCTGGCGGCAGGTACAGGCGCTCGTGCACGCCAACCGCGGGGAGCACGCCGAGGCTGAGCGGCTCGCCCGCGAGGCGGTGGAGATCGGCGAGCGGACGGACGCGCTCAACTGGCAGGGCGACGCCCTCTGCGACCTCGCCCATGTGCTCAAAGCGGCCGGCCGCGCCGACGAGGCCGCCGTCGCGCTTGAGCAGGCACTCGACCGCTACGAGCGCAAGAAGAACCTGGCGATGGTTGCCCAAGTGCGACCGCGCTTGGAGGCGATACGCGCCGTCGTCTAGAGCGACGGCTCTTCCCCGCCCGCTCGCCGGCTGTGGCCGCCCGATTCAGTAGTCGGACGCCCTCCCCCGGCACGTTCCTGTTCGCGAAAGCGGCGGTCTTCAGCGGCTGGGAATCTTCCCCGCCCGCTCGCCGGCTGTGGCCGCCCGATTCAGTAGTCGGACGCCCTCCCCCGGCACGTTCCTGTTCGCGAAAGCGGCGGTCTTCAGCGGCTGGGAAAGGACGACGGCCGCCTCTCCTCGCCGATGGTCGGCCGCCGGCGAGAGCTGCGCCGGCTTCGCGACGCCTTCGAGCAGGCGGTCGTCGACCGATCGTGCCAGCTCTTCACGGTGCTGGGGCCGGCCGGCGTGGGGAAGTCACGGCTCGTCCAGGAGTTCGTCGCGGGCCTGCCCGCGGAAGCCCTGCTGGCACGCGGACGCTGTCTCCCCTACGGCGAGGGGATCACGTTCTGGCCGCTGCTCGAGGCTGTCGGCGAGGCAGCGGCGCTCCACGAGACGGATTCGCTCGACGAGCGTCGCCGGAAGCTAGAGGCTCTCGTTCTCGGCGCGGGCGGCGAGGCGCTCGTCGCCGAGCGCGTCGCTCAGCTGATCGGGCTTGCCGAGGGCGAGACCGGCATCGAAGAAGGTCTGGGGGCGGTGCGGACGATGTTCGAGGCGCTCGGGCGGCACCGCCCGGTCGTGACCGTCTTCGACGACGTCCACTGGGGCGAGGCGACGTTCCTCGATCTCGTCGAGCACCTCGCCGACTGGACGCGCGACGCCGCCGTCCTGATCGTGTCGATCGCGCGGCCCGAGTTGCTGGACGTCCGTCCCGCGTGGGGCGGAGGCAAGCTGAATGCAACTTCGGTCTTGCTCGAGCCGCTGTCGGCCGACGAGACCTCGGAGCTCGTCGAGAACCTCGCAGGGGAGGCGCTGCCCCGGGCGGCGCGCGCGCGGGTCGTGGACGCCGCGGAAGGCAACCCCCTGTTCGTCGAGGAGATGCTCGCGCTCGCGGGCGAGCAGGACGACGACGGCCGGCTCGCCATTCCCGCGACCATCCAGGCGCTGCTCGCGGCTCGCCTCGATCGGCTGCCCGACGGCGAGCGGGCAGCGCTCGAGCGAGCCTCCGTCGAGGGGAAGGCCTTCCACGAGGGGAGCGTGAGCGATCTGTCGCCGCCCGCAGAACGGCCCGGCACGAGGACGACCTTGGCGACGCTCGTTCGGAAGGACCTCATCCGGCCGGACCGCCCGCTCTTCCCCGGTGAGCAGGCGTTCCGGTTCCGGCACCTGCTCATCCGCGACGCCGCGTACGACTCCATACCCAAGGAGGCGCGTGCGGGGCTGCACGAGCGCTACGCCGACTGGCTCGAGCAGAAGGCGGAGTCGCGCCCAGTCGAGTACGAGGAGATCATCGGCTACCACCTCGAGCAGGCCTCCCGCTACCGAGTCGAGCTCGGAGGTGCGGACGAACGGGCTCAAGACGTCGCCCGCCGCGGCGCGACGATGCTCGGCGCGGCGGGCCGCCGCGCCTTTGCGCGCCGCGACGTGCCGGCCGGTGTGAACCTCATCTCTCGCGCCGCCGCGCTCCTTCCTGCCGACGATCCCGCGCGTCTGGAGCTCGTCCCGAACGTGCGGGTCGCGCAGGGCCTCGGCAACGACCTCGCGTGGGCAGATGCGGTGGTCGGTGACGCGCTCGAGACGGGCGACGAGCGGCTTCGAGCGCACGCGCTTGTGCAGCGCGGATTCCTGCGGCTCTTCACCGAGCCGGAGAGCACGCCCGGCGAGCTCATCGAGGTGGCGGAGTCGGCGAGAGACGTCTTCGGCCGGCACGGAGACGACCTGGGGCTCTCGCGCGCCTGGCGGCTGATCGCGCAGGCGCGGTACCTCGCACGCTCGAGCGACGGCGCGCGAGAGGCGTCCGAGCGTGCGCTCGTGCACGCACTGCGCGCCGGCGACCCGTTCGAGGTGCGCGAGATCGTGGAGTGGCTCGCGGTCACGCTGGCGCTCGGCCCTTCACACGCTGCCGACGCAAGCCGCCGGTGCGAGGACCTCCTCGAGATCGCCGCCGACGACAGCTTCCTGCAGGTGACCCTGCTCGCCCTTCGCGGCCACCTCGAGCGCGTCCAGCGGCACGTGGACACGGCAGCGACCCTGTTCGCGCAGGCGAGGGAGGCGGCCGGCGACGAGCGGTCGCTCCGCCGCGTCGCCTACTACTCGATCTACGGATCGCTGCTGCGAACCGACCCGGTCGAGGCGGAAGCCGAGCTCCGCGCGGGAATCGCGGGCCTCGCCGAGGTCGGCGAGAAGACGAACTTCTCCACGCTCGCCGCCCAGCTCGGCCGCGTGCTCTGCGATCAGGGCCGCTACGCGGAGGCGGAGCAGTCGACGGAGCTGGCGGAGCAGGCCGCGCGTCCGAACGACGTGATGGCGAACATCATCTGGCGGGCGACGAGGGCCCCGGCTCGCGCCGCGCAGGGCGACCTCGCCGCGGCCGAGGCGCTCGCCGCCGAGGCCGTCGCGTTCGCCGCGGCCGGCGACTTCATCAACGACCACGCCGACGCCCTCATGGACCAGGCCGAGGTGCTGCGCCTCGCCGACCGGCCCGACGAGGCGCGGCCGCTGATCGCCGAGGCGATCGCGTTGTACGAGCAGAAAGGGAATCTCCTCGCGGCGGAGGCCGCCCAGCGCCTGGAGCGCCGCTGACGGGGCCGCTGACGGTGCCGCCGTACGGCCGCCCGCGCGGGTCGGCGGGCGCTTCAACGATCGCCTACGGGATCCGGCTGAACCAGACCGCGGACAGCGCCGCGGCGGCGAGCCCGAGGGCGGCCGCCGCGAGGAGGAACGCGAAGGTCGCCTCTTCCCGGCCGGGCTCCTCGGCGAGCAGGGAGCCGAGCTCGGAGTACGCGGCCCGCAGCGCCTCGGCCGTCGGCGCGTCGAAGTACCGACCTTCCGTTTCCTCGGCGATACGTCGGAGCGACTCTCGGTCCGGCGGAACGGGGATCGAACGGCCCGCTGCGGGGAAGTCGAGGACTCCCTGGTCGGTGCCGAGCGCAATCGAGTAGACCGGGATGCCGAGCTCGCGCGCCTGCGCGGCTCCGTCGAGGGGGGACAGCACTCCTTGCGTCTGGAAGCCGTCAGAGAGGAGGAGTACGGCGGCAGGGGGCCCGGTTCCGGGCGCAGGCGCGGCGAAGAAACCGGCGAGCATTCCCCGGCGGGGGACGCCGGTCGCCTCGGCCGCGAGCTGTGCCGCCCGCGCGACGGCGTCTCCGATCGCCGTGCCGCGCAGCGGCACGAGGAAATCGACAGCCTCGCGCGTGAGGTCGCGATCGGCAGTCACCGGAGCGGCGACGTGCGGCTCGCCGGCGAATGCGACGACGCCGACGCGGAACTGCGCCGGCAGCTCGTCGAGAAACGTTCGAACAGCAGCCTGAGCGGCCTCGAGCCGGGTCGGGGCGACGTCCTCGGCGAGCATCGAGCCGGAGCTGTCGATTGCCAGCACGACCGTCGCCTCCTCGCGCTCGACCATCACGTTCACATGCGGGCGCGCGACGGCGACCGCGAGCGTCGCGAGCGCCAGCAGGAACAGCGCCGGCGGCAGCCGGCGCCGCCAGGCGCCCGAGCGATCGACCACACCGGCGAGCACGTCGAGGTTCGGGTAGGCGAGCGCGTAGCGCGACTCCCGTCGCTGCGCGAGCAGGTAGGCCGCCAGAACGAGCGGGACGGCGAGCAGGCACATGAGCGCGAGCGGCCACTCGAAGCTCATGCCGCTCCCCTCGCGCAGAGAGCGTGCACCTGCACGACGACGCGAGCCGAGGTCGGCACCGCAGCACCGCGCCGTGCGCGCACCTCGACACGGCCGTTCAGCCGGCGGTGGGCTGCGCCCACACCGGCCATCAGCCGGGCGCTCGGCGGACGCCGGCTCCGGAAGCCCACGGCGTGGGACGAGCCGACGATCCGCTCGCCTCGCCGGCACGCGACCGCCACCCGGCGGCCGCCCGGCCGCACGCGCACCGTGCGCACTCTCCGCACCGGTGGTTGCGCCCGGGGCGGCGCGACCGCCGCGAAGAACGTCGTGCCGCGGCCACCTCCGCCGCTCGTCGGGATGCAGCCGGCGAAGGGGCGGAACGAGGTCCTCCGCGTGCGCGCATACGTGGCAACGAACAGCACTCTGCGCGAGGTCGTGATGCCCGGATTGATCGGGCTACCCATAGCCCCGAGGAACCGCACGTCGAGCGTGCGGTCGCGCCGAACCGCATCGACGCCCCCCACGATGCTCCCGCGTGGGCACGTGAGCTGGTAGTAGACGGTACGCGTGCCGCGCGCCGGCGCGGCGGGCACGGCGACCCACGGCCCGGGCACGCTGATGCAGACGTCGAGGCCGTCACACTCGCGCGCCGCGCTCGCGTCGCCGGCGCCGGCGAACGGCGCGAGCGACACGACGGCGACGACGAGAGCGCGTCTCACGGCAGCCTCCGCAGGAGGAACATCGACAGCCCGCCCGCGACGACGAACAGCGCCAGGCCCGCCCCCGCGAACGCGACTGTGATCTCCGTCCGCTTGGTCTTGTGCCCCAGCCGCGAGCCGAGCTCCTCGTAGACACGCCGCAGCCTCACATCGTCCACGACCTGGAAGAACTCGCCGCCGCTCGTCGTCGCGACGTGGCGCAGCGCGGCGGGGTCGGGCGGCACGCGGATGCGCTCGCGATAGCCGCCGGTGAGCGTGCGCTCGACGACGCCGTTCGCCGTCCCGAGAACGATCGTCGAGACGGGGACGCCGGCTGCGCGCGCCCGCTGCGCCGCCTGCCTCGGGGTCAGGTCGCCCTGCGTCTGCGCGCCGTCCGAGATGAGCAGGACCGAGGCGGGCGGCGGCTCCGCCGAGTCGCTACCCGGCAGGGAGCGAGCGGCGCGAAGTGAAAGCTCGATTGCCTCGCCCAGCGCGGTGCCCTCGCCCGAGCGGATCTCCGAGAGCGCGGCGCCGGCGACCTGACGGTCGGCGGTGGGCGGCGTCGCGACGTGCGCCCGCGTGGCGAAGGTGACCACGCCGACGCGAAACCGCGCCGGGATCTGCTCGAGAAAGTGCCGTGCCGCGGCCTGCGCGGCCGCCAGCCGGGTCGGCTGGACGTCCGTCGCCGTCATCGAGCGGGAAACGTCGAGCGCCAGCACGACCGTCGCTTCCTCCCGCTTCACGGAGATGTTCGCGTGCGGGCGCGCGAAGCCGGTGAGCAGCGCCGCCAGACCCAGGAGCAGAACGACGGCGGGCACATGACGCAGCCGGCCGGGCGCGTGCGCGACGACGTTCGGGAAGAGCGCCGGCGTCGCAAAGCGGGCGGCGTCGCTCGCCCGGCGCCGGTCGAGCACGACGTACGCGCCGACGGCGGCCGGCACGGCGAGCAACGCCAGCAGTGCCACCGGCCAGTCGAAGCTCACGCGGCCCGCCTCCTCCGCCGGAGAAACGGCACGAGCACGCGCAGCCAGTCGCCGGAGGTCGAGAGAACGACGTGGCGCACGCCGAGGCCGGCCAACGTGCCGGCGAGCGTCGAGCGTTCGGCGCTCGCGGCCTCGGCAAACCGCGCACGCAGCTTCGCGCTCCGCGTGTCGACACGCAGCCGTCTTCCCGTCTCCGGGTCGACGAGCCACAGCTCGCCGACGTTCGGCAGCTCCTGCTCGCGGGGGTCGCGGATCTCGACGGCGATCACGTCGTGGCGCCCGGCCAGCTGTAGCAGCTCACGCCGCCAGGTCGGCGGCGCGCGGAAGTCCGAGACGACGGCGACGAGCGCCCGCTGGCGTGCCGCCGCCGCGGTGCGCCGGAACGCTTCGGCGAACGACGTCTGCCGGCTCTCCGGTTGCTCGTGGTCGCGAAGCGCAGCGAGGAGTCCCAGAAGTCCCGAGCGCCCCTGTCGGGGCGGAACGACCAAGGAGTCGTCGCTGCCGAACGTCACGACGCCCAGACGGTTCCCCCGCCGCGTCGCGACGTGCGCGAGCGCGAGCGCCGCGCCCTCGGCGACGTCGGCCTTCCGCCGGTCGGCGGTTCCGAAAGTCATCGACGCCGACGTGTCGAGCACGATCCAGGTCGTCATCACGCGCTCGGCGAGCTGCACACGGACGTGCGGGATGCGCGTGCGCGCCGTCACGTTCCAGTCGATCCGGCGGACGTCGTCCCCGGGCTCGTACGGGCGCACCTGCGCAAGCTCCGTGCCGACGCCGAGGAGCCCGGACCGGTAGTCCCCGGCGAGCAGTCCCTCGACGCGCCGCGCAATCGTCAGGTCGAGCGCGCGGAGAAGCGCGTCCGGCAACGGCCCGGGACCCGGGCGCGATGGGGTGCGCGCCGGCGCAAGCGCGTCGATGGCTCTCACGCGGCGGTGGCCCGGGCGAGATCGATCTGCGGCACCGGCACGGCGGCGAGCACGCGGTCGAGGATCGCGTCCGGCGTCATCTCCTCGGCGAGCGCCTGGTAGCTGAGCACGAGGCGATGGCGGAGCGCATCCTTGGCGAGCTCGACGAGGTCCTGCGCCAGCACGTAATCGCGGCCACGCAGCAGCGCGAGCGCGCGGGCGCTCTGGACGACGCTGATCGGCCCGCGCGGACTGGCGCCGAACGAGATGTACGCCTGGATGTCGGCGAGTCCGTGCTCGGTGGGCGACCGTGTCGCCGCTGCGAGCGAGACGGCGTAGCTCACGACTGCCGGATCGATGTAGACGGTGTACACGGCGCGCTGCAGCGCCCGCAGGTCGTCGAGCGAGAGCGCCTGCCGGAGGTCGGGCGGCGGGACGAGCGAGCGCTGGACGACAGTCAGTTCCTCGTCGCGCGCCGGGTAGCCGACCAGGATCTTCAGCATGAAACGGTCAACCTGCGCCTCCGGCAGCGGGTATGTCCCCTCCGACTCGATCGGGTTCTGCGTCGCCATGACGAGGAAGGGGTCTGGGACCGGGTAGGTCGCCTTGCCGATCGTGACCTGCCGCTCCTGCATGACCTCGAGCAGCGCGGACTGCACCTTCGCGGGCGCCCGGTTGATCTCGTCGGCGAGCAGGAAGTTGCAGAAGACCGGTCCGAGTTCCGTGTCGAACTCGCCGCTGTCGGGCCGGTAGATCCGCGTTCCGACGAGGTCCGACGGTACGAGATCGGGCGTGAACTGAACGCGGTGGAACGTCCCGCCGAGAACGCTGGCCGTCGTCTTGATCGTCAGCGTCTTGGCGAGCCCGGGCACTCCTTCGATCAGAAGGTGACCGCCGGCGAGCAGGCAGACGAGTACACGCTCGAGCATCGCGTCCTGGCCGGCGATGATGCGCCGGATCTCGAAGAGGGCCTCCTCGAGGCGCTGCTGCGCCTGCGGGGGCTCGGGAACGGAGAGGTCGGTGTGGCTGTCGGCCACGTCGGCTCCTTCCTGTCGACGCCGGTTGAGCGAGTTGCCGCCGCGCATCGAGAGACGCGGTCGCGCCGCCCGTCTGCCCTGAAGCCACTCGAGCCGAATCAGAGCACACGGCGCGTTAAGCAGCGGCTAAGAAGTCCGAAGCGGGCCCACGGGCCGGCAACGTCGAGACGCGGGAGAGCGGCGAGTGGCTTGACGCCCGCTTGCCTTCGCCACGCAGACGGTTTAGCGTGGCCGCCCGATGAGCCGGCGCAATGCGTTCGCCGCTGCCTCGTTCGCGGTCGCCGCCGTTCTCACCGCGATCGGCACGTTCAAGGACGATGGCGACTCGGTCGGCGAATGGCTGCTCGTGCTCGCCATCTCGGCGGGGGTCGCCGCGATTCTGTTCTGGGTCGTCGTTCCGCGTGTCGGCGAGAGCGCGGGCGTCGCGGCGCTCGTGCTGGCGGTGCTGGGCTTCGTCTCGCTCGCCGTCTTCTGGACGGGTCTGCCCAGCGTGTTCGCAGGTGCGGCCGCGTACCTGGGCGTCGCGGAGCGCGACCGCCGCGAAGGCCGGCCGGCGCTCGCGTACGCCGCGCTCGCGGTCGCCGCGCTGGTCGTCATGCTGGCGATCGTGTCGGCGATCGTCGGCTAATCGCAGACCAGAGCGGCGCGCGCGCCGTCAGAGGCGGCGTTCCGCGAGGACCTCGAACCTCTCTACGGCGTCGCGGCGCAGCAGTCAGGCCGACTGGCGCGCCTCCACGCCCGTGAGGATCTCCAGCAGCGTCTTGTCCTTCGCCAGGAAGTGTCGGTACACGAGCCAGGCGGCGACGACGAGCACGCCGAGTGGTGCGAGTGCGTAGATCCCGAAGCGCTCGACGACCTCGATCGCCGCCTCTCCCGCGTAGTAGGCGGTCACGCCGAAGAGCAGGGCGAAGGCGATCGCGGCCGCGACGTGCCAGACGGCGAACCGCGCGAGCGGCATCCGGCAGATTCCGGCGGCCGGCGCGGCGATCACCTTCAGGCCGGGCAGGAAGCGCGCGAAGAAGACGGCCTTGCCGCCGTGGGTTTCGAAGAACGCCTCTGCCAGGCCGAGCGGCCTCTCGCAATGCCGCTTGAGGAACGGACGCTGGACGAGCCGGCGTCCGGCGATCCGCCCGATCGCGTAGCCGACCGCGCCGCCCGCGATGATCGCGACGGCCGCCACGGCGAGCACGCCGAGAATCGGCAGGCGCCCGTCCGCCGCAAGCACCGCCGCGAGGACGAGTGCGGTCTTGCCGGGCAGCCCGGCGCCGCCCGCGGCCTGGAGCGCGATCACGGCGAAGAGGACGAGCAGCCCGTAGTCCTCGATCAGCCCGGCCATTCGTCGTCTCTTCCCGCTGACGGCAGTGGCGACACGTGTGCCGCGCCGGGCCGGCTGTCGCGTGCAAACTGGGCGGCGTGCGCGTCCTCGCGCTCGTCCACGGAGAGAACGTGGGGCCGTCGCTCTTCGGCGACGTCGTGAGCCAACTTGGCCACGAGCTCGACCTCTGGAACACCACGGAGGGGTCGCCTCCGCCGCGGCCGCTCGACGGCTTCGACGCGGTGCTCGCCTTCGGTGGCCGCATGCATCCCAATGAGTTCGACGAGTACCCGTGGCTGCGCGACGAGGACGAGCTCCTGCGCGACGTGGTCGCGCGCGGCAAGCCGGTGTTCGGCGTCTGCCTGGGGGGCCAGCTGCTCGCGCAGGCGGCCGGCGCGCGCGTCCGCCCGGCCGCAGAGCCGGAGCACGGCTGGACGGAGGTCGAGCTGACGCGGGCGGCTGCCTACGACCCGGTCTTCCGGGCGCTGCCCGAGCGGTTCCACGCCTTCCAGTCGCACAGCTATGCGTTCGAGGTTCCGAGCGGAGCGACCGAGCTGGCCCGGAACGGCTGCTGCCCGCAGGCGTTCCGTCTCGGCGACCGCGCCTGGGGCATCCAGTTCCATCCCGAGGTGACGGCCGCGCAGATCGACCGCTGGCTGGCCGACCGCGGGGTCGAGCTCGACGTGGAGACGCTGCGCGCCGAGACGCGTGAGCGGATCGGCGCCTGGAACGAGATCGGCCGCACGCTCTGCGGGGCGTTCCTCGAGGCCGCGACGGGCGCGGCCGTTTAGGGCCTCAACACCACCTTCACGGCG
>JACVRM010000028.1 GCA_014534415.1 Thermoleophilia bacterium | reverse complement strand
CTCAGCTCGCGCCCGAGCGACCGGAGCGCAACGCGGTAGAACCGCTTGCTCGCCTCCAAATCGCGAACCCGCACGTGGACGTGGTCGAGCAGCCGGCCGAGGTGGTACTCACTCACCGGGCGCACCCTACTCGCAGGCGCTGAGCGCTCAGTACATTCGCCGCGTGATCCTGGAGAACGGGGTGGTTCGCACGCTCGACGTGTCCCTTCCGATCGCCCGCGCGCTGGCGGTCGCGGGCGAGCGCGTCGCGGGAGGCATCGGAACGCACGAGACGGCGCTCGCGTCACCCGAGCGCGTCGATCTGGGCGGGCGCTGCGTGCTGCCCGCGTTCGCGGACGCGCACGTGCACTTTCCCACGTGGGCGCTCGCACGCCGCGAGCTGCGCCTCGAGGCGACGCGCTCGCTCGACGAGGCGCTCGCAGTCGTCCGCGACGCAGTCGGCGAGCTCGAGCGCGGCCGCTGGCTGCGCGGTCGCGGCTGGCGGAGCGGCGACTGGAACCCGAGCGTCGAGCCGACCAGGCAAGCGCTCGACGCCGTGACGGGCAGCGTCCCGACCGCGCTGCTCGCGCACGACTCGCACTCGCTCTGGCTCAACTCGGCCGCGCTCGCCGTCGCGGACGGGGACCTGGAGGCCGCGGGCGGCGTCGTCGAACGCGATGCGACCGGCGAGCCGACGGGCGTCCTGCGCGAGGAGGCCGCGTGGCGGTTCCGCGACCGGCACATCCGCGTCTCCGACGACGAATACGTGGACGCGATGCGCGAGGGGCTGCGGATTGCGGCTTCACGGGGTGTGGCCAGCGTCCACGACAAGGACGGCTGGCTCGGCGCACCGCGGTTCTGGCAGCGGCTGCAATCCGACGAGTCGCTGACGCTCCGCGTCTGGCAGTCCCTGCCCGTCGACCGGCTCGACGAGCTGGAGGCGCTCGGGTTGCGCTCGACGGTCGGCGACGCGTTCTTCCGGCTCGGCTACCTCAAGGTGTTCATGGACGGCACGCTGGGCTCGCAGACGGCACGGCTGCTCGACGGGTCGGGGGTCGAGATCACGAGCCGTGACGAGCTGGCCGAGCTCGTGCGACGTGCCGCGCGTGCGGGCTGGCCGGTGGCCGTCCACGCGATCGGCGACCGGGCCAATCGCGATGCGCTCGATGCCTTCGAGGCGACCCGCCACGGGTGGGCGCCGCTCGGACTGCGCCAGCGGATCGAGCACGCGCAGCTCCTGGCGGTCGAGGACGTCGGGCGGTTCGCAGACCTCGGTATCGCCGCCTCGGTGCAGTTCTCGCACGCACCGGCCGACCGCGAGTTGGCCGACCGCTTCTGGGCGGGCAAGACACAGCGCGCCTACGCGTACCGCTCCCTGTGGGAGGCCGGCGCGCTGGTTGCGAACGGATCGGACGCGCCAATCGAAGAGCTCGACCCGCTCGCGGGCATTCGTGCAGGCGTGCTCCGGACGCTCGACGAGCGGCCGGCGTGGCACGCCGAGCAGGCGCTGACGATCGAGCAGGCGCTGATCGCGAGCTGCAGCACGCCGGCGTGGCTCGCCGGCGACGAGCGGCGGCGCGGGAAGCTCCTGCCCGGCTATCTGGCCGATCTCGTCGTCCTGGATCGAGACCCGCTCGCTTGCCCACCGGAGGAGCTGGAGGAGGTGCACGTCGTCGCGACGATGGTCGGCGGCCGCTGGGTGCACAACCCGCCGCCCTGGGACTGAGGCGCTCGCCGCAGGGCCATGCCCGCGCGGGACGTGGCCGCGAGCAGGGCCGGGCGGGGCCAGGCACGCGCGCCAAAGCGTGACGCCGAGGTGACGATTTTGTCCCCGCCGCAGGCGACACGCGGGTTTGGGGTCCTTGGTCCGCGGTGCCAGGCGCAATCACGGAAGTGTCACGCACCCGCGACGATTCTGCAAAAGCCGGCCTACCCGAGATCGGCGAACGCGCGGTAGCACTCGCGCGCCGCCTCGACGCCCAGCGGGATGTACTCGAGCAGCAGCCGCTCGTTCGGCGAATGAATCTGGCTCTCGGCGAGCGCCACGCCGGTCAGCACCGTCGGGATGCCCTTGTCCGCGAGCGCGGGAATGATCGGCAACGTTCCCCCGATTCGGACGAGCAGCGGCCGACGTCCGAAGACGCGCTCGAATGCGGCCAATGCGAGCTGAACGGCGGGCGTGTCCGGCGGGACGAGGCCCGGGCGGGCGGGCGGCTCGCCGCGCTCGAGCTCCACCGTCGCGCCTGCCGGCGCGGCCTCGTGGATCAGGCGGTCGACGGCCTCGCTGACCGCGCGTGGGTCCTGCCCCGGCGCCAGCCGCACCGTGAAGTTCGCCTCCGCGAATACGGGC
The DNA here is from genome assembly GCA_014534415.1 of Thermoleophilia bacterium. GTDB lineage: Bacteria > Actinomycetota > Thermoleophilia > Gaiellales > Gaiellaceae > JACVRM01. The sequence goes on along the minus strand of JACVRM010000028.1, from coordinate 16,787 downwards.
AGAGTCGTGTTGCGAAGGCCCGGCTTGCCGCCGAGGATGCCGTTCACGTCCACGGAAGGCTCCGCGGTCGTCCGCAGGTAGAACTCCTCGGCCGCGCGTTCGTCGTTGGGCACCGCGCCCTGTGCGGCGAGCATCTCGGCGCCCGGCGTCAGCTCGGCCCACGACGCCCGCTCCTCGTCCGTCAGCGGCGCCACGCCGACGTGCAGCTGCGTCGGCGCGTGCCCGTCCACGGGCAGCACTCCCTGAAGCGTCTCCGCGAGCGCATGGATGGCGTTCAGCGCCGCGTTGCCGTACATGCCGGAATGAAGGTCGCGCTCGCCGGTGCGCACGCGGAGATCGAACGCCAGCAGCCCGCGCGTCGCGATCATGAACTCGGGCACGCCGCGCCTGGTCATGCCGCCGTCGAAGATCAGGCAGGCGTCGGCGCCGCGCTCGTCGGCGGCGAGGAAGTCGGCGATGGCGTGCCCGCCCGTCTCCTCCTCGCCGTCGCACGCGACGCGGACGTTGACCGGTAGCTCGCCGCCCAGCGCGAGCAGCTCGGCCGCTTTGAGGAGCGCGAAGAGCTGACCCTTGTCGTCTGCGACGCCGCGTGCGACCAACCACTCGCCGTCGATCGTGGGCTCGAACGGCGGGCTAGTCCAGAGATCGAGCGGCTGCGGCGGCTGGACGTCGAAGTGCCCGTACGCGAGCACCGTCGGCGCCCTGTCGGCGTTCCGCGAGGCGCGGATCTCGCCCACGACGAGCGGCTGAGTGCCGGTCTCGACGAGCTCGGCGTCGCCGCCCGCCCGCCGCACGAAGTCGCGCACCCACTCGGCCGCTCGCCGAACGTCGGAAACATGAGCTGGATCGGCGCTGACGCTCGGGATCCGCAAGAGCTCCGACAGCTCCTCCAGCCAGGCCTGCTCCACGGCGGGCGAGTCTATGCGAGGCGCGTTTCGACCCAGTGACGAACGAGCGTCCCATTTGCCCACGGGCAGCGCCCCGTCGTCGTCCGCGTTGATCCGCTCGAAGTCGTCATGGCTTCGGCGCAGCCGAAGCCGGACTTCGAGCGGTTAAGCGACTTCGCGCAGCCGCTGGGCGTCCGCCAGCGCGCGCAGCTTCTTGAGGGTCTGGTTCTCGATCTGACGGATGCGCTCGCGCGTCACGTTGAACGCCCTGCCGACCTCGTCGAGCGTGCACGGCCGCGTCCCGTTCAGCCCGTAGCGCATCTCCAGCACCGAGCGCTCACGCTCGGAGAGCATCCCGAGGATCCGCTTGAGAGTGTCCTTGCGGAGCACCTCCTCGACAGCCTCATCGGGAAGCGGCTCCGAGTCGTCGGTCAGGAAGTGCCCGAACTCCGAGTCCTCCTCGTCGCCGACCGGCTTCTCGAGCGAGACGGGGATCTGCGACGAGCGGCGGATGTGCTCGACCTCGTCCAGACCCAGGTCGAGGTCGCGAGCGATCTCCGCAGACGTCGGCTCGCGGCCCAGCTCGGCGCGCAACTTGCGCTCGGAACGGACGATCTTGTTGAGCTTCTCGACCACGTGAACCGGCATCCGGATCGTGCGCGCCTTGTCGGCGAGCGCCCGCGCGACCGCCTGACGGATCCACCACGTCGCGTAGGTCGAGAACTTGAAGCCTTTCCGGTGGTCGAACTTCTCGGCGGCGCGCACCAGCCCGATCGTCCCCTCCTGGATGAGATCGAGGAACGGCAGGCCCTGGTTGCGGTACTTCTTCGCGATCGAGACCACGAGGCGGAGGTTCGCCTCGACCATCTCCTGCTTCGCGTGGTCGTCGCCCCGCTCGATCCGCTTGGCGAGCTCGACCTCCTGTGCGGCGGTGAGCAGGTCGACCCTGCCGATGTCCTTGAGGAAGAGCTGAAGCGCGTCGGTCGAGACCTCGCGCACATCGCTGTCGAGATCGGGCCCCAGGTCCGGCTCGGTCTCCCGCTCGACGACGTCGATTTGGAGCTCCTCGAGAGCCGAGTAGACCTCGTCGAGCTGGCCGGCGTCGAGGTCGAGCTCGCCGAGCGCGAGCGCGATCTCGTCGGCGTTCAACGAGCCGTGCTCCTGGGCCGTTGCCAGCAGACCGCGCGCTTCGTCCGTCTCGAGAATCTCTCCGACCGGTGCCCGGTCCCGCTTCGCAGCGCCTGTCTCTGCGTCCACTCGGCCCCCCTCCGGGTACGCGCTCTTCACCGTAGCTGTGGCCTTCCCTGTCGTCAACGTCGCCATTTTCCCTGCACAGGACGTGCGGCGCCATGGGCCGACCGGCTCATCTTTCTGGCGTGTGAGTCCTACTCGTCTCGTCCATCCTCTCCTTCTCGAGACGTGTGAGCCAGCGGTCCGCTTCCCGCCCGAGCGGGTCGCGGGGATCGATGCGTCGCGCAAGCCGAAACTGCCGCTCGGCTTCTTGCAGCCGGCCCATCCATGCGAGCGCGAGGCCGAGGTGGAAGCGCACCGTCGGCTCTCCTGGAAAGCGCCGCGTCAACGGTCCCAGCCGTGAGAAGGCGGGCGTGGGATCGCTCTTCCGAAAGCGAGAGAGTGCCTCGGCAACGCGCGCTTCGGCGTTTCCCGGCGCGAGACGGACGGCGGCCGCGTACTGCCGCTGTGCGGAGATCTGCCGGCCGAGTCGCTGGAGGGCCAGCCCGTAGAGCAGCTTGGCGCGGACATCGGGACGGCGGGCCGCCCGTTCGAGGGCGCGCAGCTGCCGGGGCGGTGTTAGGCGGCGAATCTCCGTCGGCGGAGCGAAGCTCGGCACGAAGGTGGGCACCAGCTCGGGCAGCGGCTGCGGCTGCAGGAAGTCCTCCGCCCGCAGAGCCGAGAGTGTGTCGGGCTCGGCTCGGGCGGCGTCGAGCCACGCCGCGACCGCGCCGCGGTCGTCGCCGCTCCAGTAGCGGGCAAGCCCGAGGTGGAGGAGCACGAACGAGTCGCGCGGGTGCTCGGCGGCGAGCCGCTCGACGGCCGCGACCGAGCCCTCCGGCCAGGATGCAAATGCGGCGCCGACCCGGGCGGGCGGCGAGGCGTATCGGTCGAAGATGCGCGCGGCCTCCGCACGCTGCCCGGACGCGTATAGCTGGGCGGCACGCCGCAGCGCTCGCGCCTGGGCGTCCGTCCGCACGCCGAGATCGAGAAGCAGGTACGGCCTCCCGGTGCGCGCACCTCCGTCGCCCGCGTCGTCGCCTCGCGCCGCGACGAGCACTGTCGCGGCGACGGCGACCGCCGCGACCAGACCGACGACGGCTACGACGCGCGCGCGTGCGCTCATCGTGGCGACGATAGCGGCGAGCGCCTCCGTGGACCCCCGGCCGGTGGCTATTCTCGGCTCATGGAGACCACCGCCGGCAGTCGCGTCGAGGAGCTCGATGCCGGCGCCGCGCAGGCGCTGCTCGAAAGTGACCCGCCGCCGGTGCTCGTCGACGTCCGCGAGCCCGCCGAGTGGAACCAGGGCCACATCCCGGGTGCGACGCTCGTCCCGCTCGGGACGGTCGTCGAACGGATCGGCGAGGTCGCGCCCGACCGCGACCGGCCGGTACTCCTGTACTGCCGTAGCGGGGCGCGGTCGCTGCGCGCCGCCGAGGCACTGCGCGAGCTCGGCTACGCGCGCCCCATGAACGTCGCCGGCGGACTCGTCGACTGGGAGGCGCGTGCGCTGCCGCTCGTCGTCCCGAGCTCGCTCGATCCCGACAAGCTCCGCCGTTACAGCCGCCACCTGCTCATTCCGGAGCTCGGCGAGGAGGGCCAGCTGCGGCTGCTCGAAGCGCGGATGCTGCTCGTCGGCGCCGGCGGGCTCGGGTCGCCGGCCGCGCTCTACCTCGCTGCGGCGGGCGTTGGCACGCTCGGCATCATCGACGCCGACACCGTCGACGACTCGAACCTGCAGCGACAGGTGCTCCACTCGACGGCGGCGCTCGGGCACCCGAAGGTCGAGTCGGCGCGGGAACGGATCGAGTCGCTGAACCCGGACGTGGACGTGCTCACGTACGAGGAGCGCCTGACCTCCGAGAACATCGACGCCATCCTCGACGAGCGCTGGGACGTCATCGTCGACGGCGCCGACAACTTCCCCACGCGCTACCTCGTCAACGATGCGTCCGTGTGGCACGACGTCCCGGTCGTGCACGGCTCGATCTTCCGCTTCGAGGGGCAGGTGACGGTCTTCAAGCCGCGGGAGGGCCCGTGTTACCGCTGCCTCTTCCCGCAGCCCCCGCCCCCCGAGCTAGCGCCGAGTTGCGCCGAGGGCGGCGTGCTCGGTGTCCTCCCGGGCGTGATCGGCTCCATCCAGGCGAACGAGGCGCTCAAGCTCGCGCTCGGGATCGGCACGCCGCTCGTCGGGCGGCTGCTCCTCTACGACGCGCTCGAGGCGTCGTTCACCGAGGTGGCGCTCCGCCGCGACCCCGACTGCCCGGTCTGCGGCGAGAACCCGACGATCACCCAGTACGTCGACTACGTCGAATTCTGCCTCGCGCCCTCGGCCGGCGGCGTCTCCCGGCCGTGAACGTCACCGTCCGCATCCCGCCCACGCTGCGCACCGAGACCGCCGGCGAGCGCGAGGTCGCGGTGGCAGGCTCGACGGTGCGCGAGGCGCTGCAGGATCTGACCACGCGCTACCCGCAGCTCGCGCAGCGGATCTACGCCGACGGCGGTCTGGCTCGCTTCGTCAACGCGTACGTCGACGGCGAGGACGTGCGCACGCTGGATGGGCTCGAGACGCACGTGCGCGACGGCTCGACCGTGATTCTCCTGCCGGCGATGGCCGGCGGCGACGCGAGCTAGTGGCTGTCAGCCACGTTGTCGCAGGGGCGCCGGCCGACGTGCCCCGCCGAGCCGACGGTCGGCGGCGGGTCGAAGGCTTGTGGCTGTCAGCCACTATCTAGCGCAGCATCCCGCCGCATCGCTGCTCGACCTCGTCGGGAACACACCGCTGGTCGAGCTTGCGCGGCTGGCGCCGAAGCCGGGCGTACGCCTGTTCGCGAAGCTCGAGGGCCAGAACCCGACCGGCTCCCTCAAGGACCGTGTCGCCAAGGCGATGATCGAGGACGCGGAGGCGCGCGGCGAGCTCCAGCCTGGGCGCGAGCTGCTCGAGCCGACGAGCGGGAACACCGGCATCTCGCTCGCGATGGTGGCGCGGCTGAAGGGTTATCCCCTCACGTGCGTCATGCCGGCGGACGCGACCGAGGAGCGGCGGCGCCTGCTCGGACTGCTCGGCGCGAAGGTCGTGGTCTCGCCGGCCGGCGAAGGGACGAACGGTGCGGTGCGCGCGGCACTCGAGCTGTGCGAGCGCGAGCCGCGCTATTTCATGCCGTTCCAGTACGAGAACCCGGCCAACCCGCGCGCTCACTACGACGGAACCGGTGCCGAGATCATCGCAGCGCTCGAGCACGTGAGTGCGCTACGCGAACGCAGCCCACTCGTGCTCGTCGCCGGTCTCGGCACGGGCGGAACGCTGATGGGTGCCGGCGCGCGCCTCCGCGAGGCGTTCCCCGGCGTCGTCGTGGCCGGCGTGGAGCCGCTGCCGGGGGATCCCGTCATCGGGCTGCGATCACTGGAGGACGGCTACGTGCCGCCGATCCTCGACGTCTCGAAGCTCGACCGCAAGATCCTCGTCTCCAACGAGGACTCGGTCCACGGCGTGCGCCTGCTGCTCGACCGCGAGGCGATCTTCGCCGGCGTGTCATCGGGCGGCGTCGTGCACATCGCTCGCCGGCTCGCCGAGGAGCTCGCGGAGGGCGTCGTCGTGTGCGTGCTCGCCGACGGCGGCTGGAAGTACCTGTCGGCCCCCTTCTGGGCCGCCGAGGACGTCGAGCGCGCGATGGAGCGAACGGTCTGGTGGTGATCCCGGCTGCCCTGCGGCGCGAGCTCGAGGCGCACGCGCGCGAGGCGTTGCCCGGAGAGGCGTGCGGACTCGTGCTCGTCCGGGACGGTCGCGCCGAGCGCTACGAGCGGGGGCGCAACGCGTCCGACTCGCCGTATCGATTCAACCTCGACGTCGACCCGGAACTCTGGTTCCTGGAGGACGAGGGCTGGCAGCTCGCCGTCTTCCACTCGCATCCCGGCTCGGAGCCGCGGCCCTCGCGGACGGACGTCGAGAACGTCGGCCTCTGGGAGGGCCGGCTCTACCTGATCATGCGGGCCGACACGGGCGAGCTGCGCGCGTGGCGCATCGCAGGCGGCTCGTTCGTGGAGGAGCTACTGCGTGAAGCGTGAGGCGGCCGCGCCGGCCGCCTCACGCGATGCACGGCTCAGACGACCTTGAAGGTACCGCGCATCGACGACTTGTGCGGGTCGCAGACGTAGACGTACGTGCCCTTGCGGAGTGTCACGGTCCACGTCTTCGTGCCCACGAACTTGACGCCGGAGTCCTTGTTGACGCCCAGCCCCTTCAGGTGGAAGTTGTGGATGTTCGAGCGGTCCCTGACGGTGATCGTGTACTTGCCCGCCTTCAGCCTCGTCACCTTCTTGGTGCCCATCTTCAACGTGATGTTGAACGCCGGGCCGACGATCGCCGTCAGCTTGGTCGCCGCCTGAGCCGTGGCCGGAACGGCGAGCAATCCGGCCGCGACTGCGCTCACGACCAGGACGCGCATGGACTGACGCATGATGCTCCTCTCACGGATGAAGTGCCCCCGCCCGCGCCCGGTGCGCGGGCCCGGATCCATACTAGTCGCGGCCGTTCAGCGGGCAGCGGGCGTGGTTGCCGCCGCCCGGATGGCAGCCACGATCTCGTCGAGCTCGGCGTCCTTGTTGAGGCACGCGACGGCGCCAGCTGCTCGCAGCGCCTCTGCCTCCCGCACGCTCGCGGCGGCGGTCAGGCAGACGACGGCCGCCTCGGGACAGGTCGCGCGCAGTCGAGAGGTCGCCTGGACGCCGTCCATGCCCGGCAGGCGGTAGTCCATCAGGACGACGTCGGGGTGCAGCGCGCGACAAGTCGCTACGGCCTCCTCGCCCCCGCCCACGGCGGCGACGATCTGGAGATCCGGCCGGGCGCCGAGCAGCAACTCGAGCGCCTCGCGGAAGACGTCGTTGTCTTCGACGACGACAACGCGGATCGGCCCGGCGGCCACCGCCCTACTGTAGGGATGACTGCCGACGGAGCGGCGTGGGACAGCCGCCTGCGGCGGGCCCCGCCTAGATCGCCTTTTCGACCTTGCCGGCCTTGAGACAGCGCGTGCAGACGTACGCGCGCTGGGGCTTGCCGGCGAGGACCATGCGAACGCGCTGGAGGTTCGGGTCGAAGCGGCGCTTCGACGCGACCATCGAGTGGCTGCGGGAGTGCCCGAAGCCAGGCTTCTTGCCGCATACGGCGCAGACGCGGGACATGGTCGGCCGAGTGTAGCCGAGCGCGACCGGCGGCCTGTCTACGCCTTCGTCGAGGTGGGCGCGGCCGAGCGGAGGCGGGCGAACACGTCGGCCATCTCGAGCGCCGCACGCACCGCGTCGGCCCCCTTGTCGATACGCGCCAGGGCCTGCTCGGTGGTATCGCACGTCAGCACGCCGAACGCGACCGGCACGCCCGTCTCGAGCGCGGCCAGCTGAAGGCCGCTGGCCGCCTCGCCGGCGACGTAGTCGAAGTGCGGGGTCTCGCCGCGAATCACGCAGCCGATCGCGACGATGCACGCGTAGCGGCGTGTCTTCGCAAGCGCCATGGCGGCGAGCGGCAGCTCGAACGCGCCCGGGACGGGCACGACGGTCACCGCCTCCCGCGCCACACCCTCCTCCTCGAGCGTGTCGAGGGCGCGCTCGAGCAGGCTGCTCGTCACCTCGCCGTTGAAGCGCCCGACCACCACGCCGACGCTGCGCCCGTTCCCGCTCGGGACGCCCTCAACGACCGCGTACCCCGCCGGGACGCGCAGGTCGCCGACCGCGTGCTCGGCCGTCCGTCCGTCGGGCTGGGGCGCGGGTGGCTCGGCGGCCGCGTCCGCCTCGGGGGCGCGCTCGCTCACGCGTCTTGACCGGGCGGCTGGAAGCGCAGGTCCTGGTGGTGCAGCCTGTGGCCGAGTTTCGCCCGCTTGGTCTCGAGATAACGCCGGTTCTCGGCGTTCGGCGGCACCTCGATCGGCACCTGCTCCGTGACCGTCAATCCGTAGCCCTCGAGACCCGTCAGCTTCTTCGGATTGTTCGTGAGGATCCGGATGGTCGTCAACCCGAGATCGGCGAGGATCTGGTTGCCGATCCCCCACTCGCGCGCGTCCGCCTGGAAGCCGAGCTCGAGGTTCGCCTCGACTGTGTCGAGCCCGCTCTCCTGGAGCTCGTACGCCTTCAGCTTGTTGAGCAGCCCGATGCCGCGGCCCTCCTGCGACATGTACAGCAGGACGCCGCGCTGCTCCGCGCCGATCTGGAGCAGCGCCTGCTCCAGCTGCTCGCCGCAGTCGCAGCGCAGCGAGTGGAAGACGTCGCCGGTGACGCATTCGGAATGCACGCGTACGAGCACGTTCTCGGCGCCCTCGACCTCGCCTTTCACGAGCGCAACGTGCGGCTTGCCCGTCAGCGTCTCGCGGAACGCGACGGCGGTGAACTCGCCGTACGCCGTTGGTAGCCGGACGGCGGTCGTACGCTCCACGAGCTTCTCGGTGCGCCGCCGGTACTCGATCAGATCGGCGACCGTGATCATCTTGAGACCGTGGCGCGCGCAGTAGTCGACGAGGTCCGGGACGCGCGCCATCGTCCCGTCGTCGCGCATGATCTCGCAGACGACGCCGGCCGGAATCAGCCCGGCGAGCCGCGCGAGATCGACGGCTGCCTCGGTTTGCCCGGCACGGCGCAGCACGCCGCCGGGACGCGCCTTGAGCGGCTGGACGTGCCCGGAGTGGACGAGGTCGTGGCGTCCCCTGCTCGGGTCGATCGCGACCTGAATCGTCCGCGAGCGGTCATGGGCCGAGATACCGGTCGTCACGCCTTCGCGCGCCTCGATCGTGTTCATGAACGCGGTGCCCAGCGGCGTCTCGTTGCGCTCGGACATCGGACGCAGCCCGAGCTCTTCACAGCGGTCCTCGGTCAGACACAGGCAGATCAGGCCGCGCGCGTGGGTGGCCATGAAGTTGATCGCCTCCGGCGTGGCGAACTGGGCGGCGATCACGAGATCGCCTTCGTTCTCACGATCGGGCGCATCGACGACGACCACGAACTTGCCCTGGCGGACGTCCTCGATGGCGTCCTCGACCGCCGCGAACGGCGCTGAAACGGCCGGAAAGTCGGTCGCGGTCATACGACGGATCGTAACGAGCTAGACGCTGTACAGCGCCGCGAGCTTCACCGCGAGATGAGCCGCTCCACGTACTTGGCGAGCACATCCGCCTCGAGGTTGACCTCGTCGCCCGCGACGAGTGCACCGAGGGTGGTGATCGTGAGCGTGTGCGGCACGAGCGCAACGGCGAACGAGTCGGCGGCAAGCTCTGCGATCGTCAGCGAGACGCCGTTGATCGCGATCGAGCCCTTCTCGGCGCAGTAGCGAAGGACCTCGCGGGGCGCTTCGACCCAGATGCGCGCTGCGTCGCCCTCCGGCTCGACGGAGCGGACTCGGCCGACCGCGTCGACGTGGCCCTGGACGTAGTGGCCGCCGAGCGACTCGCCCGCCCGCACCGCCGGCTCGACGTTGAGCGCGGCGCCGTCCTGGAGACGTCCGAGCGTCGTCCGCGCCAGCGTCTCGGGCACCGCGTCGAACGTGAGCCGGCCGTTCTCGACCGCCGTCGCGGTCAGGCAGCAGCCGTCGAGTGCGACGGAGTCACCGACCGCGGTCGCCTGTGCGGTCTCCGGCGCGTCGAGCGTAAGGCGGACGCCGGCGCCCGTGCGCTCGACGGCGACGAGGCGGCCGCGCTCGCGGACGATCCCGGTGAACACGTCGTCAGGCTACTGGCGGCGCGTCAGCGATCCAGGCAGAGCGCCTCGATCGTCTCCCGCGCGATCATGTTGAGCTCGCCGGGATGCCCGTCCGGGTCGCGCAACTCTGCGAGCAGCTCGTCGACGGCCTCGGCCTGGCCGGGCGTCAGTTCATCCCTCCCGACGCGCTCGATCTCCTCACGAACGCGGCCCGAGCGAACGTGACCGGCCAGCCAGTGTGACAGCACGTTGACGATACGGTCGGCGGGCAGCTGGGACATATCAGGGCTCGTGGACATAGGCGGTTAAGAGCACGTCCTCTCCAACGCGTTCGGCGCCGAACCGGGCCAGCCGGACGGGCGCCGACAACTCGGAGACTAGCGGCGGTCCGTCGCCGCCGAGTAGCGGAGCAACGAACACGAGTACCTTGTCCACGAGCTCCTCGCGCAGGAACGCGCCCGCGAGTGTGGGGCCACCCTCGAGAAGCAGTGACTGGACACCCTCCCCGGCGAGCGCCCGCAGCTCTTCGCTCAGCGAGCCGGTCCGGAGCTCGAGATCGACGCCTGCGGGGAGCGGGCCGTGTCCGAACGCCAGACGCCGCGGCTGGCGCTCTGCGCGCACGTCACGCGCGGTCAGCAGCGGTCGGTCGGCGCGCACGGTACCCATGCCGACCGCGACGGCATCGGCGTGTGCGCGCAGCTCGTGAACGCGGCGGCGACTCGCCTCGCCCGAAACCCAGCGCGAGCCGGGCACGGTCACGCGGCCGTCGAGCGTGGCGGCCATCTTCAACGTCACGAACGGCCGGGCGAGTCGGGTCCACGTCCGCCATGCCTCGTTCTGGACACGCGCGCGCCACTCGAGCTCGCCGCCCGCGAGCTCGACCTCGATCCCGGCGTCGCGAAGCCGCTGGAAGCCGCGGCCGTACGTGCGCGGGTCGGGGTCGCCGACGGCGGCGACGACACGCGCGATGCCTGCGTTGACGACCGCTTCCGCGCACGGCGGCGTCCGGCCGTGGTGAGCACAGGGCTCGAGCGTCACGTAGAGCGTCGCGCCGCGGGCACGCCCGCCGGCTGCCTCGAGCGCCACCACCTCGGCGTGCGGGCCGCCCGCGCGCTCGTGCCACCCCTCCCCGACGACGCGGCCTTCCTGCACGACGACCGCACCCACGACCGGGTTCGGGTGCGTCGTTCCACGCCCGCGCTCGGCCAGCTCGAGCGCCCGCTCCAGATTCACGGGGCGACCGCAGCAGCCAGCCGGCGGTAGGCGACGCCTGGATCGTCGGCCGCGAAGATGGCCGACCCTGCGACGAGGAGATCCGCGCCGGCCTCCCGCAGGGCAGCGACGTTGTCAGGCCCCACCCCTCCGTCCACCTGCACGCGCACGCGGCCGGGCAGCAGGCCACGCACCTCGCGGACGCGATCGAGCGCCTCGGGCATGAAGGCCTGTCCCGAGTAGCCGGGCCAGATGCTCATGCAGAGGACGAGATCGACACCGTCGGCGGCGCGCGCGGCCTCGGCGGCGGCCGTTCCCGGGTTGAAGGCGAGGCCGGCGCCGAGCCCCTGCTCGCGGGCCAGGGCGACGAGCGCCGGGGTGTCGCCGACCTCGACGTGGAAGGTCACGCTGTCCCCGCCGGCACGCGCAATCTGCGGGATGTGCCGCGCGGGGTTCTCGACCATCAGGTGACAGTCGAGCCGGCCGCCGCGGTCGTGGACGAGCGGCGCGATCGCCTCGAGCACGATCGGCCCCACGGTGATCGGCTCGACGAAGTGTCCGTCGCCGACATCGAAGTGGAAGACGCGCGCGCCCGCGTCGAGCTGCCGGCCGATCTCTTCGCCCAGCCGTGCGAGGTCGGCGGCGTACAGCGAGGGCTCGATCTCCACGCCGCGCACCCAGCCGCCCCAGCCCACGCGCGCATCGTACGAGCACGGGCCCCCGCCTTACGGGACGCGTAACCGCGCGATGAAGAAGCCGGAGGTGCGGTGCAGGTGCGGAAGCGTGAGGAGGAACTCCGGACGGCGCGGATGGCGGTAGCGCGGCCACTCGGCGGCGAGCGAGTCGTCGACGTCCAGACCGGCCGCATCGACGACCGCCTCGTTCTCGTCGCGGTTGAGCGTGCAGACGGAGTAGACGATGAGCCCTCCCGGCCTGACGCGCGCTGCGGCGGCTCGGACGAGCGCGAGCTGAAGGTCGGGGAGCGGCCGTGCTCGCCAGCGGAGGTCCGGGCGGGCGGCGAGTACACCCAGCCCCGAGCAGGGAGCGTCGACGAGCGCGCGGTCGAAGACGGTCAGCTCGGCCGGCAGCCGGAGGGCGTCGGCGTGCACGACGCTGATGTTCGCCGCGCCGAGCCGCTCGACGTTGGCGCGCAGCTCGCGCGCGCGGCCGGCGTGCTTCTCCACGGCCACCACGTTTCCGGCGATCTGCGTAGCCTTGCCGCCCGGCGCAGCGCAGAGGTCGAGCACGCGTTCGTCGGGCGTGGAGCCGACGGCGAGCCCGGCGAGCTGGGAGCCGCGGCTCTGCGGCCAGACGAGGCCTTCGTCGACCGCGCGGCGATCGACGGTCTCGACGTGGAGCGCGTCGGGCAGCTCGGCGTCCGGCCGACCGGGAGCGGCCGTCCCCGCTCTGCGGCGGTTCACGCGGACGACCGTTTCCGGCGGCTCGTTCTGCGCCCGCAGCAACGCGCGGGCATCCTGGGCCCCGAAGTCGCGCCACCACGTCTCGGCGACCCAGTCCGGGTAGGAATGGCAAAGAGCAGCGTCGTGTGGCGTTCCCTCGGGGAGTGCCTCGACGTAGGACCGCACCTGCTCGGCGAGACGGCGCATCACGGCGTTCGTGAACCCGACGGCACGCTCCAGGCCGGCGTCACGGACGAGCTCGACGGACTCGTCGACGGCGGCGCGAGCCGGGATGCCTTCGAGGAACGCGAGCTGGTACGCGCCGAGCCGAAGCGCGGCACGCACCGGCGGATCCAGCTTGCGGAGCGGCCGGCCGCCGATCGTCTCGATCGCGTGGTCGAGCGTCCGGACACGCTGCACGGTGCCGTAGGCGAGCTGCTGCGCGAGCGCGCGGTCGCGCTGATCGAGACCGGCCGCGGCCGACGCGAGCGCGCGGTCGGCGTACGCCCCGTTGTCGAACACGCGCTGGACGACACGCAGCGCCGCTCGCCTGGCCGGGCTCGCGCTCACGGCGGCGGGCCGACGCCTCCGGCCGACCCGCTCACCGGACCGGTGGGGCCATGCCCTCTGTCACGAAACAGCGACTTTCCTTCAACACGCTCGCAAACGGCGTACGGCCGGGGACTGTCCCCGCGAACGCGCACTCGGGCCATGGCGATGGTCACGAGAGCGTCACGATCTTTCCCCCGGTGCAACGCTCACTGACGCAGCCGCCGCGGTCCTCCACGCGAGGGACTGTCCCTCGAGACCGGCCCGGCGGGACGCGTAGTTCGTGCCGAAGGGGTGACGATTCGTCCACGGACCGCTCTACCGGCCGTAGCCGCGCGCATACTCGGCACCCGACATGCGCCGGCGACCCGCCGGTTGCACCTCCAGCAGCTCGAGGCCTCCGACCGCGAGCACGGAGTCGTCGGTCACGGGGCGCGCGCGCCAGACGGTGACCGAATGCCCGTTCAGCTCGCCGCGCGCACCGATGTGCGGCGAGAGCGCCCGGATCCGCCGCAGGAGCTCTTCCGGGTCGCGCGACCAGTCGAGCTCGCGGTCGGCGGCGGTTAGCTTCTCCGCGTAGGTCACGCCTTCAGGCGGCTGTGGGCGGAACGACGGCGCCGCGAGCACCTCGTCGAGCAGCTCGGAGGCGACGGCCGCGGCGCGCTCGTAGACGGCGCCGGCGTCATCATCCGACCCGATCGGAAAGGCACGCTGCGCGGCGATTGGCCCCGCGTCGAGTTCAGGAGTCGTCCGGTGGATCGTCACGCCGGTCTCCGTGTCGCCGGCCATGATCGCCCGTTCCACCGGCGCTGCGCCCCGCCAGCGAGGTAGGAGCGACGGGTGGACGTTCAGCCAGAGCGCCCGCTCGAGCAGGCTCTCCGGGATCAGCGCCCCGTAGGCGCAGACGACCATCGTCTCCGCGTCCAGCTCGAGCTCTGGGCCGAGCCGCTCGGGCTGCCGCACGGGGATCCCGAGCCGTAGCGCAGCCTCCTTCGCCGGCGGCGAGCCGACGCGGCGTCCGCGACCCCGCGGCCGGTCCGGCCGGGTGAGCAGGAGCGCGACCTCGTGCTTCGCGGCGAGACGCTCGAGCACGTCGGCGCCGAGCGGCGACGTCGCCGCGACGCCGATGCGCATCTAGGCGCGCTGGAGCGACGGCTGCGCGCGGAGCGTCGCGAGCGCCTCGCGCCGCGCTTCCTTCGTGGTTCGGTCGAGAATCAGGATGCCGTCCAGATGGTCGAGCTCGTGCTGCGCGACGCGGGCCGCCAGGCCCTCCAGCTCCAGCGTCAGTGCGCCGCCTTGGACGTCCCGCCCCTCGAGCCGCACCGAGACGCTCCGCTCCACGGGCACCAGCACCGCCGGCATCGACAGGCAGCCCTCCTCGTCGGTCTCGCGCTCGTCGCCCGTCGACGCGATGACGGGATTGACGACCGCGACCGGCTCTTCCTCCGGCCGCATGACGAAGACGCGTCGCAGCACGCCGACCTGGTTGGCTGCGAGCCCCACGCCGTTCGCCTCCTGCATCAGCACCGTCATGCGCTCGACGAGGCGACGCAGATCGTCGTCCAACTCCTCTACCTCGTACGCGCGCATCCGCAGAACGGGATCCGGGTACTGACGCAGCTGCGCCAGCGCGAGCTGCCGCCGCGCCTCGCGCTCGGCGTCGAGCGGCTCGTCGCGCACCTCCGTGTGCGTATCCGCCACGGCGGTCAGTGTAGTGAGGCTGCTGCTCGTACCCCGCTCGTGCCAGACGCCACGGTCGATCCATGCCGCTCTGGCGCCGGCCGCGCTCGGGGCTGTCGTCAGCGTACTCAGCCGCGTGACCCGCCGGCGCTTCACCTGTCACCGACGCGACCACCGGTGGAACCCGTACGCTGCCGTAGAGCGCGACGGAAAGGAGTGAAGAGTGTTCGCACGGACGGGCGTGTACGAGTTTCCCGAGGAGGCGCGCGACGAGACCGTGCAGGCGTTCCGCGACGCGCTCGACCAGATCAGCGACTGCAGCGGCTTCCGCGGCGGCTGGTTCCTGCTCGCCTGCGACAGCGACCGGGCGCTGACGCTGACGCTCTGGGAGACGCGGGACGCGATGGAGGCGAGCCGCGTCAAGGCGAGCCGGCTGCGCAGCGAGGCGGCGGGCAGGGCGGGCGGCGGCGTCGTCAGCGCCGAGGAGTTCGAGGTCGCCGTCGAGACGATGAGCCGCGACCTCGCCGCTCCTTAGTTCTTACAGCGACTGCGGGTCGACGTCGACGGCCGCCCTGAGGTCGGCACGTCGCATGGCGGGCGCGGCGGCCGCGAGCAGGCGGGCCGCACGGGCTGCGAGCGCGCGGGGGTTCTCCGTCTTGGCTACCAGCTGCGCGCGGTGACGGCCCCGTAGCCGGAAGAGCGGCGCCGGTCCCAGCACCGTCGCCGGAGTCCCTTCCAGGCCGGCGCGCACCTCGGTCAGCGCACGCTCGACCGGCTCCGGCCGCGGGCCCGCGACGAGCACGCGCACGAGATGCCGGAACGGCGGGTAGCCGAGCTCACGCCGCCGCTCGAGCTCCTGCGCGAGGAAGCGCTCCACGTCGTGGCGCGCCGCGAACGACACGGCGCTCGAGTCGGGCTGGAACGTCTGGACGAGGACGCGACCGGGCGCCTCGCGTCCGCTCCGCCCGGCCAGCTGCGTGACGAGCTGGAACGTCCGCTCCTCCGCCCGGAAGTCGGGAAACGCAAGGCCGGTATCGGCGTCGACTACCGCCGCGAGGGCGACTCCTCGAAAGTCGTGACCCTTCGCAACCATCTGCGTTCCGAGTAGCACCGCACGGTCCGCCGCCGCGAAGCGGCGGAGCGCCTGCGCCAGCGCGCCGGGCCGCGCCGCCGCGTCGGCGTCGAGCCGGATCCGCTCGAGCTCCGGCACCCGCTCTTGGAGCTCACGCTCGAGGCGCTGCGTCCCCGCGCCGATGCGTGCCAGCTCGGGCGAGCCGCAAACCGGGCAATGGTCGCCGGCGGGCTCCTCGTGGGAGCAGTGATGGCAGTGCAGCCGTCCGTCCCGGTGCAGGACGAGCGCAATGTCGCAGTTCGGGCAGCGGCGAGTCGCCCCGCAGGCTCGGCAGTGCAGCGCCGGCGCAACGCCGCGCCGGTTGAGGAGCAGGATCGCCTTGCCGCCGTTTCGCGCGACCGAGTCGAGCTCGGCGAGCAGCGGCGCCGAGAGCGGGTAGCCGGGCTCGCGGCGCAGGTCGACGACGCGGACGGGCGGGAGCGCGGCGGCCAGCCGGCCGCCCAGTTCGAGCCGCTCGAGCGCGTGCCAGCTCTCCGGGCGCGGTGTCGCGCTGCCGTACACGGCGACGGCGTTCTCGAGCGACGCGCGCTTCGCGGCAACCGTGCGCGCGTCGTAGCGCGGGTCGGCCTCCTGCTTGAACGACGCGTCGTGCTCCTCGTCGAGGCAGATCACGCCGAGGCTCGCCACGGGCGCGAACACGGCCGACCGCGCGCCGACGACGACGGACGCCTCGCCGCTCGCTATGCGCTCCCGCTCGTCACGCCGCTCGCTCTCGGCGAGCGCCGAATGCAGGACGGCGACGCGGTCGCCGAACCGGGCCGTGAAGCGCGCGAGCGTCTGCGGCGCGAGCGCGATCTCCGGCACGAGCACGATGGCGGCGCGGCCGCGCTCGAGGGCCGCCTCGCAGGCGCGCAGGTAGACCTCCGTCTTGCCGCTGCCCGTCGCGCCGTAGAGGAGGAACCTGCCGCCGCCCCCGTCGAGCGCCGCCTCGATGCGGACCACAGCCGCCTCCTGAGCCTGCGTCGGCTTCGGCGGCGTCTCCGCCGCTGCCGATAGCGACTCACGGGCGACCGGCGACGGCTT
>JACVRM010000171.1 GCA_014534415.1 Thermoleophilia bacterium | reverse complement strand
TGCCGTCGGCGAGCCTCCGCCGGGCG
Organism: Thermoleophilia bacterium; assembly: GCA_014534415.1. Lineage (GTDB taxonomy): Bacteria > Actinomycetota > Thermoleophilia > Gaiellales > Gaiellaceae > JACVRM01. The sequence goes on along the minus strand of JACVRM010000171.1, from coordinate 2,638 downwards.
TCTTCGTCGGCCGAGAGGCCGAGCTGGCCGCGCTCGGCGAGGGTCTCGAGGCTGCGCTCGCGGGGCACGGCCGCCTCTTCCTGCTCGTCGGCGAGCCGGGGATCGGCAAGAGCCGTCTCGCGGAGGAGGTCGCCCGACGCGCGAACGAACGCGGTGCCACGCTGCTGGTCGGCCGCTGCTGGGAGGCGGGTGGGGCGCCGGCCTACTGGCCGTGGGTGCAGTCCTTGCGGTCCTACATCGAGGGGCTCGAGCCGGCTGAGCTGCGAACGCAGCTCGGCGCGGGTGCCGCGGATATCGCGCAGATCATCCCGGAGATACGCGAACGGCTGCCGGGCCTTCCGGAACCGTCTCTCGATGAGGAAGGAGCACGGTTTCGGCTGTTCGACACTGCGGCCCGCTTCCTGCGGAACGCGGCAGCCGTGCGCCCACTCGTGCTCATTCTCGATGACCTGCATGCGGCGGACGAACCGTCGCTCTTGCTCCTGCGTTTCGTCGCCACCGAGCTGGCGCGAAGTCGCGTCCTCGTCGTGGGAACGTACCGCGACGTCGACCCGGCCGTCAGCGACCCGCTCGGCTCGACGCTCGCGGAACTGGCCAGAGAACGGGTGACACACCGGCTCCAGCTGGCCGGCCTTACGGCAGTCGATGTCGGCCGTTACATCGAGCTGAGCGTGCAAACGAGACCGACGCCGGAGCTCGTCGAGACGATCAGTGCCGAGACCGAGGGCAATCCGCTCTTCCTCGGCGAGATGATCCGTCTGCTCGCGGCTGAAGGGCGTTTGACGGACGCCGACGCCGGCGTTTCGTCATCGCTCGGCATCCCGCAGGGGATCCGCGACGTGATCGAGCGGCGCTTGCGCCGGCTTTCCGAGCAGTGCAAGCGCGTACTGACGCTCGCCTCGGTGCTCGGCCGCGAGTTCGGGCTGGACGCTCTGGAACACGTGGCTGACGTACGGGAACACGAGTTGCTCGAGGCGCTCGACGAAGCGGTCACTGCGCGCATCCTCACGTCGGTCCCCGGCGCGCCCGGCCGTCTTCGCTTCGCGCACGCGCTCATCCGAGAGACCCTCTACGAGAGGATGACGGAGCTCCGGCGGGTTCACCTGCACCGGCAGGTCGGTACGACGCTCGAAGCGGCCTACGCGGCCGACGCCGAGCCCCACCTCGCCGAGCTCGCACACCACTTCTGGTCGGGCCAGGACTTCGGCAAGGCGCTCGACTACAGCCGGCGGGCGGGTGACCGGGCACTCGGTCTGCTCGCCTACGAAGAAGCGGAGCGCCTCTACCTCAACGCGCTGGATGCGTTCGAGATCGCCTCGCCCGGCGACCACGCGCTGCACTGCGCGCTGCTCGTCGCGCTCGGCGAGGCGAGATCGCGGGCCGGCGACGCCGACGGCGCGCGGGACACGTTTTTCACGGCCGCCGAGCTCGCGAGACGCCAGCGGCTGCCGCGGTGGCTCGCTCTCGCCGCGCTCGGGTACGGCGGCAGGCTCGTCTTCGCTCGCGCCGGCAACGACCCGCGTATCGTGCCGCTGCTCGAACAGGCGCTCGAAACGCTGGACGACGCCGACGAGGCGCTCAGGGCACGCCTGCTCGCCCGGCTCGCGGGAGCGCTGCGCGACGAGCCGTCGCCCGCGCGCCGGAAGGCGCTGAGCGCCGAGGGCTTGGCGCTAGCGCGGACACTCAGTGACGGCGCGACGCTCGCGTACGCGCTCGACGGTAGGGTCGCGGCTCTGCTCGGCCCCCACGACCATGCCGAGCAGATCGAACTCGCCACTGAGCTCATCGCCGTCGGCGCTCAGGTCGGCGATACCGAGCGGGCGGTGTTCGGCCACCTCTACCGTGCGCACGCCCACCTCTACTCGGCCGACCCAGCCGCGGCCGACGCCGACTTCGCCGCGGCGACCTCGCTGGCCGACGAGCTTCGCGTGCCGACGGCCTTCTGGCTCGTCGAGGCGTCGGCGGCAATGCGGGCGCTCCTCGACGGCCGCTTCACCGACGCAGAGCAGTTGATCGAGCGAGCGCGCGCGGTGGGTGCGCGCGCCCAGAGCCTGGAGTCTCTCGCGGCGCACTCGGTTCAGCGCTACCTGCTGCTGCGCCACCAAGACCGCGTCCAAGAGGTGGAGGACGAGCTCGAGCAGGCAGCCGCCGCGTTTCCGGCGCGGCCGGTTTGCCGGTGCGTGCTTGCCAGTGCGCGAGCGCTGATCGGCAAGGAGGGCGACGCGGGCGAGCTGTTCGCGAACCTCGCGGCCGACGAGTTCCGCACCATCCCGCAGGACATGGAATGGCTCTTTGCGGCGAGCGTGCTCGCCGAGCTCTGCAACCGTTTCGCGGACCGCGAGGCCGCCGCCGCGCTCTACGAGTTGCTGCTGCCGTGGGAGCACTCGACCGCAACCGACCTGCCGGAGGGTTCACTCGGCTCTGTCGCCCGCGGCCTCGGGCTGTTGGCGGGCACGCTCGGGCGCTACGACGAAGCGGAGCGGCATTTCCGCGTGGCGGCAGACGTCAATGCCCGCCTGCGCTCGCCGGTCTGGCTCGCCTACACGCGCCACGATCACGGACGGTTGCTCATCCAGCGTGGCGAGCTCGGCGCCGCCGAGGCGTTGTTCGCAGAGGCGCTCGAGGCGGCGCGCTCTCT
>JACVRM010000092.1 GCA_014534415.1 Thermoleophilia bacterium | reverse complement strand
TTCGAGGTCGACCACCTGCCCGACGAGCTCAAGGGCCGCAGCTACTACACACCGTCGGGCAACGGCGAGGAGGCCGCCGGCTAGAGAATGCGGGCGCCGAGGGCGCTGGCGATCAGCTCGACGGCGAGCTGCCCGGTGCGGTTCTCGCGGTCGAGGATCGGGTTGACCTCGACGACCTCGAGCGCCGTCGCGATCCCGGCCTCGGCGACGAGCTCGAGCGCGAGGTGCGCCTCTCGGTAGGAGAGGCCGCCGCGCACGGGCGTTCCGACGCCGGGAGCGACTTCCGGATCGACGACGTCCATGTCGAGGCTCACGTGCACGAAGTTCGGCCCGGAGACGTGCCGAAGCGCCTCTTCCATCACGCTTTGAACCCCGAGACGGTCGAGCTCGCTCATCGTGAAGACACGCGCGTCGAGGCGGCCCAGGAGCTCTCGCTCGCCGCGGTCGAGCGAGCGGGTGCCGACCAGCGCGACGCGACCACGCTGCACGGCCGGAAGCGGCCATGCGTCGCTCGCGAACGCGCGGCCGGCGGTTCCGAGCGCAGCGGCGAGCGTCATGCCGTGCACGTTGCCGCTCGGCGTCGTCTCAGGAGTGTTGAGATCGGCGTGGGCGTCCAGCCAGAGGACGCCGCCGCGCCCGTGCGCGCGCGCCAGGCCGCCCAGCGTGCCGAGCGCCGTCGAGTGGTCGCCGCCCAACACGAGCGGCATGTGCCCATCGGCGACGGCGCGTGCAACGAGGTCGGCAACGCGCGCACAGGCGACCTTGATCGGCTCCAAGTAGCGCAGGCGCTGATCGCCTTCGTCAGTTGCCTCGGCGACGGCCGCCTCGACGTTGCCGAGGTCGACGACGTCGATCCCGAGCTGGGTGAGCCGCGACTCCAGCTCCGCGTACCGAATCGCGGAGGGGCCCATGTCGACGCCCCGGCGGCCCGCGCCGAGGTCGAGGCTCGCGCCGATAACGGCGACCGAGCGAGACGTCGCGCGCACGCTCACGCGTGCATCAGCTTACGGGCACCAGTCGCCAGCGGGCGAGGCCTGGCCCCCGCGAAAGCGTCATGGCCGCGGCACCGCCGAAGCCCGCCTCGCGGGGAGAGTGGCGAGGGCCGGAATCGAACCGGCGACACCACGGTTTTCAGCCGTGTGCTCTACCGACTGAGCTACCTCGCCGCGTAGCCATGCGCCCTAGAGCTGCAAGGCACACGGCCGGATAGATAGTACCGTCACTTCGTCTGCCTTTTCTCGGAGCTAGCGGCGCGCGCCGTGCGCATGCCCGCCGCCGAGGTCGAGCGCCACCGCGAGGAGCAATAGTCCCGTCCACCAGTTGACGGGATCGAACGTCAGCGGCTCCTTGTCGCCGACGTTGTTCGAGATCAGCCAGACGACGAACCAGACCAGGGTCATATCCCGACCCTACGCCTCGCCAACCCACGGCGGAAGGTCGAGCGCGCGCTGCGACCCGCCCCGCGATCGTGCGAGCAGCCGCCTACACAGTCTCCCAGGTCGTTTTCATGCTCCTGGCGACGGCGTCCAGCGGCAGCAGTTCTGAGCGGCCGCGGCGACGGTAACGCCTCGGCGGCCGCCGTACCGAGGGGCGAGACGGCTCGCGTCCGGCGACAAAAAAGAACGTCCGGGCCGGTGCTACCGCGCCGCGAACGTTCTTTGATGCCAAAAGATACTCCGCCGCGTGGCCGACGGCCAGCCGACTCCGTCACAAAGCGTGCAAAGTGCGGAAAATGCGCCTACGCGAGGCGGAGGGTCACGTCATCGCCGGGCGAGATCGAGAACGTCTCGGCGGCGCTGCCGCGCGAGATCGCGATCGAGACGTTCTGGTACGCGTCCTCGTAGACGACGATTTCGCCCGAGGGGACGTCGGCGAACGTCTCGGCGACAACCGCGTAGTAGCGCTCCGTCGCCAGTGCGACCTCGACGCGCGCGCCGGCCTCGATGCCCGCCTGCTCGAGATCTACGACACGGACGTTCAGCTGTACGTTCCCGAAGCGGTCGACGGCGATGCACCGTCCGCTCACGGACCACGCGCCGACGACGGGCTCGGGCAGCGAGAGCTGCACCAGCGTGCTGGGCTCGAGCGCCGGTCCTACGTCGGCGAGCGGCGCTCCCGCGGCGAGGTGGGCGGCGACGGGCGAGAAGACGTCACGGGCGTGGAACGTCCGCGAGACGCGTTCCAGCCAGAGGCTTGTGTTGGCGAGCTCGTACGCGTCGGTGATGCCGCCGAGTCGCTCGACGGCCGGCACGAGCAGGCCGTTGTCCGGGCCGACGTAGATGCGGCCGTCGCCGCCACGCAGCGCGATCGGGCGTCGCTTGCCGCCCACTTCCGGATCGACGACGGCCAGGTGAACGCCCTCCGGCATGTACGGGAGCGCGTTCGCGAGGGTCAGCGCGCCCTCGAACACCGCTTGCGGCCGAATGCCGTGTGTGATGTCGATGACTGTGGCGTCCGGGGCGATCCGCTTGATCACGCCGTGACAGACGCCGACGAAGTCGTCCTCGAGTCCGAAGTCGGTCAGGAACGTGACGACCACTCGGCGACGTTAGCGCGCCCGCGCCCTCCGGCGCGCTTCGGCGCATGGTCGCCGCAGGGATGCCCGAGAGACAACGTCCAAGCGACTACCCCGGTCTTCGTCATAGGCGGCGCGTCGCTTCGACGACCGCGCCGACGAGTCCCTCCAGATCGTGACGTGTCGCCTCGGCGACGACGCGGACGCCGGCCTCGCGGGCCGCGCGCGTCGTCTGTGGGCCGATGGAGACGGCCGGGAGGTCGCTGCGCAGCGCGCCGAACGCGCGCGCAGCGGACGCAGACGCCAGGACGACGAGCTCCCCGGCCGGCGGCTCGGGCGGCCGCAACTCGACCGTGCGGTAGAGCGGCACGAAGTCGGCGCCCACGGCCGCGGCGAGGTAGCCTCGCGCGCCCTCGGCGGCGGCGAGCAGTACGCGGCCCGGCGGGTTCGGCAGCTCGGCAGCGAGGCCTTCCTGAGTCGACTCGGCCGCGACCAGGTCAGCCGGGAGGCCGGCCGCGCTGAGCGCCTCGGCCGTGCCCGGCCCGATGGCCGCGATGCGGCGCGGCCGGCGGGCCAGCCGGCGAGCCACCTCCGCGGCGCCGTTCCGGCTCGTCACGACCAGCCAGTCGTACCGGGATGCGTCGATAGGGTCATCCGCGAGCGGCTCGACGCGGATCAGCGGGCAGGAGACGACGTCGTGGCCCAGTTGCGCGAGCCGCCCGGCCAGCTCGCGCTCCTGACCGGCCGGCCGCGTCAGAACGACCCGGGCCATGCCGCGGACGTAGGACCCACCCACGCACCCCCAACCCACCCGGGGGCTGCGCAGGCTACGTGGAGCGGGCTCGCGCCGCTGTGACGATTGCGCGCCAGAAGCGTCACGGGTGCACGAGCGGGGACAGCTCCGCGGCCAGCGCCGCCGGGTCGCTCCCCGTCCGCCGCTCGAGCCACTGTCCGTCCTCGTCGGCGACGAGCGCCGTCAGCACGCGACCGTCGTGGTATGCGGCCACCGGCGCGAGACAGCCGCCGCCGAGCTTCGCGACGCACTCACGCTCGGCCTCGACGCAGCGGCGCGTCTCCGCGTCGTCCGCCGAGGCGACGGACTCGGCGTCGTCCGCGCGGACCTGAAGGGCCAGCGCGCCCTGGCCGGCCTCGGGAAGCACCTCGTCCGGCTCGAAGCGGTGCCCGACCTCGTCGCGGAGACCGAGGCGATCGAGGCCGCAGGCGGCCAGCACGACGGCGTCGAGCCGCCGCTCGTCGCGCTTCCGCAGACGGGTCTCCACGTTGCCTCGCAGCGGCTCGACGACGAGGCCCGGCTCCAGCGCGAGCAACTGGGCGCGGCGGCGCACCGACGCGGTCCCGATTCGCATGCCGGGCTGCAGCCGCGTCGCGCCGCAGAGCGCGTCGCGCGGGTCCTCCCGCGGCAGGTAGGCACCCACGACGAGGCCTTCGGTATCCGTCGAGGTCATGTCCTTCGCGGAGTGCACCGCGACGTCGATTCGGCCGTCGAGCAGCGCCTCCTCGAGCTCCTTGACGAACACGCCTCGCTCGCCGATCTGACCGAACGGCCGCGTCCGGTCGCGGTCGCCGGTCGTCGTGATCGGAACGAGCGCGATCTCGATCCCGGGGCGCCGCAGCGCGTCGGCGGCGAGTCCGGCCTGCGTGAGTGCGAGCCGGCTGCCGCGGGACCCGATCCTCAGGAGCGTTCGCCGTCCTCCGGCTGCTCGCCGAGCCCGAAGAGGTGGCGCACCGCGTCGGCGTACGCGCCGCCGTCGGTGCCGGCCGCCGCCTCCTTGAGCCGCACGGTGGGCAGGTGCAACAGCTTGTTGACGATTGCCGCCGTGACCGATTCGACCACTCGCCGCTCGCTGTCCGAGAGGCGTTCGAGGCCGGTCTCGGCGCGCGCCAGCTCACCGGCGCGAATCTCCTCCGCTCGCTCGCGAAGCAGGGCGATGGCCGGCACGACGTCGCGCGCCGCATGCCAGGCCGCGAAGCGTTCCGCCTCCTGAGCGACGATCGCCTCGGCGCGGACGGCCTCCTCGCGACGCCCGGCCAGGCTCTCCGCGACGACCGACTCGAGGTCGTCGATGTCGTAGAGGTAGCAGCCGTCGAGCCCGTGAATGGCCGGGTCGAGATCGCGCGGCACGGCGATGTCGATCAGGAAGAGCGGCAGCCCTTTGCGTGCCGGGAGCGCGGCCGCAACGCGGTCGGCCGGCAGGATGACGCCCGGCGCACTCGTCGAGGAGACGACCACGTCGACGGCGTCCAGCACCGCGGTAACGTCTTCGAGCGCGACGGCCCGCGCCCCGAACGCGCGAGCCACCGAGTCGGCCCTCTCACCGGCACGGTTCGCGACGGCCGTGATCGTCGCACCCCGTTTGGCCAGGTTGCGCGCGGCGACCCGGCCCGTGTGCCCGGCACCGATGAGGAGAACCGACCGGCCCCGCAGCTCTCCGAAGACCTGCTCCGCGAGCGCGGCCGCCGCGGACGCGACCGACGTCGGACTCTCGCTGATGGCCGTCTCCGCGCGCACCTTCTTGCCGGCGTACAGCGCCTGGCGGAAGAGCCGGTCGAGCACCGGGCCGGGCCGGCCGGCCTCGTACGCGGCACGCACCTGGCCGAGAATCTCTCCCTCCCCGGGCACCATCGAGTCGAGACCCGCAGCGACCCGGAAGGCGTGGAGCGCCGCGGATGCGCCGTGCAGGCGGTACAGGACCGGCGCGAGGCGCGCCTCGTCCGCGCCACCGAGCGCCGCGAGCACTCGGACAGCGCGGTGCTCCAGCGCGGCCGCGTCATCGCCAGCGAGGTAGAGCTCCGTCCGGTTGCACGTCGACAGGCAGACCGCCTCGCAGCCGTCCGCGAGCTCGGCCGCGAGCGCCGCCGCTCCTTCGAGATCGAGCGCCACGCGCTCACGAACCTCGACGGGCGCATGATGATGCGAGGTGCCGACGAGGACGACCGTCATGCGACGTGCGCGACCGGGAGCGCGAGCTGGAGTGCGACGACGAGACCGAAAGCCGCCACCGTGAGCCGCGCAACGCGGCGGCCGCGCCAGTGCAAGCCGTACCGCGCGGCCACGACGACCGCGTAGACGGCCCACGTCACGAACGTCGCGGCACCGAGCGCGTCGAGCCCGTCGTCGCGTTGGACGAGCCGTGCGACGCCGACGGCGATTCCGAGCGTGAGCGCCGGGAGCGCCAGCGCTGTCGTGCGCGCCGCGAGCTCGTCGAGCGAGACGAGCGCAGGGGCGACGAGCCGGAAGATTCCCGCTTCGCGACGCTTCAGCCGCCGCTCCTGCCACAGGTAGAGCGCCGCGAGCGCGGCGGCGAGCGTGAAGCCCGCAAACGCCGCCAGTACCAGGCCGACGTGGAGCACGAGGAAGACCGTCGACGAGTCGGCCGCCTCGTCCCTGCCGATCCCGCCGGCGACGTACGAGAGCGCCAGGAGCGCGGCAGCAGGCGGCATGACGGCGAGGCCGAGCAGCCGGTAGCGCGGCCGGCAGCCCCACACCAGGTACACGGAGACGACGAGCCACACGAAGAGGTTCAGGGAGCCCGCCCACGTCGCCCAAGGAAAGCCCTCCACGCGCACTGCCTCCACGACGAGCAGGGCCGTCTGCACGAGCCAGCCGACGCGGACGCCCCAGGTCGCCGCCCGCCCGAGCACACCCGGGTGCCGCGCGTGGCCGGCGTACGCGACGGCCGCCTCACCGTAGGCGACCAGGGCGGGCCAGAACAGCAGCTCAACCAACGGGCACGCGCTCCTTGCGTTCCTCGGCCGCACGACGCTCGTGCGCCCGCTCGGCAAGCTCGCCGAGATCGCGCTCGAGCCGAGACACCTTCAGCGCGATGATCACGAGGTAGACGAGCACCGTCGCAAGCACCACCGCGTATGCGGCGAAGGCATACCGCTCGCCCGCGCTCACGCGAGCAGCTCCCTGAGCCGGCGGACGCGCGCGTCGATCCGCTTCCCGGCCAGCTCCACGTGGTACAGCGCACCGGCGAGCGCGAGCGTCCCGGCCAAGCAGACGAGGAACGTCGCGAACATCGAGTCCTCCATCTGCGGGCCGTCCGCGTTGAACACGACCGGGTGGATGAACTGCTCCGCGAGGCGGATCGCGAGGAAGCTGACCGGAATCAACACGACGCCGAAGAGCGCGTAGACGGCGCACAGGTTCGCTCGCCGCCGGCCGGGCTCGACCGAGTACCGCAGCATGAAGTACGCCGAGTAGAAGAGGAAGAGGACGAGGAAGAGCACGAGCTGGCGCTCGCCCCATGTCCACCAGACGTCCCAGGACGCCTTCGCCCAGATCGAGCCGGTCGCCAGCGTCAGCACGCCGAAGATGACGCCGAGATGGACGGCGACGTAGCTCTCGAGGTCGTAGCGCTCCTCGCGCAGCCAGAGCAACCGGAGCGCCTTCCACGCCGCCCAGCCGAAGCACGCGTAGGCGGTGAGCGCAACCGGCACATGAATGTAGAAGATCCGCTGGCTAAAGCCCTGGTCCGCGTCCTCGGGCGCCCAGAAGAGCGCCAGCGCGACGCCGGATCCGAGCAGGCCAAGCGCCGCCGCAGCCAGAAGGACGCTTTGGTTATTCCGTAACGACGTACTCAAAGCTCGCCCACGAGAGAATCGCAAAAACGAGGTCGTAGAGAGCGAGAAAGGCCAGGTAGCGGCCGGGTTCCTCCGCGACCGTGGCGCCGACGCCGCCCACCACAATCGGGATCCCGAGCGGCAGGAACAGGAGCGGCAGCAGCAGCTCGCGCGCACGGCTCGCCGCGGCCATCGCCGAGAGGAGCGTGCCGACCGCGGCGATGCCGACGTTCGCGAGCGCGACGGCGGCGAGGAGCTCCCAGCCGACCGGCTCGAAGAACAGCCCGTACGCCGGCAGCGCGACCGCCTCTGCGACGACGAGGAACGCCACGATGCTGACCGCCTTGCCGAGCCAGATCGCGCTGTGGTCGCGCGCGGCGAGCACGAGGCCGTCCATCACGCCCTGCTCCCGCTCGGCGACGAACGCGCGCGTCAAGCCGAGGAGCGCCGTGAAGAGCAGGCCGACCCACAGCAGGCCGTTCGCGGCGTCGTCCCCCGTGCCGGCCGGCAGCGCGAAGTGGAACACGACGAGCGCCGCGACGACGAACAGCAGCATCGCCGGCACCGTGTCGCGCGAGCGCAGCTCGAGCAAGAGATCCTTGCGCGCCAGCGCGGCAACATCCCCGAGATACGCCGCCATCACGCGGGCGCCAGCGCGAGCCGCTCGGGGGCGAGCGCGTCCAGCCGCTCCGCCGCGTGAGTCGAGACGACGAGCGTCCGCCGGCCGCGCAGCTCGCGCAGCTCGCGGTCGACGAGCTCGGCACCGGACGCGTCGAGTCCGGCGTAGGGCTCGTCCAGGAGCACGACCTCCGGCTCGTGGAGCAGCGTGCGGCAGAGGGCGAGCCGCTGCAGCATGCCGCGCGAGAACGTGGCGGCGCGCTCGTGCCTCTCGTCCCAGAGGCCGAAGCGCTCGAGCAGCATGCCGATTCGCTCGCGGCGCTCCGGGATCCGGTAGAGACGGCCGTAGACGTCGAGGTTCTCGAGCGGCGTCAGCTCGCGGTAGACGAGCGGTTCGTGGGCCAGGAAGCCGATCGACGAGCGGTCGATGTCGACGCCGAGCTCGCCTCCCGTCGGCGCGGCGAGGCCCGTGATCAGACGGAGCAGGGTCGTCTTCCCGGACCCGTTCGGACCGGTGACGACGAGCAGGCCGCCGCGCTCGACGTCGAAGTCGAGCCGCTCGAGCACCCGCTTGTCTCCGTACCGCTTCTCGAGCTGGCGCGCCCGAATCACGACGCGAATCCTACGGACGCTCAGGCGGCCGAGGGCA
>JACVRM010000126.1 GCA_014534415.1 Thermoleophilia bacterium | reverse complement strand
CCCGACGATCGTCGAGGAGATCAAGACCCGCGCCGTCGCCGAGACGCCTGACGAATAGGCGGCGAGGGCGTCATGTTTGCGGTCGAGCGGCGCGAGGACGGCGCGCTCCTCGGCGCAATCGGCCTGCCGGGCGACCGCGACCACGCGCGCGCCGAGCTGGCCTACGCCGGCGAGCCGCGCGGCGGCCGGATGCTGCATGCTGCGTCCCATGCGGGGCGTCACGACCGTTCTGGCCGTTGCGGTGCTCGCCTCGCTCGACGGCGACGGAACACGCGCCGCGCGCGCAGCCGACCCGCTGCTCGCCCGCGCAATCGCCGTGTTCGCGGCCGCCGAGCGGGCGGACGCCGTGGGCGCAGCGACGGCGTCCACGGCCCAGCGCCAGTACGACGCGGCGCGCGACCTCGAGGTCGCGCTGCCGGATATGCGGTACGTCAGTCGCGCGTGCCGTCCGCTTGCCCGCGACCTGCGCGCCTACGCTCGTGGTCTCGTCCGCGAGGCGGAGGGCTTCGACCGGTTGAACGCGCGCCTGGCACGCGCGGGCGCGCGGCGCGCCGCCGACGCGCTCGACCGACTCGAGCGGCACGGGCTCCGCTGCCCCACGGGGCGGCCGCCGCGCGGCCCCGGCCTCGTGCACGAGCTGACCCGCCCGCGCCGCGGGGAGGCGTTCTTCGGCACGGTCGCCGACGCACGAGTGTGCGCCGACGAGGTCGTCTTGTTCGCGAACGGGCGGCGCGTCGGGCGGATCGCGGCTCCGCCGGCCGACTTCAGCTTCGTCCTGAAGGCGCGACCGGGCGTCTACGACCTGGGCGTCCGCCAGCTGCGCGGCGGGCGCGTCTGCTGGCGAACGGTGTCACAGGACGTCTACCTGCTTCCCCGCTGGGCGGAGCGCGGTCGCCCTCCGTGGGCGACGGATCCCGGTCTCGTGCGGCGGTTGGCCGCAGTCGGCGAGCCGTACTCCGGCTATGCAGGCCTGTACGTTCACGATCTTGCTCGCGGGCGCGCGGCCGGCTGGAACGCCGACGCGCGCTTCCCGGCCGCGTCGACCGTCAAGCTCGGCTTGCTCGTCGCGACCCTCCAGCGGTTCTCGCCGCACAGCCATGGAGCGGCGCTGAGCTACGAGCTCGAGACGATGGCGGCCTGGTCCTCCAACCTTGCTGCGAACCGGCTGCTGCGGAAACTGGGCGACGGCTCGGACACGCTGGGCTCCCGCCGAGTCGAGGCGACGCTGCGGCGGATGGGCGCGCGCTCGAGCACGTACCCGGGCGGTTACCGCGTCGGCACATCCGCCTCCGATGTCCAGCGGCAGCCGCCGCTCGTGTCGGCGCGCGTGACCACCGCCCGCGATCTTGGCCGCGTCATGTGGCTGATCCACGCGGCCGCGCTCGGGCGCTCGGACGGCCGGCGCGCCACGGGCCTCGCACCCGGCCGGGCGCGGTTCGCCTTGGGCGCGCTGCTGCGCTGGGAGCGCGGTGGAGCGAACGGCGGACTCGTCGCTCCGTCGCTGCCGCGCGGGATGCCGATCGCGCAGAAGAGCGGCTGGCTCTCCGCTGTGCGCCACACCGCTGCCCTCGTGTACGCGCGCACCGGCCCGAAGATCGTCGTCGTGCTCGCCTACGAACCGGAGATCGCCGACGCCACCGCGCGCGCTCTTGGAGCCCGCGTCGCCGCCGCGGCCCGCCTTCGCTAGCCGGTAAAGCGTCCCGCTAGCCGAGCAAGCGCTCGAAGCGCTCGGCGTCGTCGAAGGGGCCGATCACGGCGAGCTTGAGGCGACCGTCGCCGATCAAGGTTCCCGCGACGCGCTGGACGTCGTCCGCGGTCACCGCGTCGATGCCTGCGAGGACCTCCTCCGGCTCCGCGGCCCGGCCCTCGAGCACCTCGCGGCGGAGCCCGAACATGACGGTCCCGTGCGGGCTCTCGAGCTGAAGTACGAAGCGGCCCTTCGCGAAGTTGCGCGCCTTCTCGAGCTCGTCGTAGGGCACCGGCTCCTCCGCCATCCGCCGCAGCTCCGCGACGATCGTCGTCACCGCGTCGTCGATGCGCGCTATGTCGACGCCGGCCTGCGCGTAGAGGCTGCCCGCGTCCGTGTAGCTGTGGTTGACGCCGTAGACGTAGTAGCCGAGCCCGCGTCGCTCGCGCACCTCGGTGAACAGGCGCGAGGACATGCCGCCGCCCAGCACGGTCGCGAGGAGCTGAAGCGCGTAGCGGTCCGGGTGCTCGAGTGGGTAGCTCGGCACGCCGAGGATCAGGTGCGCCTGATCGGATTCCTTCGTGTGCACCTTGACGGGCGCGCCGCCGTTGGCGGCCGCGGGTGCGGCGCGGCCGTCGTGCGGCGCATCCTCGAGGTCGCCGAGCAGCTCGGCGATCCGCTCGACCGCCTCGTCGCCCAGGCGGCCGCCGAGCCCGACGACGATGCGCGAGGGCCGGTACCAGCGGTCGAGGTAGTCGAGGAACGTCCCGCGGGTCGCCGCGCGCACCGTTTCCCTGTCGCCGATGATGTCCCAGCCGAGCGGCTGGTCGCCGTAGAGCAGCTGCTCGTAGACGCCGCCGATGTAGTCGCGCGGCGTGTCGAAGTACATGTTCATCTCCTCGACGATCACGCCCTTCTCGCGCTCGATCTCGTCAGGGTCGAACTTGGAGCGGCGCAGCATGTCGACGAGCACGTCCAGCGCGACGTCGCGGTGCTCGCTCGCGCACTTCACGTAGTAGCCCGTGTACTCCTTGCTCGTAAACGCGTTGAACTCGCCGCCGATCGCGTCGATCTCTCCCGCAATGTCGCGCGCCGACGGGCGCCGCTCGGTGCCCTTGAAGAACATGTGCTCCGCGAAGTGCGCGATGCCGCGCGTGTCGCGCGTCTCGTAGCGCGAGCCGGCGGCGAGCATCACGAAGCAGGTGACGGACTGGGCCTGCAGCATCGGCGCGGTGAGCACCCGGAGGCCGTTCGGCAGCGTGTGACGCTCGAAGACCGTCACGCGCGCACCTGGAGCGCGTCGCGCCAGCGCTCCGGCAGCGCCATCGACTCCTGGCCGGCGTAGTCGTAGGCGACGAGCACGCTCGTCCCTTCGGCCGCCAGGCGGTCGCCCGCACGAACCTCGTACGCGAGCTCGAAGCTCTTGTTGCCGAGCCGCGAGGGGCGGACGCCGACCTGGATGTCCTCGCCGAAGCGCACCGGCGAGCGGAAGTCCACCTCGGCCCGGGCGAGGATCATCCCCAGCGCGTCGACGCCGCGCGCGAGACCGCGCTGCAGCATGAAGTGCGTCCGGGCGGCCTCCATCCACGTCAGGAAGACGGCGTTGTTGACGTGACCCATCGCGTCGACGTCCGCGAAGCGCACGACGTCGCGGTGGACGAACGGGAAGCCTTCCACGCGCGCGATGCTACCGGCGTCCGTCTGGTCGATCACGGAGCCGGTGGACGAAGCGGAGCGCCTGCCAGCGCTCGTCGATCGAGCACGACTTGTTGTCCACGAGACCAGCGTCCAGGCCGATCCGCTGGATGTCCTCGAACGTCAGGTCGCCCTCGATCTTCGCTGCCTTCTTCGGCCAGGCCACCCACAGGCCGTCGCCCGGGTCGAGGGTGTCGCGCAGCGCGGCGAACCGCCGCTCGAGCTGGTCCCGGGTGGTGGTGAAGAGCACGACGACCTCGGTGCCCGGCTTTGCGCCGAGCTTCTGGGAGAGCCGCGTGGCGGAGTAGTCCTTGCCGGCCACGCGCGTCAGCGTGCCGCTGCGTTCGTGCGCGCGCGCCACTCGGCGAGCAACGCCGCCTCTCTTCCAGCGGCCATGCCGACCGAGGCGTTCGGCAGCGCGGTCGTTCCCGTCGGCGCAGCGTCCTGCCGCGTCGCGTGCCAGGCGAGCGTGTCCCGAATCGTCTCGGCGAGCGGGCGGAATCGCAGGCCCGCTGCCACCGCGCGCGAGACGTCCGCCTCTTGCATGTGCGCCCACTCGAGGTCGCTCTGCGCGAGCCAGAGCGGCAGTTCCATCCACTGGCCGACCCGGTGCTCTAGCAGGAAGTCCTCCTCGACCCAGGTGATCGTGGCGTCGCTCCCGGAGACCCGCCGGCACTCGGCGAGGAGTTCGCCGAAGGAGACCGGCGGGATCGGTCCGGTGGCGTTGTACGCGCCCGCTGTGCGGTGCTCGGCGAGCCGGACGAGCCAGTCGCCGAGATCGCGTACGTCGACGAACTGAATGCGCCGCTCGGGTGGTCCCGGCGCGAGCACCTCGCCGCCACGCGCAACGCGCACGGGCCAGTACGTGAAGCGGTCGGTTGGGTCGTGCGGGCCGACGATCAGGCCGGCGCGGACTATCGCTGCGCGGGCGGGGAAGATGTCAGCGACGGTCCGCTCGCAGAGCGCCTT
Source organism: Thermoleophilia bacterium (assembly GCA_014534415.1). Classification (GTDB taxonomy): domain Bacteria; phylum Actinomycetota; class Thermoleophilia; order Gaiellales; family Gaiellaceae; genus JACVRM01. The sequence continues at coordinate 1,951 of JACVRM010000126.1, read as the reverse complement.
GAGGCCGCCGTAGTGCTCCTGCACGTCCTCCACGGACGGGTCCTCCAGCTCGATCAGCGCAGCGTCCTCGTCGAAGCGCGGCCGCGAGAAATCGCGGTACACCGAGATGCTCGAGACGAAGACATAGTGGTCGACCGCCGAGGCGAGCAGCTCGCCCGACGCGCGCACGACGCGTGGCACGTGCCCGGACGGGTCGACGACCGCGTCCCAGCTGCGCCCCTCGAGCGCCGACAGCTGCCCGTCGCGGTCGCCGCGGATTCTCTCGACGCCTGGATACAGGTCTGGATTCGTCTGCCCCCGATTGAACAGCGTCGGCTCGTGGCCGCGCTCGAGCGCGGCGTCGACGACCGCGCGGCCCAGGAACTTCGTGCCGCCGAGGACGAGGAGCTTCATCGCCCCGACGCTACCCGGCAGCGCTCGGGCGCCGTCGGCGCGGCGCGGCGACCGGCGTCGTGGGCGAGGCGGAATGCACGAGCTGCGGGCGGCTCGCCGCCGCCAAGACGGGCGCGTGTGTCTCGTCCCGCGCCTCGGCGTCGTGCGCTCAACGCGAGGACTCCGAGCGCGGCGGCGGTGCGGGCGCGAGCGAGCCGCGACGCCTCCGCGGTGCCGCGCGAATCACCCGACGGTCTCGCCGTTGACCCGCCAGCGGTAACGCGGCTTGGCCGTCAGCGAGGAGCCGATGAAACAGCCTCGCTCGGCCTTTCGGAGGAACTCGGCAACGTCGTCCGGCGCCGGGTCGAGCTCGACCTCCAGGTTGCACTCGATGTCAACGAAGGCGTAGAGGCCGTCGTCGCGCTGGTTGACCGTGCCGAGCGCCGACCCCGTTCCGGAAAACTCGATCGACGTGCGGCCCGCGTGGTATTCGGCGGCGAGCAGCGAGCACCGGACCAGCGCGGCGAGCACGAGGTGCTCGGGCGTCCACGCGCGCGGCAGCTCGAGCGGGACGTCGCGGTCGCTGACGAAGCAGCGTTCTCCGTCGAGTTCGACGCGGTAATCGGTGCGCGGACGGGCCAACGGAGGTGAACGCTAACCGCGGCGGCGCACGGAGGCGGTTGCGAAAGCGGCCACGGACACTTACCGTACCGGCCGTGACGACCAGGCTCAGGCCGCTGAGCGAGGCGGAGTGCTACGCGCGCTGTTACGGCGGTGGGAACCTGGACGTCAAGATCGTGAAGGTGCCGCGGCGCCCGCGCTACGACCTGCCGGTCTCGGGCGAGCAGCTCCGTCAGGCATTCGAGCAGCGCCTCGAGAAGCGCGAGCCGGAGGCTGCGTAGCGAGCGCAAGCTGCTCGCGGTTTACGCGGGCGGACGGGGCACCCCTAGCCCACCACCCGGTTCCAGCGTAACGACGAAGCCCGTACATGTGTGAAACGCGACGGTGCCGAAACTGCGACTTCGGTGCTGCCGGACATCGTCGCTCGGAACCTGCGCGTCTTGTTCTGCGGTATCAACCCGGGCTTCGTGTCCGCCGCTGCCGGCAGGCACTTCGCCAATCCGCGCAACGATTTCTGGCGGTTGCTGCACGCGGCGCGCTTCACGCCGCGCGTGCTTGAGCCGGCGGAGCAGGAGGCGCTGCTCGAATACGGCCTCGGCGTGACGAACGCGGCGCCGCGCACGACGCGCGGCTCGGGCGACCTGCGCCGAGCCGACTTCGCGGGTGCTCGCGACCGGCTCGAGCGCATCGCCAACGAGCTCACGCCTGAATGGATCGGCTTCGTCGGCAAGGAGGCGTACCGCGGCGTCTTCAACGAGCGGCCCCACCTGGGTCTCCAGGCTCGCACGCTTGGTGCCACGCGCCTCTTCGTGCTTCCGTCGACGTCGCCGGCCAACGCAGCGGTCTCGTGGGACGAGCGCGAGCGCTGGTTTCAGGAACTCGCCGGCCGCGCGACCGGCCGCCCGCTCCGGCGCGCGGTGCGTGCGCTCGTCCTCGACGAGGCCAACCGCGTGCTGCT
>JACVRM010000037.1 GCA_014534415.1 Thermoleophilia bacterium | reverse complement strand
TCGGCCGCCTCGTGGAACGTCGCGAGCAGGAGGTCGAGCAGGCGCTCGTATTCGGGCTCGAGGGGGCCGGGGCAGAGGTTCTTCGTGTGGTCGCACCAGTAGCCGTCGGCGCAGACCCAGATCTCGAAGAGCGTCGGCTCATGCTCCTGAATCGGGCGATCGCTCGTCGCAGTGAAGGTCCTGATGCCCCGCCCGGACCAGACGAGCGCGAACCCTCGCGCCAGGTCGACCTTGCCCTCGAAGCCGGTGCCCTCCCCGTGCACGAAGCCCTCCCACAGCGCCGCCGCCTCGCTCTCCTTCATGCCGGGGCGCAGGCGCTCGGCGACGTGCTCCATGGCGAGCCCGGCAAGCGCGTTGGCCAGCCGCATGCGCTCGAGCTCCTGATCGGTCTTGATTGCACGCGCCTCGACGAGCAGTGGGGTCGCATCGACGACCTCCGTGCCGAATGCGTGGAAGAAGGCATGCGTGTACGTCGTCGGCTCGCCGACCATGCGGTCGGACGCCTGCGTGCCGAGCGAGAGCTCGAGGCCGATACGCTCGTAGTCGCGCTCGCCCACGGCGCGCTGCGCCACCTCCACGGCCCGTGCGGTGGGAGGCCGCGGGTCCGCCTCGTCGTAGCCGCGGAAGAGGCGAATGTCCTCGCTCCACGCGTGTCGTTCGGCGTCCTCGCGCTGCGGCTCGAGCGCCGCGAGCGTCGCGTGCCCGTCGCGGCCGAACACGACGACGTCGTAGCCCTTCATCGGCCAGTAGTTGGAGAGGTAGAGGACGTTGTCGGGAGCACGGACGACGAGTGCATCGACGTCCTGTTCCTCCATCAGCCGGCGGACGCGATCGAGCTTCGCGTCGTCCCGCGCCCACGGCATGCACGGAAACTACAGCGGCGGCCGCGCGCGCGGGCGCTCACGACGCGGGCGGCGGGCCACGACGCGAGCGATCCGCGACGAACCGCACGCGACGCACCTGTGGACAGGTCGTCACGCTTCCGCCACACCGTCGGGGACAGTCCCCGGAGTTAAGCGGGAAGCAGGCGCCGTGGAGAGACTGTCACGCTTTCGTTACTGCCAGCGGACGAGTTCGGGCGGCGGCTCGCCGTGGGCGTCGCGCCAGGACAGGACCGGGTTGCGAAGCACGCCGATGTGCTCGATTTCGGCCTCCATGACGTCGCCCGGCCTGAGATACCACGCCTTCGGGTCTTCGCTGAACCCGGCCACTCCGGACACCGTTCCGGTCGAGACGACATCACCTGCCGAGTACCCGAGCGGCGAGTAGTGCGCGAGGATCTCCGGGATCGTCACCGACATCCGGCTCGAGTGCGAGACCTGGCGTGACTCGCCGTTGACGCGCAACTCCATGGCCAGGTCGTGGGGATCCGGAATTTCATCCGGCGTCACGATCCACGGCCCGAGCGGACAGAACGTGTCGATCGCCTTGCAGAACGAGAACACCCCGGACTCCATCTCGCGACGCTGGATGTCGCGCGCCGTAATGTCGTTGAAGATCACGTAGCCGCCGATGTAGCCGGCCGCGTCTTCGGGCCCGAACCAGCGGCCGGCTTTCGCGATGACCACGGCGAGCTCGAGCTCGTAGTCCAGCTCCTGCGTGAGGTGCTCGGGGTACACGACGGGCTCGTCGGGCCCGATGATCGCGTCCACGTTCTGGAAGAAGACGATCCAGGGCGCAATCTTGTGGGACCAGCCGACGCGCTTCGACTCCTCCTCGTGCTCGCGGAAGTTGCCGGCCGTGTGGAAGAACTTGCGCGGCACGATCGGCGCGCAGAGCCGGCCGCCCGCCAACGGAAATTCGCGGCCCGTCGTGCGGGGCACCTCGCCGGCCCGAAAGAGCGTCAACATGTCGGGCGCATCGAGCTCGATGACCGTCCCGTCGCGCACGTCGCCGACGATCGTCTCGTCGCCGACCTCGAAGGTCGCCAGGCGCACGGGGCGATCGTACGCGAGCGCGGCCTGCGCTCTTCGAGCGTGCCTGTGTAGTGCAGCACGAGTGCGACGCGGATATGGCGGTGGTGATCAATCCCTGCTGTGCCCACCGCGTACGCTCGGCGGCAGACGTCGTCCCGGAAAGGCGCCTAACCTTGGTGTGGCGACGAGCCGTGGACCTGCAACAGCCACCAGCGCCCGTCGCGCCGCTCACACACCAGCGTCATGCGGTACGGGTGCGACTGGTGGCCCAGCTCCGAGGCCGCCGTTTCCACGCCCTGCGCAAGGAGCCAGGCGACCGTACCCGCCGCGGAAGCGTCGCGGCGTTCCCACGACCACGAGTACGTAGTTCGCCCGCGTGCGTACCGCTCGAGGAAAGCGCGGATCTCGGCCGTCCCGCGCAGGAGCGCGTCTTCGGACGTCACCATGACCACGTCGCCATCCGGCGGGAACCACCGGCCGACGCGGTCCGGGTCCCGTTCGGCGAACCCCGAGCAGAACGCGTCGTGGACTGCGAGCAGCGCCGCCTCGGTAGCCGCGTCGGCCTCCATTACGCGACGCCGCACACACGCGCGGCCGTGAGCGCGTAGACGCGCGCCGTGTCGACGAGCGAGCGGATTTCCATACTCTCGCCCTCGCCTCCCGGCAGACCGCTGGACGGCCCGTAGTTGAGCGTCGCGACGCCGTAGCGCGCGAGCACCGACGCGTCCGAGAACCAGCGCACCGCGTCGTGCTCGGGCGCGCGGCCGAAGACGTCGCGGTGGCTCTCGCCGACGGCGTGCACGAGCTCGTGGTCGTCGGCGATCTCCGCTCCGGGCGCGGTCACGTAGATCTCCGACTCGATGCCGTGCTCGGGATGCCGCTCGCGCAGCCGCGCGACGACGTCCGAGATGGCGGCCCGCGCCTCGGTCATGGGCATGGTCGGCGGCACCCGCACATCGAGGAAAAGATCGGCACGGCCCGGTGTACGCGACAAGCGCCACGGAAATCCACCGCGGACTGCGCCGACGTTGACCACGCCGCGCTGGCCGCGGTACGAGGCGCGCTCCTCCCACTGCGGAACCCACTCCAGCACCGAGTCGAGCACGTCGCGCAGCCTGACGATCGCGTTCGACGTCAGCCGTCCCGCTGCAAACGCGGTGTGCACGAACTCGCCGCGCGTCGAGATCCGCAACCACATCGCTCCGTAGTGACCCAGCACGAGCTTGAGCTCGGTCGGCTCGCCCAGGACGCACATGTCGGCGATGCCGCCGTGGGTGACGAGATGTCGGCTGCCCGCCGCGTAGCCGCGGTACTGCTTGCCGCGGAAGTCCTCGCCCCACTGCGTCTTCTCGATCTCGCCGACGACTGCCGCGACCACGAGGTCACCCTGGAGGCGGATGCGCGCGTCGCGCAGCGCGCGAACGGCTTCCACGTAGCAGGCGAGCGCCCCCTTCATGTTGGAGATGCCGAGACCGTAGATCTCGCCGCCGCTGACGTCGGCCTGCGGCTTGAAGCCGCGACCCTGGAGCCATGGCTCGCGGCCCGAGTACGACGTGTCCGTGTGTCCGTTGAACATGAGGCTCTTGCCGCCGCCCGTGCCCGCCAGCGTGCCGACGACGTTGGGGCGGCCGTCCTCGACCTCCTGCCAAGCGACGTGCAGTCCGAGCGAGTCGAACGCCTCGCCGAGGTACTCGGCGAGGCGCTGCTCGTGGCCCGTCGGGCTCGGAATGTCGACCAGGTCGCAGGCCGTCTCGACGAGACGGTTGCGCTCGACGCGCGAGGCGAGCTCCCTCATCGCACCCGGGACAGGACGCGCTCTCCGAACAGCTGGATCTGCCGGGCGCGGTCGTCGCCCCAGAGCTCGAGCATCACGTGCGTGCAGCCGGCCGCACGGTACTCCTCGATCGCGGCGACACAGTCGTCCGGCGTGCCCGCGATCGGCTTGCAGCGGTCGAGCAGATCGTCGCTGACCTGCTCGCTGGCGGCGAGGCGGCCGCCACGCTCCATCGCCTCTGCTACCGGCCGGAGCTCGTCCATGTCGATCTCCGCGAGGTCGAGCAGCGTGTCGGCTGCGCCACGGATGTTCTGGAACTTGTTCGCGAGGTACATGGCCGCGATCTCTCGGGCCCCGTCGCGGCCCTCGTCGCGCTTGTCGGCGATCGAGGCGACGATCGTGCAGCCGATGTCGACCTCGGCCGCGTCGCGTCCCGCCCGCTCCGCGCCGACGGCGACGTTGTCGCGCGTGTAGCGGACGAACGCCGGTGTCGTGATCGAGGGGGTCAGTACACCGTCGCCGAGCTCGCCGCCGAGCTGCTGCATCTTCGGTGCCGTAGCGGCGACGTAGAGCGGGGGCGCGCCGCGAGGCGTTTCGGCTTCGCGCGCCAGCGGCGGGACGCTCGCGCTGAAGATCCGTCCGTCGTAGTCGAAGGCGCCGCCCTCGAGGACGCCGCGCGTGATCGTCACCGCGTCCCGCATCGCGCCGAGCGTCGAGATCTTCTCGCCGCCGCGCTTCACGTTGTTCAGGAAGATCTTCGAGGTCCCGTAGCCGAGCAGGAAGCGGCCGGGGCCGACCGCCTCCTGGACCACGCGGGCGTCCATGGCCGCCTGCACGGGGTGGCGGGTGAACGGCGAGATGATGCCCCAGCCGATCGTGAGGCGCTCGGTCTCGCGCGCCATCAGCGCGGAGACCACCGTCGACGAGCGCGCCTCCATCCCGTGCTTGCGCCACCACGGGTACGCCTCGGCCAGCCAGATCGTGTCGATGCCGACCGTGTCCATGACGCGCGCATGCTCGAGCATCTCCTCGAGCGGCTCCATCGTCAGCTGCATGACGCCGATCCGAAACGACGGAGGCACGCGCGAATACTGTCACGGGCGCGCCGTGCGCCATGCGGCGGTACCGGCTGGCGTCAGCCGCCGACGAGCCTGGCGATGACGATCACAGGAAGCAGGATTACCGCCCAGCCGGCCAGACCCAGCGGTATCGCAAGCGCGATGCCTTTGAGCTCCGGGGGCAGCGGGGCGGCACGCTCGAGGTCTGGGCCGCCCTGCACGACGCGGAGATGCCGGCCGCGTCCGAGCGGCGAGACGGCGCGGCCTTGAAGCGCGTCCTCGCTTTGCGTCCTGGACGCCAGACGAGCCATCCTGCGACTCCTTCCTGAAGTTTGCGGTGCCGCAGGCCGGCCCCATCGCTGGCCGTGGTAGAGCGTGATTCCCGTGCTTGACCTCGAGCGAACTCACCCGTTCGAGGGATTCGTAGCTTCGTACGCGACGCGCTGATCCCTCCTGGGTGCCGTTTGACCCCTCGACCGTCGCGGGCCGGCTTCGGGCGCGCTCGCGACGAAGAGGTCTGACCCCGGTAAGCGCGCATGGCGCTTCGGGAGGTCTGACCCCTCCCCGTGCCGAGGCTACGCCGCGCATAGGTCGGGCCTCTCGCCGGGCGGGACCGGCGCTGTGCTCGTCAGCCGCGCCGCGCGCGCGGCGGATGCACGATCAGGACGTCGCAGTGCGCTCGGCGGGCGAGGTCGTCGCTGACGCTCCCCGCGAGCAGGCGCTCGAGGAAGCCGGGCTCGCGGGTGCCGACGACGATGAGGTCGGCGCCGCGCTCGTCCGCGACGGCGACGATCGCGTCACCGGGATCGCCGCGCCGCGCCTCGTAATCCGCCTCCAAGCCGGCCGCCGAGACGCGCTCGCGCGCTTCGTCGAGCAAGCGTCGGACGAGGTCGTCCGAGTCCGGCTGATCTGCGACCCGAACGCCCGCGGAGGGAACGGCGAGCGCACCAGGTCCGACCGGGTCCCACAGCGGAGCTCCGCCGAGAGGGAGACCCGCGACGCTCACCACGACGACTCGGCCGGAGAGCGCCTTTGCCAGCTCGAGCGCCCGAGCGAGCGCGTGCTCCGCGCCTTCGGAACCGTCGAAGCCGACCACGATCGTGCGCAACGGCGAGAGCCTAGCCACGAAACCGGTCGCGCGCTCGCAGTCGGCGACGCGAAGTCGCCGGGCACGCCACGACCGCGCGTGCCGGCGCGGAGCGTGGCCGTTGAAGCGCACACACCCGCTCCGCTGACGCAGGGGCGCACGCGGGACGCCGTCAGCGAGGCGTCGCGGCAAGGGCGGTGATCGCCTGCAGTTCTGCGCCCACGATCCACTGCGCGTCCCAGGTCTCGCCCCCGTCCGGACTGGCATAGAGGCGGCCGTCTCGCAGCCCGGCGAAGAGGCGCTCGCCGGCAAACACAAGCGCGTATGGCATTGCGTCAAGTGGCTTCGGCAGACCCCCATCGAGCGCCTGCCACGGCCCATCGCCGCGCCAGCGGTAGACGTACGCCTGCGCGTGCCGATCGCTGCGGTGCGCGTCGAACGGGCCGCGGCTCGCCGAAATGAACCAGCAGTCGGGGTCGTCGGGATCCACTGCGAGCGCCCACGTGTAGTCGCGGTCCCGTCCTTCGTCGGCCGGCCGCCACGTGTCTCCGGCGTCGAAGCTCCACGCCGCGCCGCCGCCGCCGGCTTCGTACGCCCGCCCCTGCGCGGTCGGATGCCAGGCAATCGCGTGCACGTCCGGCTGCGCGCCTGGGCGGTGGTCGGCCCACGTGCGACCTCCGTCGGTCGACCGCATCAGCCCGCCGAGCTCGATGCCGACGAGCAACAGCTCGGCATCGTGCGGGTTCGGCGCGATCCAGCGCACGTGCGACGTCCAGGGGCGCGGAGGGAAGCTCCAAGTCGGCGCCGACGGCAGCTCGCGGAGCATGGAGAGCTCCTCCCACGTATCGCCGCCGTCGCGTGAGCGAAAGAGCATGCTCGGCTCGCAGCCCGCGTACAGCGCACCGTCGGCCGGCGAGATGGCAACGGAGTAGACGTCCGGCTGAGGCAAACCGAGATCCCGCCAACTCTCGCCGGCGTCGTCGCTGCGCCAGAGCCCACGCCCGCGGCAGCCGGCGAGCAGAGTTTGTGGCTGACCGCCACTAAGTCCGCCCGTCGCGAGGCACTGCGCGCCGCTCCCCGCGAGCGTGAGCGTCCCATGCCAGCCGTCGTTCCGCTCCTCGAGCCGTGCGACGGCGTCGCCTGTCGCGGCGTAGAGGATCAGCGCTCTTCGGTCGACGTTGTCGGCCCTTCCGGTTCGTCCGAGTAGCTCTCGGGCGCCCACGGGTTGATCCCCTCCTCGGCGCCGCTCGAGCCCTCGACGCTCGCAGGGTCCGCCTCGGGCGTGCTCTCAGCGGGCGGGCCGTAGTCCTTCAGATCGGGGTCGGTCTCGGGCTCGACGTCCATGCGCACCTCGCGGGGGCCGCCGGCCGGACCGCCCGTGAACCCGTCCTGCGGCTGCGTCTGGGTCGCGGCTGCCTCGACGAACGCGCCGCCGGACGGCGTCTCGAGCCGCGGGACGTCGTCCTGCGGAGGAGGCAGCGACGCGGCGGGGTCAGACCCCGCGCCGGCCGCCTGCTGAACCTGCTCGCCGAGCGCCGCGAGTACCTGCTTGACCTGCTGGTTCACGATCGGCTGGATGACCCGCTGGCCCATCGCACCAACCGGGCCGGCGATCCGCACCTCCGCCTCCCAGCGCATGTCGGTGCCGGCGGCCGATTCGGCGAGCTCGAACTGTGTGTCCATGTTCAGCAGCGCACCGACGCCCTGCCCCTTCGCGCTGAGCCTCGCGAACTCGGGCGGCCGCTCCTCGGTCTTGTCGAAGTTGATCGCGAGCTTGAGCGAGCCAAGGCCGAGCGGGACGGCGACGTTCGCCTTCCAGCGACGGTCGTCGAGCACGTCGAAGCTCTCCACGTTCGGCATCGTCTTCGCCATCCGCGCCGGGTCGTTCAGCACCTCCCACACCGTGGCCCGGGGGGCGGCGAACGACGTCTCGCCTTGCACCTTCACCGCGTCTCGACCTCGACGTTCTCGCGCGTCTTGGCCGGGTCCCGCAGCATCTCCCACACACGCCAGTACGGGTTGCAGCTGTCGTACACGATCGGCCGGCCGACGGGCCGCAGAGCGTCCTGAAGCGCCGAGCACACCGCCGAGAGACCCGCGCCGCCGCCCTCTCCCATGCCCTTGGCACCGAGCGGCGTGAACGGCGACGGCGACTCGATGTAGCCCGTCTTGAGCGGCGGCATGTCGAGCGCGTGCGGCACGTGGTAGTCGTAGAAGTTGGGCGTCAGCAGGTTGCCCTGCTCGTCGTAGGCGAACGTCTCGTGGGTCGCGGCGCCCAGCGCCTGCGCCGTCGCGCCGTGCACTTGCCCTTCGACGATCTGCGGGTTGATTCGTACGCCGCAGTCGTCGACGGCGCCGTAGTCGACGATCTCGTACGAGCCCGTCTCCTCGTCGACCTCGACGACGCACGCGTGGATCTGCGTGGCGTACGTCAGCGTCAGGTTGCCGTACTTTCGCTCCTTGTCGGGGAGCTGGTGCGGCGGCACGTAGACGTAGCGGCAGTTGAGCGTGATGTCGCGCAATTCGAGTGGGAGCACGGCGTTGTTGGCGTTGACGATCGCGCCGCACGCCATGAACGGGAGGGCCGCTTCCGGGTTTCCCTTGATGCGCGCGAAGCCCTCCGCGAGCTCGATCTGCTCGGGCGGCACGCCGCCCAGCACCGCTCCTGCGAGCGTCCGGATCTGGTCGGCGAGCATCTCGGTGGCACCCTTGACGGCGCCGAGCCCGGTGACCGCGAACTGGCTGGCGTAGGTCCCGGAGAAGCCGGCGTGCGAGTTCCAGTACGAGTCGTGGCCCGGTCGCACGTTCACGTCGTCGGGCGTGACGCCGAGGATGTCCGCGACGATCTGGGCCGCCGTCGTCTCGTGCCCCTGGCCCTGGGGCGTCGTGCCGAGCGTGACGACGATCTCACCGAAGATGTCGAGCTTCACGCTCGCCACCTCGTTGTTGACGGAGTACTGGAGCTCCGGGTTGACGAGCGTCGCCTGGCCGAAGTTGTTGGTGCCGGAATCGAGCGTCGAGCCGATCCCGACGCCGAGCAGCTTGCCGCGCGACTCGGCCTCGCGCCTGCGCTCCTCGATGCTCTCGTAGTCGACGAGCTCGAGCGCCTTGTCGAGGCAGAGCGCGTAGTCGCCGGAGTCGTAGATGCAGCCGTTCGGCGTCTCGTACGGCATCTCGTCTGCGCGGATGTAGTTCTTCTTGCGAACCGCGACGCGGTCCAGCTTCAGCTCGTCGGCGACGACGTCCATGACCCGCTCGGTGAACCAGAGGTGCTGCATGCGCGAGTAGCCGCGGTTCGGGCCGCAGGGCGACTTGTTCGTGCACACCTGCGTGAACTCGACGCGCACGTTGCGCCAGCGGTAGGCGCCCGGCGTGACCTGGGCCCAGATGATGCAGCCGAGCGGCTCGTAGCGGGTGTAGGCGCCGCAGTCGTCGATCATGCGCGCCTTGAAGCCGAGCATCAGGCCGTCGTCGGTCACGGGCACTTCGACGTCGAGGAAGACGCGCTCGTTCCCGTGCGAGTTCGCCATGTGCTGCTCGGTTCGCCACTCCGTCCACTGGCACGCGCGCTTGAGCTTCCGGGAGAGCAGGCACAGCGCGACGAGCTGGGGGTGGGTGCAGATCTTGTTCCCGAAGCCGCCGCCGACGTCCTGGGAGACGAAGCGCAGCTTGTCCATGCCGGTGCGGAGCGCCGGGGCCATCATGATGATCGCGAAACCCGGGAACTGGTTGTTGCAGTGCAGCGTCCACTGCCCGGTGCCGCGGTTGTACTCGACGACCGCGCCGCTCGTCTCGAGCGGCGTCGACGAGAAGCGGTCGAAGTGGAGCCGCTTGATGCGAATCACCTTGTCGGCCGCCGCGAGCGCGCCGTCGTAGTCGCCGTAGTCGAAGTGGCCGTTCCAGATCGTGTTGCTCGGAACGTCGTCGTGGAGCTGCGGCGCGTCGGGGTCGGCGGCGCGCTCCGGGTCGACGATCGGATCGAGCGGCTCGTACTCGACCTCGACGAGGTCGGCCGCGTCGCGCGCGAGCTCGCGCGTGCGGGCGGCGACGGCGACGACCGGCTCGCCGACGTGGCGCACGCGGCCGACCGCGAGCGCGTAGTCCTTCACGTGCCCGCCCGGGGGAGGCGCGATCTGGAAGAACGGATCGGTCAGCTCGGCGACCTCGTCGCCCGTCAGCGTCCCGTACACGCCGTCGAGCGCCTCGGCCTTCGAGACGTCCACGGAGGCGATGCGCGCGTGGGCGTACGGCGACCTGACGAAGTGCACGTACGCCATGCCGTGCCGCTTGACGTCGTCGACGAAGAGGCCCTCACCCTGGACGAGTCGCTTGTCCTCCTTGCGCGGGACGTTGACGCCGATGTACCCCCGCTGCGGCGCCTCCGTCTCGGTGCGCTCGGGCGCGACGGTCGTCTCAGTCACGCTTGACCTCCCCGCTCGCGGCGGCCTGGATAGCTTCGACGATGTTGACATAGCCGGTACAGCGGCAAATGTTGCCCTGGATCGCCTTGCGGATCTCGGCCTCGGTCGGCGCCTCGTTGTGCTCGAGCAAGTACGTCGCGCTGATCAGCATCCCCGGCGTGCAGTACCCGCACTGAAGCGCGTGGCGGTCGCTGAACGCCTGCTGGAGCGCGGTCAGCTCACCGTCGTGCGTAAGCCCCTCGACGGTCGTGATCTCGGCGCCGTCCGCCTGGATCGCCAGCAGCATGCACGACTTCACGGCCTCACCGTCGAGGAGGATCGTGCAGGCGCCGCAGTTGCCGGTGTCGCAGCCGACGTGCGTACCCGTCAAGTCCAGGTCGTCGCGGATGAAGTGCACGAGCAGGCGGCGCGCGTCGACCTCGCGCTCGTAGGACTCTCCGTTGACCTGGACGCTTACGAAGGCGCTGTCGACGGGCGCCGTCTCCATCAGCTTCTCCCGGCCGCATGCCGGACGGCGCGCACGGCGCAGACCTCGGCGAGGTGGCGGCGGTAGTCGGCGGATGCGTGGACGTCCGACGGCGGGTCCAGCGACGCGCCCAGGCCGCGCGCTGCCTCGCTGATCCGCTCGTCGCTCACGTCGGCGCCGGATAGCACCGATTCCATCTCGGTCGCGCGGACCGGCGTGGCAGCGACGCAGCCGATCGCGATTCGGGCGCCGCCCTCCTCGAGCGTGGCCGCTGCGTTGACGATGCACGTGCCGTCCGCGCCGATCGGCACGGCGGCGAACCCGTCTCCTCGGCGGGCGGGCGGGATCGTGATGCGCGTCAGCAGCTCACCCGGGCCGGCCGCGGTGAAGTACACGCCGAGGAAGAACTGCTCGGCCGGCACGGTCCGCTGACCGTCGACGCCCGCGATCGTCATCGTCGCGTCCAGCGCGACCATCAGCGGCAGGAAGTGGTTGGTGGGGTCGGCCGAGCAGACGTTGCCGCCGATCGTGCCGCGGTTTCGCACCTGGACATCCGCGATCTGGCTTGCCACCTCGGCGACGATCGGACGCGTCGAGTGCACTTCCGGCGAGCCGACGAGCTGTGTATACGTGGCCATCGCGCCGAGCTCGAGGCCGCCGTCCGGAGTGACGCCGACGGAACGGAGATCGTCAAGGCGGTTGAGATCGACAAGGATGTCGGGCGCGGCGGCGCGCGCCTTCATCACGTTGACGAGCGTCTGCCCACCGGCGAGGGCACGCGCGTTCGGGTGCTCGCTCAGCAGGCGAATCGCATCGTCGACGGACGCCGGCCGAGCGTACTCAACCTCCCGCAACAGCACGGCCAGACGCTAACCGCTTCTCGCCGTCGCTGTCTACTCGGTGGCGGCGTGGATGCGTCCCTTGGATTCGCGGAGCGGGCCGCCCCGACGACCGGCGCGGACGGCGACGATCTCCGCCAGAATCGCGAGCGCCGTCTCGGCGGGACTCGCCGCGCCGACGTCGAGGCCGGCAGGGCCGCGGATGCGGTCGAGAGCGTCGGGCGCGACGCCCTGGTCGGCCAGCCGTGCGCGGCGACGCGCCTGGTTGCGCCGCGAGCCGAGCGCGCCGACGTAGAACGCGTCGGTCTCCAGCGCGGCGGCGAGCAGCGGCACGTCGAACTTGTCGTCGTGGCTGAGCACGACGATCGCGGTCGCGTAGTCCGGACGCACGCGATCGAGCACGTCGTCGGGCCAGCCGACCAGCAAGTCGTCGGCGCTCGGGATCCGTTCGCGCGTGGCGAACGCCGCACGCCCGTCCGCGACGATCGTCCGCCAGCCGAGCGGGCGGGCGAGCGCGCAGAGCGCCTCGGCGGTATCGACCGCGCCGTACACGAGCAGCCGCGGCGGCGGGCCGTAGATCTCCGCGAACACCCTGGCTCCCTCGTGCTCGAGCAGCTTGTTGCGGCCGCCGCGAAGAAGCTCCGGCGCCTCTTGGGCAAGCTCGTCCGGCGCATCGCCGTGCATCTCGCCGGATGGACGCACGAGCAGCTTGGCCCCGCGCCGATCGCCGTCGACAACGGTGAAGAGCACGGCGCGCTCGTCTGCGCGGACGACCTCGAGGAGACGGTCGAGCAGCGTCAAAGGCGCTCGAGAAAGACGTCGATCTCGCCGCCGCACGGAAGACCGACGCTCCAGGCGAGCTCGTCGGCGATTCCGTAGCTCACCAAGCGCGGCTCGCCGCCGGCGAGCACTTCTTGCGCATGGAGGGCGACGTCGCTTTCGACGCAGCCGCCCGAGACGGAGCCGGCGAGCTCGCCGCGCTCGGAGACGGCCAGCTTCGAGCCGAGCGGCCGCGGCGCCGAGCCGCGAGTCGCGACGACCGTCGCCAGCGCGACGTGCGCGTCGCCGCGCGCCCGCCACCGCTCGATGTCCGCGACGACTTCCTTCACGCCGTTCAGGTTAGTCGCCGCCGCCGGGGTCAGACCCCGGCGGCTGGGGACACAACGGCACATTTTCGGCACGCCCACCGCACCGCCGCGCCCGTATCTTCGGGGACTGTCCCCGACTGTCTCACGGTTGTGTGACTTTTCTTCCCCGGACGGCAAGCGGTGCGCGCGGGGCGCCCAGCGGCTTACGCTCCCGCGCATGACCGGCACCGAGACGGCCACCGATGCGCGCTGCGCACTGCTCGCGCGGCTGATCGACCACGCGCCGCTCTATCCGCCTGCGTCGCTGCCGCTCGATGCCGCCCTCGCCGACCACGAGCGCGCCCGCATGAGCGACGCGGCCTGGATGGTCAACCGGTTCGTCTGCCCCGCGTCGCGGCTGGCCGAGGTCGCCGGCCTCGACCTGCGGCTCACCGTGGTCGTCGATGTGCCGTGGGCAGAACGCCCGCCGCTCGACGACGCGCGGATCGAGGCGATCGAGCTGCCGCTGCCGCCCGATCTCTCAACGCTCAGGGAAGCGGCGCGCGAGGTGTACGTCGAGCTCCCACCCGGCGACGTCCACGCGCACATACGTGAGCTGGCGCGCCATGGACTCCGTGCCAAGGTCCGGTGCGGCGGCGAGACCATTCCGCCCGTGGGCGAGCTGGCGGCCTTCGTCCGCGCGTGCCGCGCGACCGGCGTCCCGTTCAAGGCAACAGCCGGCCTCCACCACGCCGTGCGGCGGGCGGGCCAGCACGGGTTCGTGAACGTACTCGCCGCCGCGGTCTTCGGACGCGAGATGGAGGCGCTCGCGGAAGCCGACCCGCGCGCGTTCGAGCTTCGCCCATCCGTCTTTCGCTGGCGCGACGGACGCGCGGCGAGCGACGAGCTCGTGCGGGTCCGCCGCGAAGTGTTCGTCTCGATCGGCAGCTGTAGCTTCAGCGAGCCCGTGGACGAACTTCGCACGCTCGGCCTGCTGCCGCTGTGAACGAGACCTGGGTCGCAGGGGCCGAGACGCGGTTTCCGCTCTCGCACCTGCCGTACGGCGTGTTCTCGCGCGAGAGCGAGCCGCCGCGGGTCGGCGTAGCCGTGGGCGACTCCGTGCTCGATCTGGGGGCGCTCGCCGGCCAAGGCCTGCTCGAGCCGGTCGCTGACTTCTCGGCTCCCGCACTCAACTCGTTCATGGCGGCCGGCCCGGACGCCTGGCGAGCGACGCGGGCCCGCCTGGTCGAGCTCCTGACCACCGAGGAGGAGCGGACCGGCGTCGCAGAAGCACTGGTCGAGGCGGACGCCGTCCGCCTGCACCTCCCGTTCGCCGTCGCGGACTACGTCGACTTCTACTCCTCGCGCGCGCACGCCGAGAACCTCGGCCGCCTCTTCCGGCCGGGGTCAGACCCGCTGACGCCCAACTGGCTGCACCTGCCGATCGGCTACCACGGGCGCGCGGGCACGGTCGTGGTCAGCGGCACACCCGTCGTCCGTCCCTCCGGCCAGATCAGGCCTCCGGACGCCGAACGCCCCGTCTTTCGGCCCTCGGCGCGGCTCGACATCGAGCTCGAGCTCGGATTCGTGGTCGGCGTGGGCAGCGAGCTGGGCAGCCCCGTCGACGCCGACGCGGCGCCACAACACCTCTTCGGCGCCGTGCTCGTCAACGACTGGAGCGCCCGCGACATCCAGTCGTGGGAGTACCAGCCGCTCGGCCCGTTCCTCGGCAAGTCGTTCGCGACCTCTATCGCCGCGTGGGTGACACCGCTCGAGGCGCTCGAGCCGTTCCGCGTGCCCGCCGTTCGCCAGGATCCGGAGCCGCTGCCGCACCTGCGCGCAGCCGAGCCGACCGTATTCGATCTCGACCTCGAAGTCGGCCTCGCGGCCGCCGGCATGCGAGAGTTCGAGGCGGTGTCGCGCACAAGCGCACGCAACCTGTACTGGACCGTCGAACAGCAGGTCGCTCACCTGACGTCGAACGGCACGAACCTGCGCACCGGCGATCTGCTCGCGTCCGGGACGATCTCGGGGCCCGAGCCCGGCGCGCGAGGCAGCTTCATCGAGCTCAGCTGGAACGGCGCGGAGCCGGTGAAGCTCGGAGACGGCCGGCGCCGAACGTTCCTCGAGGACGGCGACGAGGTCGTCCTGCGCGGTCGCACGGCGGGCGCCGGCGGGTTCGCGCTCGGTGACGTACGTGGCGCGATCCTTCCGGCGCGCGGCGACGGCTAGACGACCGCGCGACTGATCAAAAGCCCGAGGATCACGCTGACCACCACCGCCGCGGCGAACACGAACGCCGACTGCTGAAGCTGCCTGTGCGCCGACGGCGATAACGAGATGAAGCCGGCTGCCGCGAGCCGCGGAAGCGCTGACAGAGCGAGCACGAAGGCCAGCAGACCGACCCCTGCGACGATCAGCAACGCGGCCAGCGCCCGGAACCCTTCGGCCGGCGGCATGAGGATGAGCGGGCTACGCCTCGACCCCTGCGACCGCTCGACGAGCGTGCCGGTCTTGCCGTGCCGTACGGCCGCCAGCGCGTTCGTGAGCTCCTGGAAGAGCGGCGCCGCGACCGAGCCGGGCACCGGCGCAGCTGCCTGCGCGAGTCCGCCGGCCGCGGTGTCGCCGAGCAGCACGACGAACGCCGAAGTGCCTGTCGCGGCCGCTTTCCGGTCCGGGAGCGCGAACAGGGAGCGCGGGACGGCCGCCGTGCCGCTCGCGGCGACGGTCGAAAAGCCTGCGGCCCGCTGGGTCGCCTCACCGGAGGACGTGCCCGCAGGCGCGCCCGCATCCTGCCCGCCACCGGCTGCCGCGCCCGCGGATGCGGACGGGATGCCGACGCCCGGCGGCGTCGACGGAGTGGACGGCGTCTGCCCGGGCAGCGCGACGGTCGTCGTCAGACGAGGGGTGGACGGCGTCGGCTGGGGCGTCGTCGAAGCCGGTGAACTCGGCAACGTCGTCGTCGCCGGCGGAGTGGGCAGCGTGGTGGTGGGCGGTCTGGGCACCGTCGTGGTCGGTGGCCTGGGAACCGTCGTCGTCGGCTGGGGGAGCGACGTCGTCACCGGCAGCGTCGGCACCGGCGGCAACGTGGTCGTGGGCACCGGGACGGTCGTAGTGGGCAGCGGGACCGTCGTCGACAGGACGCTCGTGGCCGGCACCGTCGTCGAGACGGGGGCGGTAATGGATGTGGCGGGCGCGTAGGCACCGGCCGAGGCACCCGGCGTCACGAGCGAGACAGCGAGGAACCCCGCCGCCGCAGCCGCAGCCAGCGGAGCGCCGACGAGCAGGAGCCGCAGGGGACGTCGCCGCATGCGCTTGTGGCGTACCCACCGGGCTTTCCACGAAAACGGGCCGCCGCGGTCTGCCCAGGCGCTCGCTAAGGTCTGACCCCGAGGGCTCGCGCCAGACGTTGACGGCCGCCGAGCACGCCCGCGAACAGGTCGCCGTCGCGCTCGACACGCCGAACGACGACGTCGAGCGTCAGCGCTCGCGGGTCGAGCCGCTCATCGATCTCCTCCCAGCGGAGCGGCGTCGCCACCGCCGGCACCTCGCGCGGCCGCACTGAGTACGGCGCCACCACCTGCTGTCCGTGCCCGTTCATCTTCGTGTCGACGAAGACGCCGCGGCGCCGCGCCGCTGAGCGCTCCGTCGTAACGAGCCCCCTGCCTGCCCGCACGAGAGCCCCGGCGACGACCTCGGCGAAGCGCCGCGCGTCCGCGTGGCTATGACGCCTCGCCACGGGTACCTGCACGTGCAGCCCGTCGCCGCC
>JACVRM010000046.1 GCA_014534415.1 Thermoleophilia bacterium | reverse complement strand
CGTAGCGCCGCGTTCGCGGCGGCGATCGGCTCCCCCGTACTGACTATTCACCTCTTCGCGCCGATGGATCCCGCCGAGTTCGCGCGAAACGGCGCGGTGGACGACGAGGCCGTCCGTCGGTTCCTCCATTTCTACGCCGACACATGCGCCGCGCACGGCATCGTGCCGCTGATCGAGAACGTGCCGCCGGTGCTTCGCATGCGGACAGGCGGCGTCTACCTCTCGCCCCTCGGCGGCCACTGGCGCGATCTCGCCGCGTGGCGCGAGCGGCTTCCGGCGCTCCGGTTCACGCTCGACACCTCGCACGCCGCCCTCTTTCGCAACTTCGCCGCCGCGTACCCGTCGCTCTTCGGGGCCGCGTCGCCGGACGGGGACGAGCTGGAGCTCGAGCGCTACGTCGACGAGCTCGGCGCCGCGTGCGAGGTCGCGCACGTGTCGGACGCGCACGGCCTGCTCGGCGAGGGTCTTCCATACGGCAGCGGCGAGCTCCAGCTCGACCCGGTCGTGCGGCGGCTCGGCGACGTCGTGGCGTTCATCGTGGCCGAGATCAACGAGCCGGATCCAGCACGTTCGCCCGACATGAAGGCGGCGTACCGCGCGATCGAGCACGCGCTCGCGTCACCGGCACTCCCGCGGCCGCGCAGGGCGCGCCGGCTCCCGGCCGATACGTTCGACTGGCAGCGCGTGCTCGGCCGGCGCGACCCCGTGCCCGCTCTGCTCACGCTCCAGGAGCTCTTCGGCGGCCGCCGGGTGCTGCTGACGGGCGGCACCGGCTCGATCGGGCATGCGCTCTCGACGTTCCTGCTGGGCTTCCGGCCCGAGCGCGTCACCGTGCTCGACACGAACGAGGCGGCGCTCACGGCCGACCGGCGGGCGCGCGACACGGCGTCGCTCGGACGGCTCGACCACGTGCTGTGCGACGTCCGCGACGCCGGGCGGCTCGCGCGGGAGCTCGCAGCGGCGCGGCCCGACGTCGTCTTCCACCTGGCCGCGTACAAGCACGTCGACTGGGCCGAGAGCTTCCCGGAGGAGTTCGTCGAGACGAACCTGAACGGCAGCTGGAACGTGCTCAGAGCGGCCGACGCGACCGGCGTCGAGACCGTCGTCGTCGCGTCGACGGACAAGGCGGCGCTCGCGGCGAGCTTCTACGGCAGAACGAAGCGGTTCATGGAGCAGCTTGCGGCGTACTCGGCGCGGCGGGGCGGCGCCCAGCGGATCGCCGTGCGATTCGTCAACGTGCTCGCTTCGGCCGGCAGCGCACCGGAGCTCTTCCTGCGCCAGGCACGCGCCGGTGTCCCGCTCACGGTCACGGACGCCGGCATGCTTCGCTACTGGATCACGATGGGGCATGCCGCGTGCCTCGCCGCGCACGGCGCGCTGCTCGCACGCGAGGGTGCGCTGCTGGCGACGGCCGACGACCCGGCCATGTTCACGGTGGGCGAGCTCGCGAAGCGGATCTGGCGCGAGGCCGAAGGGCCGGGCGAGCCGGAGTTCGACGTGGTCGGAATCCGGCCCGGCGAGACGATGAGCGAGGTGCTGACCGGCCCCGCCGAACGCCTCGGCGACGCACGTTTCCCGGGCATCGCCACGATCGTCGGCGAGCTTCCGACCGCCGCGCCGGCGTGGGTCGCCGAGCGCCTCCCTGCGCGCGGCACGCGCGAGGAGGTACGCGACGTTTGGCTCGAGGCGATACGGCGCCCGGGGCTGCTCGCCCCGGGCGCCGTCATCCGCCGTTAGTCGGACCGTTCCACCATCGCGCTACCGCCGCCGCGGCGCACCGGCTCGGCCGCCGCAACGACGCGGCCGCCGGCGAGGAATTCGATGCCGGTCGCCGCACCGATCTCACCCGTCGGTGCCAGCCGGTGCCCGTACTGCGAGACGAGCGCGCTCGCCTCGGGCGACGCGAGGAACGCCGCCTCCGCGAGCGTCGAAGCGGTGTTGCGCTGGGTGGCGCGAGGCGCGGCGATCGCCTGCGGCAGCGTCGCGCCGAGATCGAGCCGGTCGACGAGCAGCTGCAGGACGGTCGTGATGATCGTCGAGCCGCCCGGCGAGCCGAGCGCGAGCAGCGGCTGCCCGCCCCGGAGCACGATCGTCGGGCTCATCGAGCTGCGTGGCCGCTTGCCGCCCTCGACGCGGTTCGGGTGCACGAGCGAGTCGAAGTTGAAGTCGGTCAGCTCGTTGTTCAGCAGGAAGCCCCAGCCCGGGACGACGATCCCGTTGCCGCCCGTCGACTCGATGGTGAACGTGTACGAGACGACGTTTCCGAACCGGTCGGAGACCGTCAGGTGCGTCGTGTTCTCACCCGCCGTCGTCGCGGCTGCCGAGGCGGCCGCGTTGTGCGGGTGCGGGTTCCCAGGCGCGACCGGGCTCGTCGCCGCCCGCAGCGGGTCGATCAGCGCGCGACGCTCGGCGGCGAACGCGTCCGAGAGCAGCCCCGCGAGCGGGACGTCGAAGTAGTCGGAATCGGCGAGGTAGGCGTTGCGGTCGGCGAACGAGAAGCGGGAGGCCTCCAGGAAGAGGTGCAGCGCCTGCGTGCGCCCAGCGGCCGCGAGGTTGAAACCCTCCAGGATGTTGAGCGCCTCGCCGACGGTCGAGCCGCCGCTCGACGGCGGGCCCATCCCGTAGACGTCGAGGCCGCGATAGCCGACGCGCGTCGGCGCACGCTCGGGCGCCTCGTACCGCTTGAGGTCGAAGCGCGACATGACGCCCGGCCGCCACACGTGATTGGCGCCGGGTCCAACGGGCGGCCGCTGAACCGCGTCGAGGATCGCCTTGGCGACCGGGCCCTTGTAGAAGCCCTTGGCGCCGAGCTTGGCGATGCGCATGTAGAGGCGCGCGAGGTCCGGATTGCGGAACAGCGTGCCGACGTCGTGGGGCGTGCCGTCGGCGTCGAGGTACAGGGCGGCCGTCGAGGGAATGTCGTCGAACCAGTCGACGTTCTGCTGCGTCTGGTCGAAGAAGACCTGGTCGACGAGGAAGCCCTGCTGAGCCACCTGGATCGCGGGCCGCAGCGCCTCGCCGAGCGAGATCGTGCCGTAGCGCCGCAGCGCCTCGTCCCAGCCTTCGACGGTGCCGGGAACGCCCGCGGAAAGGCCGCTGAAGCGTGCGTCGTTGAACGGCAGCGGCCGGCCGTTTTCCCAGAACGAATCCGGCTGCATGGCCTGGGGCGCCGCCTCGCGGTGGTCGATCGTGGTGACGTTCCCGGTCGCGGTGCGGATGACCATGAAGCCGCCGCCGCCGACGCCCGCCGAGAACGGCTCGGTCACACCGAGAACCGCGGCCGCGATGACCGCTGCGTCGACCGCGTTCCGCCCCTCGCGGAGCGCCTGGATTGCCGCATGCGTCGCCAGCACGTCGACGGTCGCCGCCGCGCCGCCGCTGCCGGTCGCCGTCGGTGCCTTCGGCGGCGGCGCGACGCCGGTCGGAGGCGGTGACTTGGGCGACTTCGGCGGGGGCTTGGCCGAGCCGGCTGCGGCAAGCGCGACCGCCGCGACCACGAGCGCAAGTAGCAACGAGAGAGATCGTCTAGCCATCGGTCCCCTTCCTCTTTTGGTCGGTGCGGGTCCTTTCCCGCGCGCGATGCGCTGTAACGTCGGGGCCGCGACGGCGCGTCAGACCGCCGACGGGAACGTCTCGGGCGGCTCCTCGGCCGCTGCCTCGTCGACCGCAGGGGCGTCGAGTGGCTCGACCGCCGCGGTCTCGTCGAGGTGGATCACCGCGTCGAACTGAGCGGGCAGGCTCGCGTGGAAGTAGTGGCTGAGCCGCTCCGTCTCGGGGCGGTAGACGACGCCGATCGCACGCTCGAGCCGCGGCTCGGCGAGCGCGTCGGCCGCGTCACCCTCCAGAACGGCGACGAACCGCTCCTCCCCCACCTCGTGGAACAGGTGCTCGTAGCTCCCGGGCAACGCGTCGCGGACGCGCATGGTGACGCCGGGCTCGTCCCAGCTCGCCGCGGCCGTGACGCTACCGCGGTACGTCGTGAAGCCGATCAGCGCCGTCTCGCCCGGCCAGCGCTGGCGCGCCAGCTGACCGACGTTGACCTCGCCCGCTCTGCCGAGCTCCGTGGCCGACGCGTCGCCGATGTGCGAGTTGTGCTCCCAGACGACGACCCGGCTCGATCGCCCGGGCCGGTCGAGGTGGCCGGCCAGCTCGCCGAGGGTCTCCGCCATGTGCCGGTCGCGCACGTTCCACGACGAGACGCGGCTGTCGAACATCGAGCGGTAGTAGCGCTCGGCGTTGCGCACGAGCCGGGCGTTCTGGCGCGCGTAGAACGCGTCCTCGCGCTGGACGCGCCCGTCCACCGACATCACCTCGACGAGCTGGCGGACGGCTTCGTCCTCGCACGACTCGCCCGCGCCGAACGCGGCGCGGTAGCCGTAATCCTGCGGCTCGCCGGGGTGGTCGAAGCAGGCGTAGCGTTCTCGCGCGCGCCCGGCGGCCTCGGCGTCGACGCCTTCGAGGTAACGGATCACGGCGTCCATCGAGGCGTAGAGGCTGTAGAGGTCCAGCCCGTAGAACCCGACGGGTCGGTGCGCCGACCGCGCGTTGCAGGCCCGCAGCCACTCGACGAAGGCAACGACCTCGCGATTTCGCCACATCCAGCGCGGAAACCGCTGAAAGCCGCGCAGGGCCTCCTCCGCGCTCGCTTCGTCGCTGTCGCCCGAGACGTAGCGGTTGACGCGGTAGGCGTCGGGCCAGTCGGCCTCGACGGCGACCGCATCGAAGCCGTGCTCCTCGATCAGCCGGCGCGTAACCGCGGCCCGCTCGGCGTAGAACTCGCGCGTCCCGTGCGAGGCCTCGCCGATCAGCACGATGCGGGCCCCGGCGGCGAGCGCAAGTAGACGGTCGTCGGCGGCGGCCGAGCCGCGCAGCGGCCGCGCGATTCGACGCACGGCGTCGAGGGTCACTGCCGCCTGTTCGTCGTCAACGGGTGCCGTACAGCCGGTCGCCCGCGTCGCCGAGACCGGGGACGATGAAACCCCGCTCGTTCAGCCCGCGATCGACGGCCGCCGTCACGATTCGGACGTCCGGGTGCTCGCCGTGAACGTGCTCGATCCCCTCGGGCGCGGATACGAGGCAGACGAGCGTGACGGACCGCGCGCCGGCCGCCTTCACGGCGTCGACCGCCGCCGAGCTGGACCGTCCGGTTGCGAGCATCGGGTCGAGCACGATCGCGTCGCGCTGGCCGAGGTCGGCCGGCAGCTTCACGTAGTACTCGACGGGCTGGAGCGTCTCTTCGTCGCGGTAGAGACCGATGAAGCCGACGCGGGCGCTCGAGACCAGCGACAGCACCCCGTCGAGCATTCCGATTCCCGCGCGGAGGACCGGGCATACCGCGACCTTCTTGCCCGAGATCCGCTCCACGGTCGTCCGCTCGAGCGGCGTCTCGATTTCCACCGCCTCGGTCGGAAAGTCCTTCGTCGCCTCATAGGTGAGAAGCAGCGTCACCTCGTTCGCAAGCTTCCGAAAGTGGACCGTCGGCGTGTGCTTGTCGCGGAGATACGACAGCTTGTGCTGGACGAGCGGGTGCGTGACGACCGTCAGCCGCTCGGCGGCGGTGATGCTCACGGGGCGTATGTCGTGTAACCGCGAAAGCCCGGATAGAGCGGCCGCTTCGCGCAGAGCGCCTGGGCCGCGCCGGCGAGCGAGCCGAGGTCGGCCCCGTCGTCGAGCCCCTCGACGATGATGCGGCCGACCTCGCGGAAGTCGTCCTCGTCGAAGCCGCGCATCGTGGCGGCGGGCGTGCCGATCCGGACGCCCGACGCGATGGTGGGCGGCCGCTCGTCGAACGGGACGGTGTTGCGGTTGACCGTGAGCTTCACCTCGGCGAGCCGCTCCTCGGCCTCCTTGCCGGTCCAGCGCGTCCGGCGCAGATCGAGCTGGAGCAAGTGAGTGTCCGTGCCGCCAGTCAGCACGTCCAGGCCGCCCAGCTCGAGGCGTTCGGCGAGCGCGTCCGCGTTCGCGCGCACCTGCCGCTGGTAGTCGCGGAACGGTTCGGACATCGCGATCCTGAAGCACGCGGCCTTCGCCGCGATCGCGTGTACGAGCGGGCCCCCCTGCATCCCGGGAAAGACCGCGCGGTCGACGGCTTGTGCATGCTCCTCGCGGCACAGGACGAACCCCGACCGCGGCCCCGCGAGCGTCTTGTGTGTCGTGGAGGTGACGAAGTCGCAGTGCGGCACCGGGTTCGGATGTAGGCCGGCGGCGACGAGACCGGCGAAGTGCGCCATGTCGCACAGAAGCAGCGCGCCGACCTCGTCGGCGATCTCACGGAAGCGATCGGCCTCGACGGCCCGCGGGTACGCGGAACCGCCACAGACGATCAGCTGTGGCCGGTGCTCCTTCGCGAGTCGCAGGACGTCGTCGTAGTCGACGGTGTTCGTCTCGCGCGAGACGCCGTAGTGGACGATCGAGTACAGCCGGCCCGAGAAGTTGACCTTGAGCCCGTGCGTGAGGTGCCCGCCGTGCGAGAGCTCGAGCGACAGGATCGTCTCGCCCGGCTTGAGCGCCGCCATGTAGACCGCCATGTTCGTCTGCGCGCCCGCGTGCGGCTGGACGTTGGCGTGCTCTGCCCCGAACAGCTCCTTGGCGCGGTCGATGGCAAGCTGCTCGATCTCGTCGACTACCTCGCAGCCGCCGTAGTAGCGCCGGCCGGGATAGCCCTCGGCGTACTTGTTGGTCGGCACGCTGCCGATCGCCTCGAACACGCTCGGCCAGGTGAAGTTCTCCGAGGCGATCAGCTCGATCTGCCCGCGCTGCCGCTCGAGCTCGCGGCCGAGCAGCTCGGCGGTCTCGGGATCGATCTCCGCGAGCCCCGCAGTGCGAAGCTGCTCCAGCGTCTGCTGCGCAACGGCCATCGAGCTCCTTGGGTCGACCGGCCTTGAGCATACTCGCCGCGCACGACGCCGAACGCCTCGCGATGCGACCGCGCGTGGCCCGGCGCGACGGCCTGCTCCCGCTGGGCGGCCTAGTCGAGCGCTGCGTGGACGCGCTCGAGCACGTCGCTCGCAGGCACGGGGCCCTCGCGCAGCACGCGCGGCTCGGAACCGGTCAAGTCCACGACGGTGGAAGCGATGCCCGGCAGCTCGCCGGTGTCGACGACCGCCGCGCAGCCCGCCCGAATCTCCGCGGGTATTTGATCCACGCGCGCGGGATCGCCCTCGCCGGGCAGGTTCGCGCTGGTCGCCGCCACGGCCGAGACGCGCTCGAGCACCTCCGCAGCTACGCCGGTCAGCACCGGTACGCGGACGCCGATCGTGTCGGCGCGGCCACCCGTCAGCCAGCGGAAGCGGCGGGCCGGGTTCGGGGCCACGACGGTGTACGGACCGGGCAGCAGCGCCCGCAGGATCGTGGCCGTGCGGCCGCGCAGCTCCGGCACGCACTCGAGGAGCATGTCGACATCGCTGGCGAGGAGCGCCGTCGGTTGCGTCTCGTCGCGGCCCTTGAGGCGGTAGAGACGCCGCACCGGCTCCTCGCGATAGGGGCTCGCGCACAGGCCGTACACCGTGTCGGTCGGGAGCACGACCACCCGCCCGGCGAGCACGGCCTCCACCGCCACGTCAACGGTGTCCGCGGTTGCCGGCGTCTCCACGCCGGTCACGTTACAGATGCCACTGGCCCTCGACGACCCGCTCGCGGTCGGCGAGGTCACGGGTTACCTGGACGTTGCGGTAGCCGAGCCGCGCGAGGAGCTCGGCGATTTCGGGACCCCTGCCGTCCGCCGCCTCCAGCACGAGCCAGCCTCCCTCACGAAGTGCCTCGCGCGCGCCGTCGGCGAGGCCCTCCGTGACACCGCTGCCGATGAGCGCGCGGCGCGGCTCCCAGTCGCGCACCTCCGGCGCCAGCGCGTCGATCTCGCCCGGGTCGACATAGGGCGGGTTCGAGACGACCAAGTCGTACTGGGCTGGGCCCAGGCCGCGCATGAGGTCGTGCTCGACGAGGCGCACGCGGTCGAGCAGCCCGGCCGCCTCAGCGTTCGCGCGGGCGACGAGCAGCGCATCGCGCGAGTTGTCGAAGGCGACGACGTCGGCGCCGGGATGCTCGTCTGCGATCGCGAGCGCTATCGCACCCGACCCGACCCCCACGTCGAGCACGTGAGGCCGCTCGATGCCGCGAATCAGAGCCAGACACCGCTCGACCACGACCTCCGTCTCCGGGCGTGGTACGAGCACGCGCGGGTCGACCTGGAGCGCCAGACGCCGGAAGCCCCACTCGCCGAGCACGTACGCGAGCGGCTCGCGCGCCGCGCGCCGCCCGACGAGCGCGGCTAGCCGCGCCGCATCCCGTGCGCCCAGCTCTCGCGAGCCGTCGGCGTACACGCCGGTACGCGAGGTGCCGAGCACGTGAGCGACGAGCTGCTCGGCGTCGGCGCGTGGCGACGGGCAGCCGGCCTGCTCCAGCCGCGCCGCGGCCTCGCGCACCGCGTCGGCGACGCTCACGCCGCGCGGTCTTCGAGTGCCCGCCGCCGCTCTTCGGCGGCGAGCGCCTCGGTGAACTCGTCGAGCTCTCCCTGCAGCACCTTGTCGAGCGAGTGCAGGGTGCGATGGCTCCTGTGGTCGGTGACGCGGTTCTCGGGGAAGTTGTACGTCCGGATCTTCTCGGCCCGCTCGCCGCTGCCGACCTGGGAGCGCCGCTGGGCGGCAAGGTCGGCCTGCTGCTTCCCGCGTTCGAGCTCGTAGAGCCGGGCGCGCAGGACGCGCAGGGCTTTCTGCTTGTTCTGAAGCTGTGACTTCTCGTCCTGCATCGCCACGACGAGCCCGGTGGGGACGTGCGTGATGCGTACCGCCGAATCGGTCGTATTGACGCTCTGCCCACCCGGCCCCGTCGACCGGTAGACGTCGATCTTGAGCTCGTTCTCGTCGACGGCGACCTCGATCTCCTCGGCCTCCGGCATGACCGCCACGGTCGCGGTCGAGGTGTGGATCCGGCCCTGTGATTCCGTTTCCGGAACGCGCTGCACGCGGTGCGTGCCGCCCTCCCACTTGAAGACGGAGTACGCGCCTTCGCCCTTCGCGGCGAACGTGACCTCCTTGAACCCGCCACCGTCGCTCGGGCTCGACGAGAGCTCTTCGATGCGGAAGCCGCGCCGCTCGGCGTAGCGGGTCAGCATCCGGTAGACGTCCCGCGCCCAGAGCGCCGCCTCGTCGCCGCCCGCGGCCTGCCGCACCTCGACGATGACGTCCTTGGGATCGGCAGGGTCGCTTGCCACGAGCGCGAGCTTGAGCTCGTCCTCCAGCGCAGCCAGGCGCTCCTCCAGTTCGGGGACGAGCTCACGGAGGTCGCCGTCGCCGCGCGCCGCCTGGAGATCGTCGCGCGTCGAGCGCCACTCCTGCGCGAGCCTGTACGGCCCCTCGAGCTCCTTCAGCCGACGGCCGACCGCGGCCGCTTCGCGGTGGTCGTTGTAGACGGCAGGGTCGGACATCCGCTCCTGTGTTTCCCGATACGAGCGGTCGAGCTCCTCGATCAGCGCGTCGAGAGCGGCCACGCGCTCAAGGGTAGAGCAGGAGGCCGCGGAGGGGGCTTGACGTCTATAGCGTACTCGCTATTATATATCGCGTTTGCGATACGGAAGGAGGAGCTGCCGTGAGCGTCGATCTGAATGCGCGACTGGAGACGCTCGCGCACCGCATTCGACGGCTCGAGGTGGAGCTCGAGGAGCCGCGCGCTCGTCCTGCAGGAGCGGGGTTCTTCTACCAGCGCCTGGCCTCGGATAACGATCGGGCCGCGGCGGGTACGTAACCACGATGCACCGACTTCTCGTCTTTGCGGCGATCTGCACCGTCGCGCTCGGCTGCGGTGGAAGCGAGCAGGAGGAGGCCGAGAGCAGCGCGGGAGCGGCGCTCGCGTATCTCCCGGCCGATTCCGGATTCGTCGCCCTCGTCTCGACCGACCTCGACAGCGACGCCTGGAACGCGCTCGAGAAGACCGTCTTCCCCGTGGAGGAAACGGTGCGCGAAGGGCTCGAGGAAGAAGAGGAAGGGAGGGTCTCGTGGGACGACGACGTCAAACCCCTGCTCGGCAACGACCTCGTCGTCGGATCACAGAGCCGCTCGGGCCTGTTCGACGACGCGACCGGCGACGGCCGCGAGGACGACGACTTCATCGGCGCGCTCGAGGTGGCCGACGCCGACAAGCTCCGTGACACCCTCGAGAAGCTCGGACTGCGCCGCGCAGGCGAGGAGCGCGGGGCCGAGATCTGGGTGGAGGACGAGTCCTCCGAGGTCGCAGGCATCCACAGCGACGTCCTCTTGATCGCCGAAGACCGGGAGGCGATCGCGCGCGCCGTCGAGCGGCGCGAAGACGGCGGCGGCCTCACGCAGGACCTGCTCGACGAGCGCCTGGACGCTCTGCCGGGTGACGCGCCCGTGCGTGTCTTCGGCAGCCTCGAAGGCGTCGCGGAGGTGGACGAGCTGGCCCGCTTCGGGAAGGTGCCGTGGGTGCAGGCGCTCGAGTCGTTCGGTTTCGCGTTGAGCGCCGGCGACGATGAGGTGCGCGCCGACGCGACGATCAACACGAACGCCGAGCGGCTCGGGGAAGACGATCTTCCGCTCGCAACGGGCGCCGAGTCGCCTGAGGTCGTCGCTCGCGAGCGCGAGATCTCGGCGGCCAACCGCGACCAGAGCCGCACGACGGTCTTCCTGCTTCGGCTCATGCGAGCGGCCTACCCGAACTCGCGCTTCGTGGAGGCCGTCGACCGCGTGGAGCGCGACCTGGAGATCGACTTCGAGGACGAGGTTCTGCGCCAGTTCAACGGGCCGAGCGCCTCGTATGTGAGCCCAGACGGCAGAACCTTTGCAGCGCGCAGCGAGGTAAGCGATCCCCAGGCGCTGCGGCGCGTGCTACCGCGCCTCGCGCCGCACCTGCCGGAGCTGATCAACGGTTTGCAGGGACTTCAGTCCGAGGGGATGGCGCTTCTCTTCCTGTTCGCGCCGGATGCGCCCATGCTCGCTTCATCCGGCCCGCTGCTCGACGTCCGAGTCCACCGTCCCTCGACGGACGACGGGCTCTACCGGGTCACCGGCCTGACGGGCGAAGGCCCGAGCGAGATGTGGTTCGGCGTCGTCGACGACGTCTTCGTGGTCGCCTCGACCGAGGAACGCGCCCGGGAGATCGCCGAGGCGGACACGCAACCGGTGGACGGCGCGCAGGGAGCGGGCGTCATGCGCGTCGACGTGTCGTCCGTCGTCGATGCACTCGGCGGCGGAGGGTTCCTGCCCCTGACCGGAGCGCGCGAGCTACGTGCGTCCGTCGAGGCCGGCACCGATCGGCTGCACCTTCGCCTCCGCCTCGAGGTCGAGGCGCGGCGACCGCTCGTACCCTTCGGCTCCTAACCGGCCCCGGCAAGCCGCGCGCTGACCGCGAGCTCGACGTTGCCGGCGAGCGCCTTCGAGACGGGGCAGTTCTCCTTGGCCTGCTCGGCGGCCTCGCGGAACGCGTCAGCGTCGACGCCCGGGACGTCGCCCTCCACGTCGATCGCCGACCTCGTAATGCCCGTACCCGGGACGAACGTCACCGTCGCCGACGACTTCAGCTCGCGCGGCGCATGGCCGGCTTGGGCGAGCGCGTGCGAGAGCGCCATCGAGAAGCAGCTGGCGTGCGCGGCCGCGATCAGCTCTTCCGGGCTCGTCTGGCCGTTCGGCTCTTCCGTGCGCGCCGACCAGCTCACGTCGATGCCGCCGATCACGCCACTGCCGACGCGCTCGATCGTCCCGTCGCCGCTCATCAGATCGCCGCGCCATGTCACGTCGGCTCTCCGCTCAGTCGCCATCTGCCGTACCTCCCTCATCGAGTTTCGCGTCGATCGTGACCGTGCCGCTCGCCTTGATCAGGTTCGAGAAGGGACAGCCCTCGTCGGCTGCGCGCACCACCTCGTCGAACGCCCCGCGCTCCACGCCGGCGCGCGCCCGCACGGTCACGATCGACTCGACGATGCGGTGGCCTGCGGCGCCGGGCACCTCGTCCAGGACAGTCGTGGCGCGCACGGACAGCCGCTCGGGCGGCGCCTTCGCGCGCGTCAGCTCGGCGGCGAGCGACATCGAGAAGCACGCGGCGTGGGCGGCCGCGAGCAACTCCTCGGGGCTCGTCTGGCCGTCGGGAGCGGCGATACGGCTGGGCTCCGAGTACTCGAGCCCGCCGAAGGCGCCGCTCGACCCGGCCGACAGCACCCCGCTGCCCCGCGCGCTCGATCCGTGCCAGACCGCCTCGGCGTGACGCTCGACGCGCGGCACTAACTGCGGCTCCGGCACGCCGTCATGCCATGACCTCGACGCGCCGCTCTTCCGGCGCGAGCCGGCCCTCGAGGCGAAGGACCTCGCGCAGCGCCCGGATCGAGACCTCGATCTGGTCGAGCGTCGGCTCGCGCGTGGTCAGGCGCTGGAGCCACAGGCCGGGCGCGAGGAGCGTCATGAGCACGCGGTTGCCGCTGTGCTTGCCGGCGAAGCGGATCAGCTCGTAGGCGACGCCGGCGATGACCGGCAGCAGCAGGATGCGGCTCGCGATCAGCCAGTACCACTCCGGCCGCCCGAGGAACGCGAACACGAAGATCGCGACAACCATCACCCAGAGCAGGAACGCCGTTCCGCAGCGCGGGTGGATGAGGCTGAAAGTCTGGACGCGCTCGGGTTCGAGCTCCTCACCGGCCTCGTACGCATTGATCGCCTTGTGCTCGGCGGCGTGGTACTGGAAGACGCGGCGCAGATCCGGCAACAGCGAGATGACGGCCAGGTACGCGATGAAGATCGCG
>JACVRM010000006.1 GCA_014534415.1 Thermoleophilia bacterium | reverse complement strand
GTCTTCGGGCGGGACGCCGAGCCGGCGCGCCGCGGCGAGGAAGAGATCGGGGGCCGGCTTGCCGCGCTCGACCTCGTCGCCCGCGACCGTCACGTCGAACAGCTCCCCGAGACCGGCCGCGCGCAGCGTCCGGTCGAGGCGCTCGCGCGGGCTGGACGACGCGATCGCGATACGGATGCCGCGTCCGTCGAGCTGCCGCGCCGTGGCGATGGCGTCCTCGAACGGCGTCAGCTCGGACTCGAGAAGCTCGAAGAGCGTCCCTGAGAAGCGCGGCCAGAACGCCGCGGCGTCCGGCAAGCCTTCGATCCGCTCCGCGAAGTGCGCGTGCACCTCGGCGTACGAGCGCCCGCGCGTGCTCTCCACGTCGGCCTGCGTGAGCGCGTAGCCGTGCGCCCGCAACTCGCGCTCCCACGATCGCCAGGCGAGCGGCTCCGAGTCGACGAGCGTGCCGTCGCAGTCGAAGACGACGGCGGCCACCCTCATTGCGGATCGAGCACGAACTTGATGCCCTGGCCCGAGCGGGTGGCAGCGAAGGCGTCCTGCCACTCCGCGAGCGGCACGACCTCCGAGACGAGCGCCTCGAGATCGACCGCGCGCCGCTCGACGAGCTCCAGGGCGGCCGCCCACGACGACGGCGTACTGGCAAAGCCCGAGGTGAGGACCAGCTCGTGGAAGCAGATGAGATCGAACGGCACCGTGACGGGCTTGCCGGCCAGCCCCATCTGGACGTAGCGCCCGCCGCGGCGGGCGGCTGCGATCGCGAAGGCGATGCCCGCTTCGTCGCCGGAACACTCGATCACGACGTCCGCCTCCACCGCCTCGTCCGCCGTCGTGCTCGTCTCGAAGCCGAGCGTGCGGGCGGCGGCGAGCCGCCGCTCGTCGCGCGCGGTGCCGCGTACGTGCACGCTGCCGCCGGCCGCCCGGGCGACCTGCGCGGCGAGCAGGCCGACCGGGCCGGGACCCGTGACGAGCACCTCGTCGCCGGGCCGGACGGCGTCCGGCTCGAGCACGGAGTGGCAGACGCAGGCGAGCGGCTCGCAGAGTGCGGCCGCATGCCCGTCCAGCGTCTCCGGCACGCGGTGCAGATTGGAGAGCGGCACGAGCAGCCGAGGCGCGAAGGCACCGTCGACATGGGTTCCGATCGAGCGCCGCTCCGGGCAGAGGTTCCGGCGGCCGGCGCGGCAGTGCGCGCAGCGCGCGCACGTTGAGAAGTACGTCTCGCTGACGACCCGCGCTCCCAGCCACGACTCGTCGATTCCCTCCCCGACTTCCGCGACCACTCCGGAGACCTCGTGGCCCATCGTGACCGGCGTGACCGTCTCGTACTCGCCGTCGTGGATGTGGAGGTCCGTGCCGCAGATGCCGGCGCCGACGACGTCCAGCACGACGTGACCGGCCGGCGCCGACGGTTCGGGCCGCTCCGCGAGCTCCACGTGCCCGCGGCCCGGCGCGAGTTTGGTCACGCCTCGCACAGCGCCTCCACCTCGGCCAGCGTGGGCATTTCGTCGGCGCATCCCAGCCGCGACGCGACGATGGCGCCCGCCGCATTGGCGAAGCGCAGCGTGCGCTCGAGCGGCCAGCCCGCGAGCAAGCCGTGGCAGAGCGCGCCGCCGAAGGCGTCGCCCGCGCCGAGCCCGTTCACGACCTCCACGGCGACCGCCGGAACGGCCGCGCTGGTCGAGGAGGTCGCGGCCAGCACACCGGCGCCGCCGAGCTTCACCACGGCGAGCTCCACGCCGAGCTCGAGCAGCGCGGACGCCGCCTCGCGAGGCTCCAGCCGCTCGCCGAGCACCACGGCGACCTCGTCCTCGTTGCCCACGGCCACGGTCGCGTGGGCGAGCGCCCGGCGGTTCCAGCCAGCGGCCTCCTCGGTGCGGGACCAGAACGCCGCGCGGTAGTCCAGATCGTGGACCGTTACCTGCCGGCGGCCGCGCCGCTCGAGCGCCTCCAGCGTGGTCGAGCGGCTCGGCTCCTCCGAGAGCCCGGTGCCGGTCGTCCAGAAGAGCGGAACGCTCGCGACCGCCTCGAGGTCGATGTCGCCCGGCTCGAGCTCGAGGTCCGGCGCCCGGGGCGCGCGGTAGAACAGGAGCGGGAAGCGATCGGGCGGGAAGACCTCGCAGAACGCGAGCGGGGTGCGAAGCGACGGGTGCGTCCCGACACGGGAGGCCTCGACGCCGAACTCCTCGAGCGCGCGGCGCACGTACCGGCCGAAGGGATCGTCCCCGACCTTCGTCACGAGCGCCGTCCGGCGGCCGAGCCGCGCGGCCGCCACGGCGACGTTCGCGGGGCTGCCGCCGAGCATCTTCCGGAACGCGCGCACCTCCTCGAGCGGCACGCCGATCTGCTCCGGGTAGAGGTCGACGGAGACGCGGCCGACCGTCAGGAGCTCGAGCGTCACGGCGATGCGAGCGTCGCTGCCGGCGTCAATCCGTGCCGGACACGCGGGCGTAGATCGCCGTCAGCACGATGATGATCGACCCGTAGATGACCTGGCGCTGCCATTCCTCCGCGTCGAGCAGCGTGAGGAGCGAACCGAGCACGGTGAGGATCAGCACGCCGACGATCGTCCCGGAGTAGCCTCCCCAGCCCCCGAAGATCGAGGTTCCTCCGATCACGACCGCCGCCACCGACTGGAGGAGGTAGGGCGTGGCGAGACCAAGATCGGGATTGGCGGTGAAACCGACGAGCAGCAGCCCGCCGAGCGCGCTGAACACGCCGCAGAGCGCGTAGACGACGACGCGCACCTGCCACAGCCGCACCCCGGCTAGCCGCGCGGCGACCGGGTTGTCGCCCACGGCGTACAGCATTCGCCCGTAGCCCGTGTAGCGCAGACCGAGAATCAGGATGGCCGCCACCGCCACCCAGAGCAGCAGGTTGGCCGGCAAGTAGTCGAAGAACCGGTCCGACCCGAGCGTCGAGACGATCTCCGGGACGATCTTCTCGAAGGGCTTGCCCGCGTAGATGGAGAGCAGCCCGAAGGTCACCGACGACGTCCCCAGCGTCATGATCAGCGGGTTCACGCGGAAGATGCCCACGCCGATGCCGTTCACGAGGCCGATGCCCAAGCCGACGGCGAGGCCCGCGGCGACCCCCTGCACTTCCCCGTTTCCGCCCTGCCAGGAGGTGGCGAACGCGGCGGCGGTGGCCGTGAGCGCGACCGAGAGGTCGATCCCGCCGGTCAGCATCACGAGCGTCTGGCCGGCCGCGATCATCCCCAGCGGCGCGGCGACGAGCAAGGTCGTCGACAGCTGGTTCCAGGTGATGAACGGCTCGCCGATGTCGCGCCGGTTGACGATGTCGGTGACGATGAACAGGACGGCGAGCACGCCGACCAGGACGATGACCGGGTTGTCGGCGAGGAACTGCTGGGCGGCTCGGAGCCTGCCCGGCCGCGCGAGCGCCTCGGGCGCGGCCGTCACGAGCGGGTCTTCCTGGCGAGCAGTCCGCCGATCACGACGACGAAGATGATCAGGGCACCCTGATAGACGTTCGCGTAGTTCGGATCAGTGCCGCGCAGCAACAGGATGATCTTCGACATTGTGAGCACGAGAGCAGCCGCGATCGGGCCGATCAGCCCGCCAACGCCGCCGACCAGAGCGACACCTCCGAGGACGACGGCCGCGACGCTGTTGAGCGTGTACGTCACGCCCGCGTTCGGGTCGCCGATCCCCGAGGACGCGGTCAGCGCGAGCCCGCCCAGCCCCGTGAAGACGCCGCCGAGCATGTACGCGCCCACACGCGTTCGCGCGACGCCGATGCCGCTCAGGTAGGCCGCCGTCCGGTTCGAGCCGACCGCGTAGATCGCCAGCCCGGGTCGCAGCCAGCGAAGCGGCAGCCAGACGAGCGCGAACGCGACCAGGACGACGACGAGCGCGTTCGGTATCAAAGTGGAGCCGACGCTCCCGAGCGCGAGGTCCGAATACTGGAGCGGCGCGCCGCCGCCGGGGATCTCCATGATCCACAGCGCGACGCCCTGCCAGACGAAGAGCATCCCGAGCGTCACGACGATGTCGGGAATGCGCGAGAGCGTGATGATCAGCCCCGTGAACGCGCCGGCGAGCGCCGTCAGTACGAGGATGAGCAGCGAGAACGCGAGGGCCTCTCGAAAGCTCATGCCGATCATGTGCTTCGCGGAGAGGACGTTGACGACGCCCATCATCGAGCCGATCGAGAGGTCGATGCCTCCGGAGATGACGATCACGGCCTGAGCCATCGCCGCGAAACAGAGCGGGAGCGCGTCGATGGCGACCGCCTGCAAGTCGAACTCGAGGTCCTGCTGGGAGAGCGAGCGCCAGTACGGGACGAGCGCGAGCAGCACCAGCCAGACGGCGACTGTCCACCCGTGGAGCCGCAGGTTGCGTCGCCATGCCGCCGTTCCGCGAAAAGCGATTGCGGCGGCCGGTGCACTCATGCAACGGCCTCCTCGAGATCCAGCCCGTGCATCGCCTGGAGCAGCGACGCCTCGTCCGCGGCGGGGCCGGGAAGCTCCGCCGTCACGCGGCCCCCGTACACCGTCAGCACCCGGTCGCAGACGAGCGGAAACTCGGCCAGCTCGGAGCTGAAGAAGAGGATGGCCGCGCCGTCTGCGGCGAGCTCGCGCAGCAGCGTGTACACCTGCCGCTTCGTCCCGACGTCTACGCCGCGCGTCGGGTCGTTGCACAGCAGCGTCGTGAACCCCGACGCGAGCCACCGGGCGATCGTGACCTTCTGTTGGTTGCCGCCCGACAGCCGACGCACCTGACGGGCCGCCCGCATGTCGATCTGCAGCGCATCGACGGCGTGCCGCACGCGCCGGCCCTCGTCGCGCATGTTGATCGGCCCCCAGCGCAGCGGCGTGCTGTAGTGCGGCGCAGCGACGTTCTCACGTACCGACCGCTGCGGCAGCAGCGCCAGCAGCCGGTCGGGCGGCACGAGCACGACCCCCTTGCGAATCGCGTCGTACGGGTGCCGCGCCCGAAACGGCTTGCCACGCAGTCGAACCTCGCCGCTCTCCGGCTTCCGCTCGCCTGCGAGCACCTCGAAGAGCTCGTCCTGGCCCTGGCCCTCGAGCGCCGCCACCCCGACGACCTCGCCCGCCGCGATCCTCAGCGAGAGCTCCTGGACGTTGCCCGCGCGCAGGCCGTCCAGCTCGAGCACCGCGTCCGCCGCCACGGCATCCGGCCGTTCGCGCGCATCGGGAGCGACCGCCACGTCGTCCTCCGAGAGCTCGGCGGCCCGGGCCTCGGCGCGAGCCGCCTCGGGGCCGAGCATGATCTCCACGATCCGCGCCTCTCCGCCCTCCCGCGGAACCATCGTGCCCACGTCTCGTCCGTCGCGCAGGATGGTGGCACGGTCGCAAATGGCGATGACCTCGGCGAGGCGGTGCGTGATGAACAACACGGAGCGACCCTTCTCACGCCGCTCGCGCATCACCGCGAACACGCGCTCGGCGAGGTCCGACGGCAGCGCGGCCGTGATCTCGTCCAGGATGAGGAGCTGCGGATCGCGGGCGAGAGCGCGAGCCAGGTCGAGCATCCGCAGCACCGGAAGCGCCAGGTCGCCGACCTGTTCGTTGAAGTTGACACTGAGCTCCATCGCCGCGAGCTCCGCCCGCACGCGTCCGAGCGGCATGCCGGTCAGGCGGAGGTTCTGCGTGACGGACAGGTCGGGCACGAGCGCCGGATCCTGGAAGACGGGCGCCAGACCCAGGCGGGCAGCGTGCATCGGCGAGCGCGCCCGAACGGCCCTTCCGCCGAACGAGATCGTGCCGGTATCCGGCCGGATCACGCCGGAAAGGCACTTGACGAGCGTGCTCTTGCCGGCGCCGTTCGCGCCGAGCAGGGCGTGGATCTCGCCCGGCGCGACGGAGAGGTCGGCGGCGCGCAGGGCGGCAACGGGCCCGTAGTGCTTCGCGACTCCACGTGCCTCGAGGAGTGCCGCCGTCTGTTTGCTCATGCCGTTGCAGGAGACGCGGAGGGGGCGGAAAACCGCCCCCTCCACGAGCCGCGTGCCGGGCTTACGGCCCCTTGCACGCCCTGTATTGACTGAGGCTGTAGGTCGTCCACGGGTTGATCTGGATCTGCGCGCTCCCGTCTGCCGGCGCACGTGGCGACGCGTACCTGTTGATCTTCGCCTTGTCCGCGGGCCACGTCCAGATGTCCGGCTTGAGCTTGACCCAGCGCGGCACGCTCTGCTTGTTGAGTGCCCGGAGAGCCACCGTGACGCCGACGCCGCCGATCGACGACGGATTGGTCACCGCCGCGCCCTGGAACCTCGGGTAGCGGCTCTTGACCTGGCGGATGAAGCCGAAGTTGTCCGCCCCGACGACCGGGACGTACGGCTTCCGGGCTGTCCGGAAGGCGTTGACCACGGTGTAGTCGATGCCGGACGTCCAGACGCCGTTGACTCGCTGCCCGGAGTTGAGGAGATCGAGCATCTGCTTGCCGCCCGGTGCGAACTGCCAGCCGGTGAAGACCGACTTGACGACCCTGATGTTCCGGTACTTCCTGAGCGCCTGCTGGAAGCCCTTGTGGCGATCGGTGTCCGCCGGGACGCCGGCGATGCCGCGCATCTCGACGACGTTGCCGCGACCCTTCAGCTTCTTGAACAGCCACTCGGCGCCGAGACGACCGTACGCGACCTGGTCATTGGTCGCGTTGTACGCGCCCGGCGCGTTGACGTACTGGTCGATGAAGACGACCTGGATCCCGCGCGCCCGCGCCTGGGCCGCGATCGGCTTGAGCGCCGTGGGGCTCGAGGGGTTGATGATGATCGCGTTGACGCCGGCCGAGATCAGGCTGCGGATGTCGGCGATCTGGCCGGCCGTGTCGGTCTGGCGGTGGGCGATCCTCAGCGAGGAGACCTGACCGCTCTTGAGCGCCTGCGCCTTGATCGAGCAGATCATCCCCTCGCGCCACCCGTTGCCGACGAGAGTGTTGGACACGCCGATCGTGTACTGCTGCTGGCCGGCGCCCTTCTCGGGACCGGCGAATGCGCTCGTCGCGAGTGCGGCCACGACGAGTACGGCGGCGAGCGCCACGGGCGCGAGCGCAGCAGCGCGGCGCCTCCGGCCCTCGATCGAGAGACGACTTCTCATGCTATGTGCTCTCCCTCCTCCTGTCGATGCGCCGAGCCGGCGCGGGGGACTCGTAGAGTGGCTCCAAACCTACGCCAGAATGCTCCTTCCTGCTAGAGGCCAATCGCGGGCGACGTGGCGCCGTCCGGCGCGGCGCGAGCGCCCGGTTGCCGACTGCTGAGCGCGCGGGCCAGACGCCGGGCGTGCTCGCCGTACGCGGCATCGAAGAGCGCCGCGGACGCCTCGCGGCCGACGAGTGCCGGGCTGGTCAGGACCGGCGGCAGCGCGCCCCGCTCCTGGAGCAGCATGGCCGTCTGCGCCTTCATCTCGTTCGCGATCGCGACGGCTACCAGGGTCGACCCGGGCGAGATCGGCGCATCCAGCCCGTCCACCGTGATCAGCGCGTCGCCGACCGGCGTGCACAGATCCACGACGACGTCCGCGTGATCCAGCAAGCGCGTTCCCGAACTATGCGTCGGCTGTCGCGCGAGCGACTGCGCGACCGACGTCACGGCGACGACGGGCAAGCCGCGCTGGCGTGCCCCCTGAGCCATCTCGATGGGGACCGCGGTCATCCCGCCCACACTGAAGACGACCATCACGTCCGGCGGCGCGAGCACGAAGTTGGCAAGGATCCTCTCGGCGAGCCCCTCGACCCGCTCGATGAACATCGCCTGCCGCTGGCCGTTCGCGCCGACCACCTGCGTGTGGAACGTCATCGAGAGCTCGACGATCGGGTTGAAACCCGGGAAGGAGCCGTACCGCGGGAACAT
Organism: Thermoleophilia bacterium; assembly: GCA_014534415.1. Lineage (GTDB taxonomy): Bacteria > Actinomycetota > Thermoleophilia > Gaiellales > Gaiellaceae > JACVRM01. Next base: position 19,527 of record JACVRM010000006.1, on the reverse strand, counting down.
CTCCTCGACGGGGATCCGCGAGTGGCCGCTGCCGAACAGGTGGACGAGCCCGTCGGCGGCGATCGCGTCGGCGCAGCGACGGCTTGCGTCCGCGATGCTCTCACCCTGGGTGTCGTGGACGCGCCGCAGCAGCTCGCCCGCCGCCTCCAGGTAGCGGCCGCCTGCCGCCGTCACGCCGCTATCCGAGTTGAGGCGCGCCGCACGAAGCTGTATAGACGTTTCGACAGATCGGTGACGCTAAAGACGTGCCGTGCCGCCGTCAAGCGGCGCGCGCGAGCGAGGGGAGGCAGACGTGACGGGCCATCGCGTGACCATGCTCGGGACCGGGCTGATCGGGCTCTTCTACACGCAGACGCTGCACGGGCAACGCAATCGCGACCGCGTGGAGGTCGTCTACTCGCGCTCGCCGGAACGCGCCCAGTCGTTCGCTCGGGACAACGGCGTAGCGCGTTGGGCGACCGATCTCGAAGAGGCCGTCGCGGATGCCGAGACGGACGTCGTCGTGATCGGCGTGCCCAACCACCTCCACGCCGAGGCGGTCGAGCTCTGCGCCGCCCACGGGAAGGCCGTGCTCTGCACGAAGCCGCTCGCCCGCAACTCCGACGAGGCCAGGCGAATGCTCGACACCGTCGAGCGCGCGGGGCTCTTCGCGGGCTACCTCGAGGACCTCTGTTACACGCCGAAGACGCTCAAGGCGTTGAAGGCGGTCGAGACGGGCCAGATCGGGACGGTTACCTGGGCCAGGTCGCGCGAAACGCACCCGGGACCGCACAGCGCCTGGTTCTGGGATGCGAAGCAGGCAGGCGGCGGCGCGATCGTGGACCTCGGCTGTCACTGCATCGAGATCATCCGCAACTACATGGGCAAGCAGAACCGGCCGCTGGAGGTGTTCTGCTGGATGGACACGCTGGTGCATCCGATCGAGGCGGAGGACAATGCGATCGCGCTGATCAGGTTCGAGAGCGGGGCGATCGGCCAGTTCGAGGTGAGCTGGACCTTCCGCGGCGGCATGGATCTCCGCGACGAGGTGGCCGGCACGGAGGGCACCATCTGGGCGAATCACTTCCTGCGGACCGGGTTCGAGATGTTCGCCTCAGGCGAGGGAGCGGACTACGTGGCCGAGAAGGCCGAGTCGACGAGCGGCTGGCTCTTCCCGGTCGGCGACGAGGTGTCCGAGCTCGGCTACGTCGACATGTTCACCGACATGTTCGACGCGCTGGACGAAGGCCGGCAGCCGATGGAGACGTTCTACGACGGGTACGTCGTCAACGCGGTGATGGATGCGTGCTACCGCTCGGCCGCGACGGGAAGCTGGGAGCCGGTGGAGCTCGCGGACTGGCGCGGCGCCGGAGTCGAGCGCATCGCGCGCGAGCGACGCGAGTACGAGGGCAGGACGGTCATCAAGCAGGAGAAGATGCCGGACGGCCGCCTCAAGATGATCCTCAAGGACGAGGAGACGGGCGCGTTCGAGGACGTGGTCACCGCGGGCGAGCCGGTCGGCGCCTGACTTGCAGGACGCCCGGGCGGTCGCCTGCACCGGCTCGCCGGTAGGAAAGAAGCGCCGTCCCGCGGGGCACGGTCTCATTCTGTGACTCGCGCGGTCGCGTAGTAGGCGTCGGCCCAGCCGGGCGCGTCGACGTCGTGGCCGGCGCGCAGGCCGAGCTCGACCGCGAGGGCGAGTGCCGCCGGAAAGGTCGTGATCGCCGCGAGCCGGGGATCGGCGAGTTCCCCACCCGGGGCGCGGACGACGGTCGCGCCGGTTCCGGCGCATGTCGCTTCCGCCTCCTCGAGCAAGGGATCGTCGGCCGTAGGCAGGCTGACTGCGAGCTGCCCGCGCGCGAGCGCGTACATCCCCGATGTCGCGCCCTCACGGCTCTCGTGGCCCTCGCTCGGGATCCGCGCCACCTCCTTGAGCAGGAGCGCTGCCTCCAGCGCGGCCGGCCACGCGTGCCGGCTGCCGAGCACGATCGCCGCGCGGGGCGACGGCTCCTGGTCGGCGACGCGCCCGGCCCAGTCGCCGGCGAGCGCGAGCGCGCGCCGAACGGCGCTCGGCGCCGAGCGGATCGCGCGGTCGAGAAGGGTGTCGTCGCAGAGCCGCGCCCCGACCGAAAGCGCCGTGAGGACGTTCCCGCAGAACGCCTGCGTATGCGTCAACGCCGTCTGGCGCTCGACGTGGACGACCGCGACCGCTGTGGCGGCGCGCGCGATCGTCGAGTCGGCGGTCGCGGTGATCGCGGCGACCGGAACGGGCGGGCTCGCGCGAATCGCCTCGACGACGTCGCGCAACTCGCCCGACGACGAGATCGCGAGCAGCACGTCGCCCGAGCGCCAGGCAAACTCGCCGCCAGCGAGCAGGCCGGCAGGGATCGCAACGACGTCCACCGGCGACGTCTCGTTGTCGAGCGAGGCGAGCCACAGCGCAAGCGCGGCGTAGTACGAGGCGCCGTTGCCCGTGACCACGACGCGCTTGCGCCCGGCGACGAGTGCTGCCACGTCGTCGATCCCTCGCGCGGCCTCGACCGTTCGCTCGAGCGCTTCGGGAATCGCACGAGCCTCCCGCCAGACCGCCGTCTCCTCGAGCTTCCGCACCGTCTCGACGCTAGCGCTTCGCCGTTGCCGTCGGCTGCCGCGGGACTGGCGCTGCCGCGGACCGCGTGTGACAATGAAACGAAGCCGATGTCACAGGTACTCGACTCTCTTGATGCCGCACGGAACGCCGCGTCGCGCCACGCGTGGCGCGAGACGTACAGCGCTTACTCGGGCTTCGACCAGCGTGACTTGACGCCGCACGATCTGGAGAGCTTCGCCGACGCGGCGTGGTGGACAGGCAAGCTCGAAGAGGCGATCGGACTACGCGAGCGCGCGTACGCCGGCTACGCGGCCGCCGGCGACAAGCTGAGCGCGGCGCGCATCGCGCTCACGCTCTCGTGGGATCATTCAGGGCGCGGCGCGTTCGCCGTCTCTCACGGCTGGTTTGCCAGCGCAGAACGCCTGCTCGAGGCCGAACCGGACGCGCTCGAGCACGGATTGCTGGCGCTCACACGCGCCATCAACGCGCTGTTCGGCGAGGGAGAGTTGTCCGAAGCCCTGGCGAACTTCGAGCTCGCCTACGAGCACGGTCGACGCTTCGGAGACCGCGATACGCAGGTGCTGGCGCTCACAGGAAAGGCGCGCGCGCTCGTCAAGCGCGGCGACGTCGAGGACGGTCTGGCGCTACTCGACGAGGCGAACGCGGCCGCCGTTTGCGGCGAGCTCCAACCGTACGCAACGGGTCTCGTCTACTGCATGACGATCAGCTCGTGCCAGGACCTCGGCGACTACCGGCGCGCCGCCGAGTGGACGGAAGCCGCGAACCGGTGGTGCGACCGCCTCGATGTAAGCGGCTTCCCGGGCGCTTGCCGCATCCACCGTGCCGAGATCATGCGGCTGCGAGGCGACCTGCTCGGTGCGGAGAAGCAGGCGGTCGAAGCGTGTGAGGAACTTCATGACTTCGAGCGCTCCGTCACCGCCGGCGGGTACTACGAGATCGGCGAGGTTCGTCGTCGGCTCGGCGACTTCGCCGCTGCCGAAGAGGCGTATCGGCGCGCGAACGAGCTTGGACGCGACCCGCAGCCGGGGCTCGCGCTCCTTCGTCTCGTCGAAGGGAAGGTCGACAGCGCGGTGGCCGGGATCATGCGCGCGCTCCAGGAAATCGATGATCCGTTGTCGCGTCTCCGGCGCCTTCCCGCCCACGTCGAGATCGCGATTGCCGCCTCGGACCTCAAGACGGCCCGCGCTGCGGCGGACGAGCTGGAGGGCATCGTCGACTCCTACAAGATCGGCGGCCGCCGGGCGCCGGCATTCGACGCAACCGTCCACTTCGCGTTCGGCCAGATCAAGCTCGCCGAGAACGACCCCGAAGGAGCCGGCCGGTGTCTCCAACGAGCTCGCGACGAGTGGCAGCGCGTCGGCGCGCCGTACGAAACCGCGCAGGCGCGGATGCTGCTCGGCATCGCCTTCCGGCGCCAGGGTGACGAGCACGCGGCCACGACCGAGCTTGAAGCGGCACTCGCGGCGTTCGAGCGCCTGGGAGCCCGGCTCGACGAGGAGCGTGTCAAGGAGCTGCTCGGCAGGCTCGAGGCGCGCCGCACATTCGTCTTCACGGACATCGTCGACTCCACGAAGCTGCTCGAGACGCTCGGGGACGAGAAATGGAGGAAGCTGCTCGCCCGGCACGACGAGCTCCTTCGCGAGCGGATCGTCGAGAACGGCGGTGAGGTGATCAAGCAGACGGGCGACGGCTTCTTCGTCGCATTCGACAACCCGAAGGCGGCGATCGGGGCCGCCGTCGCGATCCAGCGGGCGCTCGCCGCCGAGATCGTCGCGCCCGACATCCGAATCGGGGTGCACACAGGCGGCGCGTTCCATACCGGCGCGCACCTCACCGACTACGGGGGGCAGGGCGTGCACACCGCCGCGCGCATCGGCGCCGCGGCGACCGCCGCCGAGATACTGGTCAGCCGAGACACGCTCGACGGAGTCGGCACGGCGTTCCGGCTCTCGGAGCCGCGTGCCGAGACGCTCAAAGGCTTCGAGCAGCCCGTCGAGGTCGTCTCCGTCGACTGGCGCTAGCTGCGCTGCCGGCGTCGCTGACCGACGCGGTTGGCGGCGACCGGATTTGCCCGCGCCGGGAACGGTCATAACCGCTTGATGACGAGCAAGGTCGTCGCAGGCCGCTATCGGCTCGAGGAGCAGATCGCCTCGGGCGTCATGGCGGAGGTCTGGGCGGCAGACGACATCGAGCTGGGGCGGCGTGTCGCGCTGAAGCTCCTGGCCCGCAACGCCGACCCGGCCCGCTTCGCCCGCGAGGCCCGCGCGGCCGCCGGCCTCTCACATCCGTGCATCGGTCAGGTCTACGACTACGGCGAGACGGACGGCCGCCCGTACATCGTCCTCGAATACCTCGCCGGTGGGAGTCTCGAGGACCGGCTGGCAGCCGGACAACCGTTGTCGGACGACGAGACGCAACGGATCGCGGGCGACCTTGCCGCGGGGCTGGCGCACGCTCACGCCCGCGGAGTCGTTCACCGAGACGTCAAGCCCGCGAACGTGCTCTTCGACCAGGAGGGAAACGCGAAGATCACCGACTTCGGGATCGCGCGCATCGAGGCCATGACGACGCTGACGGATCCGGGAACGCTGATCGGCACTGCGTCGTACATGTCGCCCGAGCAGGCGAGGGGAGAGCGCGCGACGCCGGCGAGTGACGTCTATTCGTTCGGCGTGATCCTGTATCGAATGCTTTCCGGCCGACTCCCCTTCGAGGCCGGCCACCCACTCGAGCTGGCCGAGCTGCACGAGAAGCACGCCCCGCCTCCGCTCGGCTCATTGCGAGCGGACGTTCCTCCCGACCTCGAGCGCGTTGCCCGTGCCGCGCTCGCGAAGCGGCCGGAGGAGCGCCCCTCCGACGGAAGCGCCTTGCTCGCCGCACTCGGCGGGGCACCGTCGCTCGAAGAGCCGCCGACCGTGCTGCTTCCGCCGGGCGCTGACGCAGACGCCGCGAGGTCACGCCGAACGGCATTTCGCCCTCGCGCGCGAACGCTCGCCGCGGGTGCCGCGCTCGCCGTCCTGGCCGCCGCCGGCGCCGCCGTCGCCCTGCTCGCAACGCCTGACCGATCGCAGGCGCCCGTCAAGGAACGGACGCGCGAACCGAGCAGCCCGCGCAGCGACCGAGCAACGACGCAGGTCGCGACCGCCGGGGGCGGTTCGGAAGCGACGACTGACACGAGGACCCGCACCGGTACGAAGGGCGACCGTCCCCGAGCGCGCCCCGGACCGCCTGCCAGCGCGCCTGGAACGACGACCGCAACGACGCCGACCGCACCGACGATCACGACCACGCCGGAGACGACGACGGCCGAGACGACAACGGCACCGCAGACTACGACCGCCGTGACGGAGACGACGGCTACGGAGACGCCCACGGTGACGACCACGCCTCCGTAGGGCAACGGGCAACGGCTCGCCTGAGTGCGAGTCGAACGAGATCGGTTTTCTCGCGCGCGACGGGTGCCAGGTTGACGAGGCCCCTACGCGGGGAAAGCGGTCGTGTGTACGTGCAGGTCGCGTCCTACCGGCTGGGTTCCGGCTCGACCGCCGACCTCGCGCAACGGATCGAGGAGGGGAACATCCCGGTTATCCGCGCCCTACCGGGGTTCGCCGGGTACTGCGCCTTCGAGGCGGCAGACCGAGTCGTTGCCTCGGTGCTCGTCTTCGAGAGCCGTGCCGGAGTCGAAGAAGCAGAGAGACGTCTCGCCGGCTGGATCGAGGCGACCGTCGAGGAGTTCGACGTGACGCCGCTCGACGTTCTCGAGGGAGACGTGTTCGCGAGCAGCACGTAGAACGGCTTCGACGACCTCAGCAGAGGAACCGGGAGTCCCATTGGTTCGCGACGGCGTTCAGGGCGTGCAGAAGCGCGTCGTGCTGTCCGCGCCGGATCCGCAAGACCGCGTCGGGCACCCGGATGACCTGCTCGGTGCCGTCGCTTAGCCGAACCGTACGGGCGGCGGTCGACAGGAAGATCTGCGCCTCCGACTGAGTTTCTTGTTCGCTGTCGAGATCCGGCACGAGCACCTTGAAGCACGGCGTGAACTCACGCGAGAGGTCGACGAAGATCCACGAGAGCGTCCGCCCCGACGTGTCGTCGAGCACGATCAGCCCGCTCCCGTCGCGTTCGTCGATGCGGAGCGGACGGCCCCGGTTCTCCGCCCAATTTGTGACGAGCGGAATCACGAGGTCGTCCCAGACGCGACGGATCGGCGGGACGGTGGCGTCCAGCACGAACCGGATCTTCGTAATGCGGTCGTTTTCGAGCGCCGGCTGCAGGAAGCTTCGAAAGCCCTCGGGGTACGAAACCCCGCCGAGCGGGACTCGGAACCAGTACATCGCGCCGCCGCCGTCTCGGGCGAACTCGCGCCCGTCCCGTGCCACCATCTCCCAGGGGCGGACGACCGCCACGCCGGCCGCTTCCTCCGCGCTCGCTCGCGAGCTCGGTCGCGCCGGCGCGCGAGCCGCGGCTCGCTTCGCGGCGTCGCCGTCGATCTTGTCGCCGCGCAGCCGCCGCGAGGGACGGATTACGTTCGCGTTGTACGGCTCGAAGAGCTCGAGGGGCGGCTCGCCTCGTTTCGTTCGGTAGAGGCCGTGCGCCTTCCAGGCGATCTTCTGCTTGGTGATCCAGCTGAACGCGTCGGTGTAGACGGGCCGCGTCACGCAGATGTGTCCGTCGTTGGCAAGCGCGGTCGCCCGCGCGGCCCAGTCCACGTGACGTCCGAACACGTCCACCGCCCTGCCGTCGACCGACGCCAGCTTGATCTCGCCCATGTCGATACCGATCCGGACGCGCAGGTGCGGGTGGTTCTGCAGCAGCTCCTGGATCTCGAGTGCTCGCTCGACGGCGAGCGACGGCCGGTCGAAGAGTGCGATCACGCCGTCGCCCGTCGACTTGATCACCTGGCCCGCGCCGCCGCGGCTCACGACCTGCGAGACGAGCTCGTCGTGCTCACGCCGCAGCGCATGGAAGGCCTCCTCGTCGCTGCGCTCGGCGATCCGCTCCTTGAGGGCAGTCGATCCGCGCATGTCGTCGAAGAACACGACACGGACGCATGCTTCCTCCTCGACGCCGACGCGCGCGGCACCCGGTTCGGCTTGGGCCATCGCAATCAGACCCTAGTGGTGGGCGCGGGACGGCTCAAGCCGACCGAAGAGGCGACAGCCATGCGCCGGTCGATGTGATCTTGCCGCCAGGCCGCCGATTCGATACTGGTCGGGGTCGCCCACCGAGGCCACTCAACTCAACCTTCGCAGCTAACTATCGGGGTCGGTCACGAACGTCCGGCGCGATAAGAACGCGGTGACCGGCGCTTCTCCATGCAAGGTCATGGCGGTCGTGCCGTGAGCTGGGTTTGGCGTACGAAACCGTCTTTGAACGTTTGGCCAGTTTGCGCGAACCAGCTGATATGTCCCTTGGCGGATCTGGACGGACACAAGAAGGAGTGAACGTGACCGATGCTCGTGTTGAACGCTACGCGGAGCTTCTCCTCGATACGTGCCTAGGCGTACAGCGCGGCTGGCAGGTGATGGTGTGGAGCACGCCGTGGGCCCGACCGCTGCTTGAGGAGGTCATGAAGCAGCTCGGTGAGCGGGGCGCGTATCCGCTCTTGCGCCTCACCTTCAGCGGCGGCCTGGTCTACCACCGTGCTTGGCTCAGGCACGCACCGCTTGAGGCGATCTCCGAACCGGCATCGGTCGACGTGCACGCATTGGGACACTGCGACGCTGTCTTGGCCATCGCCGCCCCCGAGAACACCCGCGATGGTGTCGACATCACCGCGGAGCGAACGAGCGCCGTGCAGGGGGCGTACCGGCGCGCCACTTCTCGCCTCCACGAAAACGAGGTGCCCTGGGTGATGTGCTGGTACCCGACGCCTGCTGTCGCCCAGGACGCCGGGATGACGCTGCCTGCTTTCGAGGACTTCCTTTATGGGTCGTGCCTCATCGACTGGGATGCCGAACATAAGCGCATCTCGCGGTATGCAAAGCTCTTCGACGAGGCGGAGGAAGTTCGGATCGTCGGTGAAGGCACGGATCTGAGGCTGTCCGTGGCCGGCAGGCGCACGGACGTGGACGCGGGCTTCGGGAACATGCCGGGCGGAGAGTTCTTCGTGTGCCCGGTGGAGACATCGGCCGAGGGAACGATCGCCTTCACGGAGTTCCCTGCGGTGTGGAGCGGTCGGGAGATGAGGGGCGTCCGCCTTCGCTTCTCGGAGGGCTGGGTCGTCGACGCGTCCGCTGAGACCGAAGAGGACTTCCTCCTCCAGACGCTCGACACGGACGAAGGCGCCCGCCGCATCGGCGAGCTGGGCATCGGCTGCAACCCCGGCATCGACCGGTACATGCGGAACGTCTACTTCGACGAGAAGATGGATGGCACCGTCCACGTCGCGCTCGGCACGGGCTTCGACTACGTCGGCGGTACGAACGAGTCGGCGATCCATTGGGACATCGTCAAGGACCTGCGTTCCGGTGGAAGCATCGAGCTCGACGGCAAGGTCGTCCAGGAAAACGGCGTTTGGGCCGTCTGAGCCAGAGTAGGCCGCGGTGCTCGAGATGACCGCCTTTGGTTGTCCTCACGCCGGATCACGGCCGGACAAGCGCACAAGAACCACGCGCACGCGCGTGTGCTTCAGTTGAGCGACCGCAGGTCGCGCTCAGTTGAGCGACCGCAGGTCGCGCGGGCTATGCGCGACCTATGAGCTCAACCCTGTAGCCGTCGGGGTCGCGCACGAACGTCAGGAACGACCCGCCCTTGCGCACCTGGTACGGCGGACGCTCGGGCTCGATCCCCTGCTCGGCCAGCCGCGCGAGCGTCCCGTTGAGGTCGTCGACGCCGACGGCTACGTGGCCGTAGGCCGTGCCCATCTCGTACGTCCGGCCGTCGGTGTTCCAGGTGAGCTCCAGCTCCTCCTCCTGGCCGGGGAACCCCATGAAGTAGTTGGTCGCCTCGTGGTGGCCTTCGCGGACGATCGGTAGCTCGCGCCGGAACTCCATCCCGAGCGCCTCGTAGAAGGCGCGTGACCGGTCGGGGTCGGTGACGCGGATCATCGTGTGGAGGTAGCGGGTCACGCGCCCCCATGGTAGAGCTCCTTGCCACAGGCGACTCGAGCGGGGACGATGGCGCGGATGCCGAAACGAGCCTCCGTCTCAGCGGTGAACGAGCGGCTTCTGGTGGAGAAGCTCGAGCGGCTCGCCGCTGTCGCTCCCGACAACGATGAGCTCCTCGATTCGCTCGAGGTCTTCGTCCGAACGGCGAGTGACGACGCGGTCGTGCGCATCAACCCCGTCCGCTTTGGGCAGGAACACGGGTTCGCGACGGCAGCGGTGGTCGAGCTGTTCCTGCACGCACGCAAGCTCAGGCTGCTCACGATGGAGTGGCAGTACGTCTGTCCCGGCTGCGGCGAGATCGTCGAGCGCCTCGCGTCACTCACCTCGGCCACGGCCCACTACTTCTGCCAAATCTGCAGCGCGGATCGTGACGCCGACCTGAGCGACTTCATCGAGATCGCTTTCAGCGTCTCCCCGGAGATCCGCCGGTCCCGCTTCCACGAGCCGTTGTCGCTCGAGCCGGACGAGCACTTCTTCGGCTACCGCTTCACGCCGAGCGGAGTGGTCGACGATGGATCGCCGCTACGCGACTACGTGCGCCGTCGTGCCGTCGCGTGCGCATACGTGGAGCCGGGCACGACGGAGAGCTTCTCGGTGACTGCGGAGCCGCGCTTCCTCTCGCTCACCAACGGGCCGGCGCTGATCATCGGCGATGGCCGCACGGACGAGACCCGCACCTTTGCGTTCGAGTACACGGGCACGCGCAGCAAGGGCTTCCGCGCGGAGATCGATGCCGGTCCCGTGCTGATCGAGTTCACGAACGCCACCGATGAGCGGTATCCGCTCCTGATCGTGAGCCTCCCGGAGCACTTCGAAGTGAGGATGCAGCCGTTTCTGTCCGGCGCCGAGGTGCTCTCGAACCAGACGTTCCTCGACCTGTTCGCCGCGGAGACGATCGTCGCCGGGGAAGGCCTGGCGGTGAAGCGTCTCGCCCTGCTCTTCACCGACCTGCAGGGCTCGACCGCGCTCTACGAGCGGATCGGCGACATGAGGGCCTTCGACCTCGTCCGGCAGCACTTCGGCTACCTGCGGAAGTGCATCACGCGAAACGCGGGTGCGCTTGTCAAGACGATCGGCGACGCGGTCATGGCGAGCTTCGTCGACCCGCTCGATGCGCTCCGTGCCGCGCTGGAGATGCGGGCCGAGATCGCGCGTTTCAACGCCGAGGCCGGGGGCGATCTCATCGGCCTCAAAGTCGGGCTGCATGCCGGCGCCTGCTTGGCGGTGACGCTCAACGATCGCCTCGACTACTTCGGGCAGACAGTCAACATCGCCGCCCGAGTCCAGGCGCTCTCGGGAGCCGACGAGATCGTCATCACCGACGACGTCCTCTCGCTCTCCGGGGCCGCGGAGCTGGTGGCCAATCTCCAGATCGAATCCCATGCGGTGCAACTGAAGGGAATCGCCGGGGAGGTTCGGGTGCACCGCGTTCGTGGAACCCCCGTCGAGGCGGCTGTCGTGTGAACCGGCGGGCGACGAGACCGACGATCCGTTCCGGTCCGCTCCCCGCGGCTAGGGCTCGTTCTGCTCTGCGTCCTGCTCTTCCTGAAGCTGCTCGGTCGCGTCGTCACCGACGTCGCCGTCCTCGTCGCGCAGGACGTCGACGTTGTCGTCGAGCGGCCCGGAGCCCTGCTCGTAGTCGGTCATGCGCCGCCTCTTCCCTCGTGCGCGACTTCCGAATCACGCTCGAGGTCCTCTCGGACGAGCCCGAACATCACGCCGTCGACCCACTCCCCGTGCCGCCGGTACGCCTTGCGGCGGATGCCCTCCCGGACGAATCCGGCGCGCGCGGCGTGCTGCTGTGCGCGCTCGTTGAAGCCGTAGATCTCGAGCTGTAGCCGGTGGTAGCCGAGATCGAAGATCAGGTGGCGCTGCAGCAGACGTGCGGCATCGTCGGCCAGGTGCCGTCCCCGGAAGTCGGGATGAACGGCAAGGCCCCCGAGGTTCGCGATGCGGCTGCGCCGGTTGGCGACCTCGAAGCCCATCACACCCGCACGGCGCGACTCACCGCCGTCGTCGACCTCGATGACGAAGCGACCGAAGTCCTGCGGCTCGGCCTGCGAGCGCGCGATCTCGGCGGCGAGCCCCTCGCGATCGCGCGGCCGGATCGCAGCCAGGAACGGCTCGACCTCCTCGTGCGTCAGCAGCTCTACGAGGAAGTCCAGGTCGCCCGGGTCGGCGCGGCGCAGGCGAACGGTCACGGCGCCGAAAGCACCTTGGGGTCGCGCCGCCGGACGCCCTGGACGACGCCGGAACCGAGAGCGACGCCCGCGAGGATGAGCGTGAGGCCGACGATCGCCGCGACGGTGATGTCCTCGCCGAGGACGAGCGCGCCGTAGACGAGCGCAGCCGGCGGCAGCAGGTAGACGACGAGTGAGGCGCGCAGCGAGCCGTACACGCCGATCAGGTGGTAGTACACGAGCAGGCCGACGAACGTCCCGAGCAGCGAGAGCGCGAGAATCGACCCGCTCGCTTCGACGCTCGGCAGGGCGCCCGGTGCCTGCGCGACGCCGGCCGGAAGGAGAAACAGCGCCCCTGCGATCGTCGCCGCAGTAACGATGACCAGCACGTCGGTGTCCGCCACCCGCGACTGCGCATAGAGCGTGCCTACGGCGTAGAGGAACGCCGCGAGCGCGCAGGCCAGCACACCGGCGATGGCCCACCAACCGCCCTCCGGCTGCGCGCCTGCGACGACGGCGACGCCGAGGATTCCGATCGCGATGCCTGCGAGGCGCAGACCCGAGGCGCGCTCGCTCGCGCGGAAGCGCATCGCAAGCAGGGCGACGAAGATCGGCGTCGTCGAGTTCGCGATCGCGGCGATGCCCGAGTCGACGTGCTCCTCGCCCCACGCGATCAGCGTGAACGGCAGCGCCGAGTTGACGACACCGAGGAAGGCGCCGTGCCGTGCGACGCCGCGGATCTCCTGGACGGCGCGCCCCGCGCCACGTCGGAATGCGAGGAGGGCGAAAAGAGGAACGGCGGACAAGACGAGACGGAGCGCCATCGTCGTCGTCGGCGCGAGCTCCTCGACCGCCACCTTGATGAACATGAACGACGCGCCCCAGAGCGCCGCGAGCAGCAGCAGGAGCGGGACGTAGCCGCGCATCACGCCGCGACTAATACCCGGTTCCGCCGCGCGCAGGCCACGTCGTGTGACAACGAAGCAGGGCCGTCACGCTTCCCGGCTAGAGTGGGTTACCTGACCGCGCCCGTCGCCGAACAGCCGCTCCACCGCACGCTCGGCCTGACGGACGGCGAGCTCGATCGCATCTGCGAGCTACTCGGCCGCGAGCCGAACGACTTCGAGCTGGCCGTCTTCTCGCTGCTCTGGTCCGAGCACTGCGCGTACAAGCACTCGGCGCCCCTGCTGAACCGGCTGCCGACCGTGGGCGCACGCGTTCTGCAGGGGCCGGGCGAGAACGCAGGCGTGGTCGATCTCGGCGACGGCGAGGCGGTCGCGTTCAAGGTCGAGAGCCACAACCACCCGTCCGCGGTCGAGCCGTTCCAGGGTGCCGCGACCGGGATCGGCGGGATCCTGCGCGACATCGTCGCCATGGGCGCGCGGCCGATCGCGCTGCTCGACGGCTTGCGGTTCGGCGCGCCCGACCACGACTTCGAGCGCGCCGTCGCCGGCATCGGCAACTACGGCAACTGCGTCGGCGTCGCCACGGTCGGCGGCGAGGCCGTCTTCGACCCAGCCTACGGCGATAACTGCCTCGTCAACGCCATGTGCGTCGGGCTCCTACCGAAGGAGCGACTCACACGCGCGCGCGCGCGCGGAGTCGGCAACGTCGTCGTGCTGTACGGCGCAACCACCGGGCGCGACGGCATCGGGGGTGCAAGCGTGTTGGCCAGCCAAGAGCTGGGCGACGGTGCCGGCGAGAAGCGGCCCTCCGTGCAGATCGGCGACCCGTTCACGGGGAAGAAGCTGATCGAGGCGTCGGTCGAGCTCGTCGAGCGCGGGCTCGTCGAGTCGCTGCAGGACTGCGGCGCCGCCGGGCTCGCGTCGTCGCTCTCCGAGATGGCACGGGAGGCCGGAATCGACGTGCACCTCGAGCGCGTGCCGCTCCGCGAGCCGGACCTCGAGCCCTGGGAGATCATCATCTCGGAGAGCCAGGAGCGGATGGTCGCCGTGGTTCAGCCGGAGCGCCTCGGCAACGTGCTGGAGGTGTGCCGGCGCTGGGAGCTGGCCGCTGCGCCGATCGGCGAGGTCACGGACACCGGCGAGCTGCGCTGCTTCCACGACCATGAGGTGCTCGCAGCGGTTCCGGCGCACACGCTCACCGAGGACGCGCCGCGCTACCGCGTGCCCGCAGCGCCGCGGCCCGTGTCGCAGCCGGCGGGGCCGGTCGCCGGACCGCCGCCGCGCGAAGCGCTCCTCGCGCTGCTCGCTTCGCCGAACGTGCGCAGCCGCGCCTGGATCTACCGGCGCTACGACCACCTCGTCGGATCGCGGACGGTGCGCCGTCCGGGACTCGACGCCGCCGTGCTCCGGCTGACGCCCGGCTTCCGAGGGCTCGCCGTGTCGCTCGACGGCAGCGGCCGCACCTGCCGACTCGACCCGCACACGGGGGGCGCGCTGGCCGTGCTGGAGGCCGCGCGCAACGTCGCGTGCGCCGGCGGCGAGCCGCTCGCCGTGACCGATTGCCTCAATTTCGGCAACCCGGAGAAGCCCGAGATCGCCTGGGAGCTCGCCGAAGCGATCGACGGCATGGCGGCCGCGTGCACGGCGCTCGGCATTCCCGTCGTCTCGGGCAACGTTTCGCTCTACAACGAGACGGACGGGCGGCCGATCCCCCCCACGCCCGTGGTCGGCTGCGTCGGGCTCGTGCCGGACGTCCGCGCGATCCCCCGCCGGTGGCGCTCGGGCGACCTGGTCTTCGTCGCCGGCGCGCCGGAGTTGCGCCTCGACGGCTCGGAGTACCAGGCGCTCTGGGGCAAGACGGGCGGCCGGGCGGCGTCCGTGGACGTGGCGGCCGAGGCAGCGCTCGTCGAGTGGCTCTGGAGGACGGCGTCACGGCTCTCGCTCGCGCACGACGTCGCGGAGGGCGGTCTCGCCGTCTGCCTCGCCGAGGCGGCCATCGTGAGCGGCGTCGGGGTCGACGTGCAGCTTCCTCAGGACACCGTGACGCTATTCGGCGAGGGTGGCGGCCAGGCCGTGGTCGCCTGCGCGCCCGGCGAGGCGGAAGAGCTAGTGGCTGAAAGCCACAAGCTAGGAGTGGCGCTGCGATGCGTCGGCACCGTAGGCGCCGGCCACGTTCTCGGCGTCCCGCTGGCCGACCTCCGGGAAGCGTGGCGGACGTGAGGGCGATCGCCTGATGTGCGGGATCTTCGGCATCCACGCACCCGAGCGCGACGTGGCGCGGCTCGCGTACTTCGGCCTGTTCGCGCTCCAGCACCGCGGCCAGGAGTCGGCCGGCATAGCGGTGTCCGACCAGGGCCGGCTGACGGCGCTTCGGGACATGGGGCTCGTTACCCAGGTCTTCTCGGAGGACAAGCTCAACGGCCTCCAGGGCGACGTGGCGATCGGCCACACGCGCTACTCCACGACGGGCGCGGCGCACTGGTCGAATGCGCAGCCGCTCGTACAGCACGGACGCGCGCGAACGGTCGCACTCGGGCACAACGGCAACCTGATCAACACCGCCGAGCTGCGGGCCGAGCTGACAGCCGGGGGCATCCGCCCTCTGTCGAGCTCCGACACCGAAGTGATCGCCGCGATGCTCGCGAACGATGAGCGGCCGCTCGAGGAGGCGATCGCCGCGACGATGCGCCGCCTCGACGGCGCCTACTCGGTCGTGGTCCTCACCGAGGGGAGGCTCGTCGCGTTCCGCGACCCGCACGGATTCCGGCCGCTCGCGCTCGGCCGCCTCGGCGACGACTGGGTGGTCGCCTCGGAAACGTGCGCACTCGACCTGGTCGGTGCAACGTCCGAGCGGGAGGTCGCCTCGGGAGAGCTGGCCGTCATCGGCCCGGACGGGCTGCACACGGCGCACGCGCTGGCGCCCGCGGAACGCCCGGCGCTCTGCATCTTCGAGTACGTCTACCTCGCCCGGCCCGACAGCGAGCTCGGCGGCGTGGAGGTGTACGGCGCGCGCGTCCGCATGGGCGAGCAGCTCGCGCGCGAAGCGCCCGTCGACGCCGATCTGGTCATGCCGGTGCCCGACTCGGGCACGCCGGCGGCGATCGGCTTCGCACGCGCGGCCGGCATTCCGTTCGGTGAGGGCCTGATCAAGAACCGCTACGTGGGCCGGACGTTCATCCAGCCCGAGCAGGGGATGCGCGAGCAGGGCATCAAGCTCAAGTTCAACCCGCTGACCGAGATCGCGGGCAAGCGCGTGGTCGTAGTCGACGACTCGATCGTGCGCGGCAGCACGATGCACCAGATCGTCGCCATGCTGTTCGACGGCGGCGCGCGCGAGGTGCACGTGCGGGTGTCGTCGCCGCCGATCATCTCGCCCTGCTTCTACGGGATCGATTTCGGCGACGACGAGCAGCTCGTCGCCGGGGGCCGCTCGGTGGACGAAGTGCGCGCCCTGATCGGCGCGACGTCGCTTGCCCACCTCTCGCTCGACGGCATGCAGGCGGCGGTCGGTCACCACGAGTCGGACGTCTGCCGCGCGTGCTTCACGCGACGCTACCCGACTGCCGCGCCGGCCGACCGCCGCCTGTCGAAGCTCAGGTTCGAGCTCGCCACGAGCTGACGCGGCTCACCGCAGTGTGATCGGCGTATCTTCGTAGACGCGGCTCGCCTTCGCGATGCCTCGGCTGATCAGGTAGGCGAACGTGAGCGCCGTAGACAGTGTTGCGAACAGCCCCGCCGTAACCTCGTCCGTAGCGGCCCACAGAATCGCGAGCACGAGCCAGACGAGCAGGAAGACGAGGAACTCCGCGTTGAGGATGCTCGGGAGCGATGACGCCGACAGACCCGGTCGGCTCCCGGTGGTAGTCGTCGTGGTCGACGGCTGGATCGGCTGATCCGGAGGCATCGTGGACGACATGGTTCTCCTTTCGGTTACGCAGCGTGTCCGGGGATGTGGAGTATTTCGAGTTTCATCCCGTCGGGATCGAAGAAGAAGACGGCGTAGTACCCAGGGACGTACGTGTACTCCTCGGGGCCACTTTCGATCTCGACGCCCTGCGCGCGCAACCATGCGGCACGCTCGTCGACGAGTGCCCGCGAGACGGCCTCGAAGGCCAGGTGGTGCAGGCCGACCGAGTAGCGGTCGTACCCGCCGCCGACCTGGGCCGGCTGGGCGGAGCGGATGCCGATCGACGTGCCCGGGCCGCTCAGGTACCAGATCGTCTCGCCGCGCTCTCCCTCCACCTCGCTGATGCCGTGCCAGCCGAGCGGACCGAGCAGATCGCGGTAGAACGGCACGCTCCGCTCGACGGAGCGGACGACGAGGTCCACGTGGTGCACGCCGGTTGATCGCAACTCGAGTCACGTTCCGTGCGCGCCGCCTGTCTCCTGCTCTAGTCGAGCTCGTGCGCGCGGCCGTAGCGGACCGCGCGCCGGACAGCCTGCGGATCGAGGCCGCGCTCGAGCAGCTGCTGGCGGAGCTCGCCCTCGGCGGCGAGGCGGAGGAAGAGCCATGCAAGTGCGGCGAGGGTGACGAGCGAGCCCTCGACCATCATCACCGTCCCGGCCCAGCCCTGATCCTCCAGGCGTGAGAGCGCGAACGGCGCGTCGGCGATCTCGTAGCGGTCGTAGAAGACCGTTCCCGACCAGAGGAACACGTTGCCAAGGACCGTCTCGATCAGCCGGACGACGACGATGTAGCCGAGCTTCGCCGCCGTTCCGAACCAGACCGGGCCGGGCAGAACCTCGACGACCGGCGCCCACATGAGCGCCCCGCAGGCGAGGAAGAGCGTGTGCTGGAGAGCGTGGACCGCGTCGTGCGCGAGCGCGGCCTCGTGGATGGCCGGCACGTGCCATGCCAGCAGGTTCACCGTCCAGACGGGCAGCGCCACCAGCGGGTGGGCCAGGACGCGGAGCCGCGCGACTGCGCCGACCGCCAGCAGCGGCCGAAGCAGCGGGCCGGTCAGGGAGCCGACGAGCGCGAGCGCGGCGAGGTCGCCGAGCAGGACGTGCTGGACCATGTGGAACGTGAACAGCTCCTCCGCGTAGCGGTCGAGCGGTGACGCGGCGGCGACGAGCAGCGCGACGGCGAGCCAAAGCAGGGCGCGCCGCCAGGCGGCGACCGGCGTCCCGCGGCGCGCGAGCGTGCGCGCGCGCCACTCGTAGGCGGCCGCGAGGAGCACGACCGGCGCGAGCTGGAGTGGATCGAACGGCACTGCGGCGAGTCTGCCGTACGACCGCGGGTCTCGACGACGGCGAGGCAGGCCTGGCGGGCCTCGACATCGCGCCGCAGGGCGGCTAGCGCTCCGCCGCGCGAACTAGACTCGCGGGCACAGGTGGAGGGGAGGACCTACGAGGCCGCGGGGGTCTCGCTGGCGGCGGCAGAGGCGATCGTCGAGCGGCTGCGCGCGGCCGTCGAGTCGACGGGCGCCACGGGCTTCGGTGCGTTCGCGGGCCTCCACCCGCTCGACGAGCACCGGCTGCTGGCCGCGTCCACGGACTCCGTCGGGACGAAGCTCGTCCTGGCGCGAGAGCGCGGCGCGCTCCGCCTCTGCGGCCGCGACCTCGCCGCGCACTGCATCAACGACGTGGTGACGACGGGCGCCGAGCCGCTCTTCCTGCTCGACTACGTGGCCGCCAACCGGATCGACATGGCGCAGGTCGCCGAGCTCGTCGAGGGCGCGGCGGACGTCTGCCGGGTCGCCGGATGCGCGCTGATCGGGGGCGAGACGGCGGAACTGCCGGACGTCTACCGCGGCGAGGAGCTCGACTTCGCCGGCACGTGCGTCGGGATCGTCCAGCGCGATCTGCTCGTGGACGGCTCGCAGGTCGAGGCCGGCGACGCCGTGATCGGCTTCGCATCGGCGGGCGTGCACGCGAACGGCTTCACACTTGTCCGCCGGCTGCTCGAGCACGACGACTACGACGGCGAGGATCTGCTCGCGCCGACGCGCCTCTACCTCGACGCCGTGCGGGCGCTCGGCGCGCGGGCGAAGGCGCTCGCGCACGTGACGGGCGGCGGCATCCTCGGCAATCTGTTGCGCGTCGTCCCCGACGGCCTGCATGCCGAGCTCGACTGGCACGCGTGGGAGCGCCCGCCCGTGTTCGCCTGGCTCGGACGGCACGTCGAGGAAGAAGAGCTGCGGCGCGTCTTCAACCTCGGCATCGGATACTGCGCGGTCGTCTCCGAGCCGGCTGAAGGCGAAGTCGTGATCGGGCGGATTGGATGATCGGCGTGCTGGTCAGCGGCGAGGGTACGAATTTCCAGGCGCTGATCGACGCCGGGCTGCCGATCCGCGCGGTCGCGTCCAACAAGGCGGAGGCACACGCCCTGGAGCGAGCCGAGCGTGCGGGCATCCCGAGTCGTGTCTTCGAGCTCGCCGAGTACCCGGACCGCGAGTCACGCGACGCCGCAATGGCCGACTGGTTCACGGCATGCGGCGTTCAGCTCGTCGTCTGCGCGGGCTACATGCACCTGCTGCGGCGACCGTTCCTCGAGCGCTTCGCCGGACGCATCGTCAACACGCACTCGGCCCCGCTTCCCGACTTCCCGGGAGCCCGCCCGATCGAGGACGTGCTCGCCGCGGGCGTGCGCGAGACGGCCGCCACCGTTCATTACGTTGACGAGGGCGTCGACACGGGGGCGGTCATCGCGGCAGAGCGCGTGCCGGTGCTCGCCGACGACACTGCCGAGACGCTGCGCGCCCGCGTGCAGTCCGTCGAGCATCGACTCCTGCCGCGCGTCG
>JACVRM010000027.1 GCA_014534415.1 Thermoleophilia bacterium | reverse complement strand
TCCGCCCTGGAAATCCCGATTCGTTTCGGCGCGCCGTGCATCGCTCTCCAGCTCGCGTCCGACCGGCTCGCCGGGAGCCTAGCGCGGGCGGGCATGCTCCTTCGGCCGGCCGCACGAGGAGCGTCGCGGGCTGGTTGCCGACCGCCTTGGAGTGACAGTCACTGTTGGGCGTGCGAGCCCTCGGTATGCTCGCCTGCATGACTCTCGTCGGCGAGATCATGACGCGAGAGGTACTCGTCGCCGCGCCCGAGGACACGATCGGGCAGGCCGCGGAGGAGATGGTTCAGCGTGGCGTCGGGTCGGTCGTCGTGCTCGACTACGGGCGCCTGATCGGCATTCTCACCGAGCGCGACCTCCTCCGAGCCGTCGCCGGCCGGACGCACTCGAGTGAGGCACGCGTGCGGGAGTGGATGACCGCCGAGCCGGTGACCGTCTCCGAGTCGACGCCGGCCGCCGACGCCGCCAGGCTGATGCTCGACAACGGCTTTCGCCACCTGCCGGTCGTGGAGGACGATCAGGCGGTCGGCATCGTCAGCATCCGCGACGTGGCCCGGTGGGGCGTCGAGGCGGCCGGCGGCGAGCAGATCGCCTCAGACGTCGCCTAGCCGAGCACCCAGTCGCCCCCGCGCAGGATCGGGACGGCAGCGCCGCCGCGTTCGATGCCGTCGACTTCGACCTCGGCGCTTCCGATCATGAAGTCGATATGCACGGACGACTGATTGACGCCGTTCGCCACGCGCTCCGCCCACTCCATCGCCGGCCCGCTCGCGAGCGCCTTCGGCAGTCCCGCGCCGTAGGCGATGTGCGACGCCGCGTTCTCGTCGAACAGCGTGTCGAAGAACGTGATGCCCGTCTGCCCGACGCGCGATGATGCGTCGACGAGCGCGACCTCGCCGAGGCGCGACGCGCCCTCGTCGGTCGCCATGTGCTCGCGCAGAAGCTCCTCGCCCTCCGCAGCGCGTATCTGGACGGCCCGCCCGCCGTCGAACCGCATCTCGATGTCGCGGACGAGCTTGTCGAGCAGCAGCAGTGGCTTCGTGGAGCGGACCACGCCGTCCACGCGCTCGCGATGCGGCGACGTGTACACCTCCTCCGTCGGCATGTTGGGCACGTACGGGTGGCCCCACGCCGTCCTCGTCGCGGCGGAGTCCCAGATGCCGTTCGCGATCAGCCCGACCGTCAGATCGGTGCCCGGGCCGCTGAACCGCACCGCGTCGAACTGCCTCTCGGTCAGCGTTTGGGCGCGCTCGACGAGTCGGGCGATGTGCCGGCGCCACGCGGCGGACGGATCCGGCTCGTCGAGGCGCACCGCTCGCACGATCGCCTGCCACAGGCGGTCGACGTCGGGCTCGCCGAAGACGGTGCGCGCCCATTCCTCGTTCGGATTGGCGACGATCGTCCAGTTGACGCGCCCTTCCGTGACCTGCTCCAGGTACGCCTGGCGCAGGTCACGCTGCGCCGAGCGAGCAAGCCGCGCGCCGTCTGCATCCTCGAAGAGCGCGGGATCGGTATCACCGACGATCGAGACGATCGCTCCCCGCCGGTCGCCGAGCTGCCGTACCTGCTGGATGCGATCGGGTGGCGACCAGCCGAGCGAGTCTTCGGGCGCGAGGTCGACGCGCGCGCGCCGGACGTGGCGGTCGCGGTAGTCGACGTCGACGAAGCGAGCGCCGGCCTCATACGCGGACCGCACGAGCGCCCGGGCGAGCGGAGCGTGGGCGACGTCGCCGACGACTAGCACGTCCTGCCCAGGCGCGAGGTTCAGCCCCACCGCGACCGCGAGGCGCGCGTAGTCGGTCAGTGACGGGACCGCATTGGCGCTCATCGCGCGAACCGTCCCGACGTACGGCAGGGCTAGCTCAATTGCGCTGGTGCATCTGCGCAGGCGTGCCCGGGAGATGGAGCAGGTTCTCGACCTCCTGGACGCCTTGCACCTTGCGGGCCTGCTCTTCGAGATCGCGGATCATCTCGGGCGTCCCGACCTCGCCGCGAAGCACCACCTTGCCGTTCTCGACGTTGACGTTGATCTGCCCCTTCGGCACCTCGGCGTCGCGGAAGATCTCCGTCTCCACCTTGCGCGCAAGCGTGACGTCGTCCGGCTGCGGCTTCTCCTCCTCACGGATGTGCTGGACCTTCTGCGTCAATCCGTACGCCTGCGCGGTCGCTGCGCGGCCAAGCCGGCCGCCCTTGCGGCCCGCGCCGCGGAACGTGCCGAGTAGCCGGTCGCGCGCCATGTTTCGCCGGCGGGCTCCGTTCTGCGGGTCGAAGAAGTAGGTCGCTGCGCCCATTAGCGCGGCGACGGTGAACAGTCTGCGCATCTTGTCCTCCTCGTCGATTGGTCTCCCGATGCTTTACCGCGTCTCCGCGCAGCCAAACGCCGACGCGTCAGGCGCCGAGCGCGGCGGACGCGAACGGGGTCAGTCGCCCCAGTCGAAGTCCCGCGAGCGGCTCCACAGGCCCTCGCTGTCCTCGGGACCGGGGACGTGGTGGGAGTGAGCGTGTGCGCCGACGAGCTCCTCGTCGGCGTCGACGATCGACACTCCACCGTCGAGCGTGTCTTCGATGCGAGCCTGCTCCTCGGTCTTGAACAGCGGATGGTTCTCGAACGGGTCGATGCCCTTG
This sequence comes from Thermoleophilia bacterium, assembly GCA_014534415.1. Classification (GTDB taxonomy): domain Bacteria; phylum Actinomycetota; class Thermoleophilia; order Gaiellales; family Gaiellaceae; genus JACVRM01. Next base: position 16,754 of record JACVRM010000027.1, on the reverse strand, counting down.
TACCGATCGAGCGGCATGACCGGGTTCAGGTCGGCATTCCGTTCCTTGAGCCTGAGGTGGTCCTGGATGATGTCGGCGAACAACGAAGTCATGGCAGCTGCTCTCTCCCTCTCTCCCGTGGGGCCAGCTTGGCGCCGGATGATAGACAGCCCGCCGGCCGCGTGTGCGAGCATGGTGCCGTGCCGCGTGTCCGCTACCTGCTCTACCGGCGCCTCGGGCCGCTCGGCCTCGTCCTGACCGCATGGGACATTTGGAAGCGGCTGCCCCCGCCCGTCCGGCGGCGGATTCTTCACGCGGCCACGAAGCGGGGGCCGATGATCGCCGAGTCGCTGCGGCGCGCGGGCGACCGGCGCGCGCGGCACTAGCGCCGTACCGCGAGCACGCAGACGGCGTCCGGGTCTGTCCGGATCTCCGCCGCGAGCAGGGACGGGTGCGTCAGCCAGTGCATCCGCGTCTTGTCCACCGCCCCGGCATACCGCCGCGGCCACTCGGTACTGGGCGTAAAGTCGTCGAGCACGAGCACGCCGCCCGGCCGCAGCCACGCCTCGGGGTCCGCTTTCGGCTCGCCGCGCTTGCCGCCGCCGTCGAGGACGAGCAGGTCGAACGGTCCGTGCCCGGCGAGTTCGCTCCAGTCACCGGTGAGGATCGTTACGCGCGGGTCGTCGGCGAGCACCTCGCGTGCCGCCTCGGCCCGCCTCGCGTGCGCCTCGACACTGACGAGGCATGCCCCGGGCGCGGCCGCCGTGGTCATCCACGCAAGGCCGACACCGCACCCGGTGCCCGTCTCGCCGATCGCACCGGCTCCGACGCCGCCCGCGAGGGTGGCAAGGAGCCTGCCGTGCGCGGGTCGGGAGGAGTTCTCGAACCCGAGTGCGCGCGCCTGCTCGACCGCAGCGGCAACGCGCGGTGGCAGGTTGGTGATTCCGCGATAGGAGGCGGTTCCGTCTGTCGACACTACGCCGCGAGTGCAGCCCGGACGATCCGGTCCTGCTCGCGCAGGTGGGCGGTGGGGTAGCCCTCGCTGGGGCTCGCGCGCCACGGGCGGCCGACATAGCGGAGCGGCACGCCCGGCGGGAGCGCCTCCTCCAGCCGGTGGCGGATCGCGCGGAACGCGCCCATGTTCTGCGGTTCCTCCTGGGCCCACACGAGCTCGTCGAGCCGCCCGTACGAGGCGAGTAGCTCCTTCGTCGGGTCGACGGGGAACGGGTAGAGCTGCTCGAGTCGGCCGACGGCGACATGCCGCGCAGCTGCGCGTTGCTCGTGCCCGACGATGTCGTAGTAGAGCTTCCCCGTGCACAGCACGAGTCGCCGCACTGCGTCGGGATCCGCTTCCGGGTCGTCGATCAGGTGGCGGAAGCGGCCTTCCGAGAGTTCGTCGAGCGTGGCCGCTGCTTGCCGCAGGCGCAGGAGCGCCTTCGGCGTCATCACCACGAGCGGCCGGCCGGTGCGGGCGAGCGCCTGCCTGCGAAGCAGGTGGAAGAACTGCGCGGCCGTTGTGCAGTTCGCGACCGTCAGGTTTTCCTGGGCGGCGAGCTGGAGGAAGCGCTCCAGCCGGGCGCTCGAGTGCTCTGGCCCCGAGCCCTCGTACCCGTGGGGCAGCAGCAGCGTCAGGTTCGACGTCTGGCGCCACTTGGAGAGCCCCGCGACGATGAACTGGTCGACGATCACCTGCGCGGCGTTGACGAAATCGCCGAACTGCGCCTCCCAGAGGACGAGCGCTTCGGCGGCGGACGTCGTGTAGCCGTATTCGAACCCGAGCGCGGCCACCTCCGAGAGAGGGGAGTTCTCGACCTCGAACGACGCGCGCGCGTCGGGCAGGTGGCGCAGCGGCGTGTGCGTCGCGCCCGTCCGGGCGTCGTGCAGGACGACATGGCGGTGCGAGAAGGTGCCGCGCTCGGTGTCCTGACCGGTCAGGCGGATCGGCACGCCATCGACGAGCAGGCTGGCGAACGCGAGCGCCTCCGCATGACCCCAGTCGACGGCGCCCTCCTCGAGCGCCGGCAGACGGCGCTCGAGTTGCTTCGCGAGCTTCGGGTTGACGGTGAACCCGTCCGGCACGGCGAGCAGCTGCCGGTTCAGCTCGCGCAGGCGATCGGCCGGCACGGCGGTCTCGACCGTGTCCTGCTCGGCGTGCGGGATCAGCTCGTCGCGGGACTTGGCCGGGATGTGCTGGCCGAAGCTCTTCTTGAGCTGGTCGTGGGCGTCGCGCAGCCGGCTCTGGACCTCCTGCGCGAGCTGGTCGACCTCGCTGCTGTCGATCAGCCCGGCCCGGACGAGCGCCTCGGCGAACTGGGCGCGGACCGGCGGGTGGCCCGCGATTCGCTCGGCCATGATCGGCTGCGTGTAAGCCGGCTCGTCCTGCTCGTTGTGCCCGAAGCGGCGATAGCCGACGAGATCGACGACGACGTCGCGGTGAAAGCGCGCGCGAAAGGCAAGTGCGAGCCGGATTGCCGCGAGCGCGGCCTCGGGGTCGTCGGCGTTGACGTGGACGATCGGGATGTCGAAGCCCTTGGCGAGGTCGCTCGAGTAATACGTGGAGCGGCCCTCCTCCGGGTCGGTCGTGAAGCCGACCTGATTGTTGGCGATCAGGTGGAGCGTTCCGCCGGTCGTGTAGCCAGGTAGGTCGGCGAGATTGAGCGTCTCGGCCACGACGCCCTCCGCCGGGAAGGCCGCGTCGCCGTGCACGAGGATGGCGAGCGCACGCTTGGGATCGTGCTGAGCCTCGCGGGTCGTTCGGTCGGTCTGTTCCGCCCGAGTGCGGCCCACCGCGACCGGGTCCACGAACTCGAGGTGGCTCGGGTTCGCCATCAGCGTCACGCCCACCTCGCCGTGCGCCGTGTTGCGCGACGACCGCATGCCGAGGTGGTACTTGACGTCACCCGTGCCGCCCTCCGGGTAGGCGGTCACGGCCTCGATCGTGCGCTCGCCTTCGAATTCCCGGAGGATCGCGTCGTACGGCCGCCCGACCACGTGCGTGAGGACGTTGAGACGGCCGCGATGCGCCATGCCGAGCACGACCTGCTTGGCGCCTTCGGCGGCGGCGAGCTCGATCGCCTCGTCGAGCATCGGCACCAGCAAGTCGAGACCCTCGATGGAAAATTGCTTCTGGCCGAGGAAGGTCCGGCGAAGGTAGAGCTCGAACCCTTCCACCTCGGTGAGCCGGGTGAGCAGGCGGCGTTTCTCGTCGTCGGAGAGGGGGCGGCGGTAGCGGCCCGACTCGATCGCCTGGCGCAGCCATACGCGCTGCTCGTGGTCGTCGATGTGCTCGATCTCGTACGCGATCGTCCTGCAGTACGTGTCGCGCAGTCGCGGCAGCACGTCCGCGAGCGTCTCGCCGTCCACATGGACGCGGAGCACTGACGCCGGCACCCGCGCCTGGAGCTCGGGCGTCAGCGTCGGCTCGAGCCGGTCGGGGTCGAGCGACGGGTCGCCGCGCGGCTCTGAGCCGAGCGGGTCGAGGTGCGCGGCCAGGTGACCATGCGTCCGATGCGCCTTGACGAGCGCCATCGCGGCAGCCACCGCGCCCAGCAGCGTGGCGTCCGGCGCCTCCGCGAGCGCAGGTGGCGCGACCACGTGGCCGTCCCCGCCGGTCGCGCGCTCGAGCAGGCGGCCGAGCCCGGGCAGAGCGGCGGCCAGCGCGCCGTCCCCGCGCTCGAAGAGTGCGCGCCACTCCGGCGGGACGGCTTCGGGGTTCTCGAGGTACTGCTCGAGCAGCTGGCCCGCGTACCCGCTGTTGAGCGCGTCGACCTCGCCGGTCATCGCTTGCCTTTGTACCACTCGAGTTGCGCTACCAGAGCGGCCTGTCGGCGAGGATGCTCAAGATCATCCCGAGCACCCAGCCCGAGGCGACGACGCCGACCGCGATCGTCGCCAGGCGTGCGTGGCGGCCGCCGATCCCGACGGCGACCAGGGCGACGATCAGCGCCACCGGCGAGACGCGGACGGGGCGGTACACGATCGCGACGAGGCCGGCGAACAAGGCCGCCGCCGCGATGAACCCGGCGACGACGTCGGCCGGCCGGTCGCGCTCGACCGGGTCGCGGACGACGTTCACCGGCCGCGTGCCGCGCGCGCGGGCGCGGCCCGCGGGCCGGTTGGGCGCCGCGATGGGCGGCGATCGGGACCGCCGCGCCGGGAGCGGAGGGATGAGCGGCTGATCGGCCGGCGGGGACCCGGCTCGACCGGGAGCGGGAGCACCGCCGGCTCGAGCGGTCGAGGCTCGGCGCGGATCGCCCACCAGCAGACGCCGACGAGGTACACGATCGGCAGCTTCAGGATCAGCATCATGAAGACGAGCTCGACCACGCGGCGAAGAGTGTACGGAAGCCTCCGCGCGATCGCCCGCTCCGGGCGACTTCGTTCGAGGGATGGAGCCGTCCGGGGCCACGCCGATACAGATCGTGATCGCGCCCGTCGAAGCGCGTGGGGGGCCGCAGCCACACGCGCTCCGGCACAGGACGGGGTCAGGAGAGGCGGCTCGGGAGAGTCGCCTCTCGCGTCTAGCATCGCGTCCGATGGCCGTCATCGACCGGCTCGTCCTGCGGGGAGATCGTGTGGTGCTGCGGGCGTTCGACGCGGGAGAGGCTCAGAGCGTCCTCGAGCACTGGCTGTCGTCGCCCCACATGGTCCGGACGACGCGCGACCGCGCGCGGATGCGCCGCGGCCTGAAGCGGCGGATCGAGCGGTCGGGCCGTCTCGTGGACGGGTGGCTCGACCTGGCGATGGAGGCGGAGGGCGACCTCGTCGGCGAGATCAGCGCGAGGCGGCCGAAAGGGGCGATACCGCCCGGCGTCTTCGAACTCGGCATCGAGATCTGGAGCGACTCGCTGCGCGGCCGCGGGTACGGGTCGGAGGCCGTCGAGCTCCTGACGAGCCACCTCTTCGACGCCGAGTCGGCCGGCCGCGTGCAGGCCTCGACGGCCGTCTGGAATACCCCTATGCGTCGCGTCTTCGGGAAGCTCGGCTTCACGGAGGAGGGCGTCATGCGCGGCTTCATGCCGACGGACGACGGCCGCGACGACTACGTGCTCTACGGCGTCACGCGCGACGAGTGGATCGTGCGGAACGGCTAGAAGCCGTACGGCGCCAACTCGAGCGCGCCGAGCGCGTACCAGCAGCCGAATGCGAGGCTCACGAGCCCGAGCGCGGGGGCGACGCTCCTCCAGGCGCGCCGGACGGGCGCCGTTTCGAGCGTCGCGCCGAGACCCGTCGTGAGCACCGTCATGGACACGCCTGTGAACGCGGCGAGCAACGCCAGGGCCACGATGCCGAGCGCCGTCGACTCGACGGCGGCGACGATCAGAATGCCCACGCCGGCGCTGCCACCGACCCCGTGCAGCATCCCGATTGCGAAGGCATGCGGGGGAGTTCGGTGCCGAACCGGATGCGTGTGTTCGCGGACCGCGGCGGGCTCGTGGATGTGCGGGTGCCGGTGCAGCACCCCATCGTGCTCGTGCTCGTGCACGTGGAAGGCGCCGCGCCGCCACCGGAGGAGGAGCCAGACGGCGAGCGCGACGATGACGAGTCCGATCACGACCTCTGCGGTCTGCTGGATCCGGCCGGGCAGATAGGCCTCGAACAGGATGATCGGCAGGCCGAGCGCGAAGAGCGTGAGCGTGTGGCCGGCGCCCCAGGCAAGGCCGAGTCGTCCGGCGCCCGCGCGCGTGCGGTCGCGCCCGGAGGCGAGCAGCGTCGCGACGGCCGAGACGTGGTCAGGGTCGGTCGCGTGCCGCAGCCCCAACAGAACCGCAACGACGCTGACGAGCAGCAGGCTCGTTCCGTCGGAAAGCCCTGCGATGTGATCGTCCAGCCCGAACATGGGCGCCTCCTCCGTGTGCCGGCGACTCTTCTCGCCGCTTGTTCGTGCGCACCCGCGACTCGGTTCGACGAGTCGGCTCAGAGGACGTCGGGCACGGCTCGCAACGTCATCGCGACGCCGGCCAGCACGATTACGAGCGCGCTGAGCGCGGGCAGCAGCCGCGCAACTCGCCCGTCGAAGTCGACGCGTTGGAACGCCCGCCTCGCCAGGAGTGCGACGAGGCCGATTCCGGTCACCGTCGTCGCTAGCCCGACGCTGAAGGCGACGATCAAGAGCAGTCCGAGCGCGACCTTGTGGAGCGAGATGGCGGCGAGCAGGACGACCAGCGCCGAGGGGCAGGGGAGCAGGCCACCCGAGATGCCGACGGCCACCACGCCTCGCCAGCGCGGCTCCGCCGGCGCGTGATCGTGGTGTCCGCCGCCGTGTGCGTGGTGGTGATGCGTATGCGCTCCGTGGGCATGAGCCCGCCGGTGCTGCCAGCGCGCGTGCAGCACGGACGCCCCGATTGCGACGACGAGCAAGCCCGACACGAGGCCGAGCCACGGGTAGAGCTGCTCCGGGACGATGAACTGCGAGAGCGCCAGCGTCACGACGCCGAGCGCGAAGACGCCGATCGTGTGCGTGACGGTCACGATGCCCCCGAGCGCGAAGGCGTGGCGCGGGGCGCCGCGGCTGCCCACGAGGTACGCGGTCACGATCGCCTTGCCGTGCCCGGGCGAGAGCGCATGCGCAGCGCCCCAGAAGAGCACGGCGGCGAGCGCGGCTACGAGCCCGAGCGGACCGAAATCCCGCTCTACGAGGCCCGCGAACCCACTGTCGGACCGGTCATCCGCGACGCTGCTGCCGGCGAGCGTCGGCCGCGGGGCGCCTGCCTCGCCCGGCTCGACGCGAGCCGCCGCGGATTCGACTTCGAGCGGGCTCGAAAGCAGATCCTTCGGGTAGCGGCGCAGCCGGTCGGTCGCAGTGCGGGTCGGCACGGTCGACTCGGAGATCCGCGCGCCCGCCTCCGCGCGTACGACGATCTCGCGCCAGCCCAGCCGGTCCCCGTAGTTTCGATCTCGCAACTCGACCCGCGCGTCGCCGGCGAGCCGCGGACCCCGGTAGAGCACCTCGACGCGGAGCGTTCGCAGGCCGCCCGCCCCGCGTGGGAAGCGTACGGTGCGGGCGACCGGCCGGAGTGATGCGCGCCGCCCATCGACGTGCAGAGCCAGACGCTCACCCAAGCGTGTTGCGTACTCGTCCGCTTTCACGCCGTCGCGGCGCGCCTGGAAGGCCGGGATCTCCGCCATATCGAGCACGTAGACGACGTAGAGCCGGTCGCCCGCTGCGACGAGTTCCGCGTAGCGGTTGACCGTGAAGTTCCCGAGCGGGTGGGCCGTCGCCGCCGCGGGCGCGAAGAGCGCCAGCGCAGCAACCAGGAAGACAAGCAGCTTCTTCATGAGAGCGTCCTCGCGACCGGCGCCCAGACGAGCGAGAAGTGCGGGTTCAACTCGAGCGCCCGCCGGAACCAGGAGCGCGCCGCCTCGCCCCGCCCCAGGCACCGCTCGATCATCCCGCGGTGGAAGAACTTCTCGGCGTCGCGCGTGCCGAGCCGCAACGCCCGCTTCGAGTAGCCGAGCGCCTCGCCGCAGCGGCCGTTGCGCGCGAGCGCCCAGGCGAGTACGTCGTCGCCGTCCAGGCTCGGCTGGTTCGCATGCGCTTGACGTGCGAGAGCGAGCGCGTGGCGCAGCCGAACGCCGCGGTCGGCGTAGAACTGCGCGATCTCGAGACCGTCACGCACGCCGCTCGCGCGCAGCACGCGGTCTACCGCGCCGACGAGCGCGTAGGCGTCGGCCGCCTCCGCGCGCCGTCCGGCTGCCGTGAGCACGTCGCCGAGCGTCGCCGCGAATTGCGGCAGCGGGACCGCGTCGGCCGCGCGCCGCGCCAGCCGCTCGGCGTGCGCATCCCGCCCTCGCGCCGCCTCCACGCGCGCGAGAGCCTCGAGCGCGAACGGATAGCCGGGGAGTGCGCGCAGCGCCGCGCGGTAGCGGCGGGCCGCGGCGTCGAGTCTTCCAGAGCCGAAATGGAGCTTGCCCAGCTCGACGTTCGTCCATGCCGCCGGCTCGGAGTTGCCGACGGCCGCGTCGACCGCGAGCCGCATCGCGTCTACGGCACCGCGGCGGTTGCCGAGAAGCTCGCGGCCGTACGCGACGCGCGCGTACGCGGCGACGCCGGGCTCCTCGGCCGCCATTGCGTCGAAGAGTCGGAACGCTGCTTCGTGGCGGCCGAGCTCGATGAGCGCGTCAGCGGCGATCGCGTACGGCTCGGCTGCTTCGGGAGCGAGTCGGCGCGCGCGGCGGCCGAGCACGAGCGCTCGACGAAATTCGTGGCGTGAGAGTGCAAGCGACGCGGTGCCGATCGTCGCCGCGGCGCTGCGCGGGTCGAGCCGGAGCGCGCGCTCCAGAACGCCCTCCGCCTTCAGCAGATACGCCGGATCGGCCGTCTCGCGGGCCCGCTGCTCGTACGCGAGGCCGAGCGCCGCCAGCGCCTCGGCATCGCTCGGCCGGGCCCTCACTCGCTCCTGGAGCGCGCGCACCCGGAGCTCGGTCGCACCCTCGCCCAGCGTCGTCCCTGCCGCCGGGCGAGCCTCCGCGGACGCGGAGTCGCGCAACGCCCCCCCGAGCAGCAGGACGGCGGCGACGAAAGCCGCCGCCGTCACTGCGATTGCCGTCCGAGCTCGCGGCACGTGCCTCGTTCTCAGGGGTTGATGTGCGGGGTCGGAGAGCGGTCGCGGCCGTCGGCCGGCGCCGCGATGAACGGGAACGTGTTCGGCAGCGGAGCGTCGTCGACGTTGACTCCGTCCGCAGCCCTGGCGGCGATGTAGTTCGGGCCGCCGACGAGCCGGATCGCGACGTCGGTGACGTCGTCGCGCGGCCGCCGTCCATTCGGCCAGCCGGCGTTGTCGCCCGCCAGCACGGTCAGGCGTCTCTGCTGTGCGAGCGGCCGCGGCGCGACGCTGAGGTCGAGCCGGAGCAGCTCCGAATGGCCAAAGTCGCCCGGCGAGTACTTCAGCAGGGCGTTGACGAGGTCGGTGCGGTTCGCCTTCGCCGCCGGCACGCCGAACACGAGCTCGAGCGCCAGCGCCAGCCGCGGGTTCAGGTAGTAGTCGACGAAATCGAGCTCCTCCTCCGGGTCGAGCATGTTCCAACGGTCCTTCTCCTTGGTCGCGATCAGGACCTCATTGACGAGCGGGTTCGCGAGCCGCTGGACCTGGACGACGTGCTTGTCCTTGCGAGGGTGCGACCGGACCCTCACGTTCGGTCGGCTCGTGTAGGCGTAACCCCCGAGCTTCGGCTGCGTCGTTGTCGCGGCGCTCTTCGCGTCCGCAGTGAGCATGCTCGCCGGCAGCTCGATGGCGATCGTGTGCACGTTGAACCCCGACAGCATGTCGACGCCGAAGGTGTTGACGTTGTCCGCCGTGTCCTGCAGGGCGGTGTGAATCGGCGGGAGCGCTCTCAGGTTGAGCGTGTCGAAGACGGCGCCCAGGTCGATGTAGAACGGATCCTGCCGCTGGCCGGCGAAGACGCGGACGCCGTTGCCGAGGTCATGGATCCCCTGGGCGGCGAGCGCGTCGTAGTTCGGCATCGTGCGTGGACCGACGTTCGACGGCACCGCGATCAGGTCGTCGGCGAGCGTCTGTGACCGGGTGGATTTCCCGGGTCCCGGCCTCGTCATCGTGACCGTGTAGCTCTGGCGTAGGCCGAGTCCCTCGGAGCCCGGGCCGTCGAGCTTCGTGATGGGCGGAATGATGCTCCCGCTGCCGGGCGGCACGTTTCCGACGTACGACAGCGGCAGCCCGAGCGCGTCCACGACGCCGCGGATCTCGGTCCGGAACCGGAAATCGAGCGCGACGTCCTTGCGGCCGTCCCGGTCGTTGTCGATGCCGAACGAGTACCGGACGCTCGGGTCGAAGTTGTAGTAGTTCGGGCCCGCGCTGGGCTCCTCGCCCGGCTGCACGTTCATCACCAGGACGACCTTGTCCGCGTTACCGGGCTGGTAGCTGCGGAACATGAAGAAGTCCGTGATGTCTGCCGCCGGGTCGAGGGAGATCAGCGGCGCCTCGCGGTGGCTGGCAGCGCTCGCCGCATCGGGGGCCGGCCCACGTACCAGCGCGGCCAGCAGCGCGGCGGAGCCGGCGGCGACTACGAGCGCGCCCGCCAATAGCTTCCTCGTCATACCTCTCCTCTCATCGTGGTGCGGACGCGCGTAGTTCGCGCAACCGCGCCCCGCGGTTCGGCGGGGTGGAGAAATGAGCTGCGCCTGCCGATGGGAAGCTCGTGGTCCGCGAGCTCTGGCCCGTCGCCGCCCTTCCGGTCGCGCTGGCGGCACTCGTCGCGACATTTGCGCTGCGCGATCCCGGGGCGTCAGATGCGGCGGTTTCGAGTGCTTTGCCGACGGCCGTCGCCGGTGCAACCGCGACCAACGAGGAGTCAGGACGGGCCGTCCGCGACAAGCCGCACGCCAGACGGGTTGCGCGCGCGGCGTCGGCGCGCGAGCTCGTCGCACGCGTCGCCGCGGGCCGCTCGGTCGCAGTCCGCTCGCGCCCGGGCGGCGCCGTCGCGACGATCGTCGGCTCGCGCACGGAGTTCGGCTCGCGCCGAACCCTGGGCGTCGTGCGACGACGGGGCCGCTGGCTCGCCGTGACGCTCCCGGAGCTGGGCAATGGCCGGCTCGGCTGGGTCGACTCGCGCGCCGGCGCGGTTCGGGTCGCCGCCACGCCCGTCTCGCTGGAGATCGACCTCTCCGCCCGGCGGCTGGTGCTCAGGCGTGGCGGCCGCGTCGTCCGCGCCGTGCGCGTGACGGTCGGCGCGTCCGCCTCGCCGACGCCGACCGGGCGCTTCGCCGTCACCGACACGCTGCCGGGCGCTCGTTTCAGCCCCGTCTACGGATGTTGCATCCTGGCGCTCTCCGGCCGCCAGCCGAACCTGCCGGCCGGGTGGACGGGCGGCGACCGTCTGGCCGTCCACGGCGGACCCGCGCCATTCGGGCGTGCGGCTTCGGCGGGCTGCCTGCATGCGCCCGAGCGCGACCTGCGGGCACTCATGCGGGCCGTGCCGCTCGGCGCCCCGGTGGTCATCCGCGCCTGACGCGGCTCGCGGCGCGGTCAGTCGTCGTCTGGTAGGCCGTCGCCGCTCGAGCCGCTCTCGCCGGAGCCTGACCCGCTGCCGCCCCCGCTGCCGCTCCCCGAGGAGCCGCTGCCACTCGAGGAGCCGCTATCCGAGCCCGACGAACCGCCGCTACCGGAACCGGAGGAGCCGCTGTTTCGGCTTTCGTCCCGCATCGTCGTATCCGTGCCGCTGGTGACGCTGCCGGAACCCGAGTTCGCGCCTCGGGAGCCGCTCGTCGTGGCGGTGTCGCCCTCGTCGCGGCGGTCACCGCGGCGATCCTCAGCCCGGTCCTCGCGCCCCCGCCGGCGATCATCGTCGCTGCGCTCATCGCGTCCGCGGCGGCGGCGCCGGTCGTCTGCGCGCTCGCGGCGGTCATCGTCGAGCTGCGCGGCAGCCGGCGCGAGCGGCTGCTTGGAGCGTACGCCGGTCGCAGACAGGCCGACGGAATCGCGTGAGACCGCGTAGAGGCCGATGCCGGTCACGGCGGCCGCCAGCACACCGGCCAACCCCATCGCAACGACCCTCCCAACCGGCGCGATCCGCATGACGCCGCCAGCGTAGCCCCGGTCCGGTAAAGCAGAAGCCAACTCTCCGTCAGGCTTCGTCGAAACCCGGGGCACGCGGCAGGACGAGTTCGATCCGCGTGCCGCGCGGCCTCCGCTCCTCTATCTGCGTGCGGCCGCCCCAGCGGCGTGCGACGCTGTCCACGATCGCCAGGCCCAGCCCGGTCCCGGGCTGCGACGCGGCCGAAGCGCCGCGGTAGAAGCGCTGGAAGACGCGGGCGCGTTCGGCGGGCGCGATCCCGGGCCCCTCGTCTGCGACCGCGAGCGACGCCCACTCTCGGTTCTGCGACCACTCGACTGTCACGGCCGTGCCGGCCGGCGAGTAGTGGAGTGCGTTCTCGATGAGGTTGTCGAGTGCCATCAGCAGATCGTCGCGCGAGGCCTCCGCGACGGCATCCCCGTCGCCGGCGAGGACGAGCTCATGGCCGCTGCGCCGCGCCGGCTCGCGCCACCGCTCGGCGGCCTCCTCCGCGAGGAGATCGAGCTCGACCGGCCGCCCCGGGCCTGGGTCTCCGCCCTCGCGTGCGAGCGTGAGCAGCCCGTTGAGCAGACGCGACAGCCGCTCGGCTTCACGCTCGGCGGCGGCGAGCTCGCGCTCGAGCTCGGTGTTCCCGGCCTTGAGCGCCGCCGCCTCCAGACGCAGGCGCAGCCCGGTCAGCGGCGTCCGCAGCTGGTGCGACGCATTGGCGACGAACTCGCGCTGCGCCTCCAGTACGCCGCCCAGCCGCCCGGTCATCTCGTTGAACGCGTCGGCGAGCTCGCGCTGCTCGCGTGCACCTTCGCGCGCCGCGCGCGCCTCGAGGTTGCCGTCGGCGACGCTTCGAGCCGTCCCGGCGAGGTTGCGGAGCGGCCGCGCCAGCGATCCTGCGACCAACCACGCCGCGCCCAGCCCAAGGGCGAGCGCGACGGCGCCGAACCCGACGAGGGCAAGCGCGTCGCGCCGTCCGCTGCGCTCGATTGCCTCGAAGCTCTGCGTGACACGAACGACGCCGGTCGCCTTGCCGCCGACGAGCACCGGCACGGCTGTGACGAGCAGCTCCTGGTCGAGCGAGCGGCTCTGGCGCCGCAACTGCACCGGCCGCCGCTCCGCCAGCGCCTCGGCGATCTCCGGCCGGCTGCGGTACGACCGTCCTTCGAGGCCGCGCCCGGCCGAGTCGGCGAACACCCGCGCGCGCGAGCCGACGACGATCACGCGCCCGCCGAGGTCGCCCGCGGCCTGACGCGCGACGCGGCGCAGCTCTGCGCGGTCCTGCATGTTGCCGGCGATCGCGGCGGCGATCAGGTGCGCCTGCGACTGGGCGTGCGCCTCTGCCTCGGCCTCCGCGCGACTGATCAGGTTCAGCGCGAGCGGCACGACTAGCGCGACGATCACGAGCAGCAGGACGTACGCGAACGCCGCGAGGAGCCGCCCGCGGAGGCCCATCGCTAGCCGGCGCGCTCGAGGTCGGCGGGCGCCGCGAAGCGGAACCCGACGCCGCGCGCGGTGTGCAGATAGCGCGAAGCCGACGGGTCGTCGCGCAGCTTCTTGCGCAGCGACGCGACGTGCACGTCGAGCGTCTTCGTCGATCCGAACCAGCGGGTCTCCCACACCTCCTCGATGAGCCGCTCGCGCCGGAGAACCGAGCCGGCGTTGCGCATCAACAGGTGAAGGAGGTCGAACTCCTTGCGCGAGAGCTCGAGAGACTCGCCTGCGCGCGTGACGGTGCGAGCGGCCGGGTCGATGCGGACGTCGCCGATTGTAATCGGCGACTCCTCGGCGCCGGCGCCGGCCGTTCGCCGCGCGCGCCGGAGCACCGCGCGGATGCGCGCGGTGACCTCGCGCGCACTGAAGGGTTTGACGATGTAGTCGTCCGCGCCGAGCTCCAGGCCGACGATGCGGTCGGCCTCCTCGCCGCGTGCCGTCAGCATGATGATCGGCACCTCGGATTCGCGTCTGAGCTCACGGCAGACGTCGAAGCCTGAGGCGTCGGGCAGCATCACGTCGAGCAGGACGAGATCGGGCCGCAGCCGGCGGGCGAGCTCCAGCGCCTCGGCGGCAGTGCTCGCGACGTGCGGCTCGAGGCCGTCGCGCTCGAGCGCTTCGGCGAGCGGGGTCGTGATCGATTCCTCGTCCTCGACGACGAGGACGATGGGTCTTCCGGACTGCACGGCAACTCAGTGTAGGTGGGGTTTGCAGCGCGTTCGCGGCCGGGGCAGCAGGGCGCCCCGGCCGCGAGAAGCGTGTGCCTAGACGGCGCTGATCGTGCGCTTCATGCCGAGCGAGGAGTGCCCGCTCACCGAGCACCAGACCTGGTACTTGCCCTTCCTGAGCGTCACGGTGAGCCTCGCGGTCCCGCCCGGCTTGATCTTCGGCGTCTTCTTGCTGACGCCCGGACCCTTGATGGCGAAGTCGTGCGGCAGGTTCGACGCGTTCTTGACGACGAACGTCGTGGAGCCCGCCTTGGCCGTGCCGGCCATGATGATCTTGAAGTTGGTCTCCTTGACCATGACGGTGCCCTGTGGCGCGGCCGTGCCGAGCCCCGCGGCGAGCACGGATACGAAAGCCAGGAGCGCAAGGAGCGCGGCGTACTTCTTCATCGAGCTGATCCTCCTCGGTCGTCGGGATTGACGTGCTCCGAGTGTCGCGGCCGCGTTCCCAACGCCCGCCCAGGCGATCGGAAAGCCTTCGTTCAGCCTTCGTGCGAGATATTCGGCCGGTGGCCGGGCGCGTGGACGCGCTGATCCCCTACGCGCACGTCGCCGACGTGCAGCGCTCGAACGCCGCGATCTACGTCCGGCCGCAGACGCGGAAGCCGTACGCCTGGACGCGCCGGTTCAGCGCCACCGTGAAGCGCAGGTAGGCGGGCAGCGCGGCGGCCAACGCGGCCGTGCTTCGGGAAGCGAACGCGTCGCGCACGCGCCGCGCGAAGACGAGGCCGCGGTCGAGTCCGTCCACGAGACGCCGCGCGGTGACGTCGCCGGCCGGGAGGCCGAGCGCTCGAAACCGGGCGTTGAAGCGGGCCTGAATACGAACCTGCTCAGCCCACAAGGAACTGCCCGCGGCCCACTTCCGCGCCGTCGGTAGCGACTTCGCGGCCTCGGCCCGCTTCCGAAGCGGCACCAGCTCGCGAGCCGTCTGCGTGCAGAGCGCGTCCCCGCGCCTGATGAACTCTCCCTTGCTCGGCGCAGCGAGAGCTGCGGCTGCACCGAGTGCAAGCACCAATACCAGCGCCAGCACCGGCGGGGCGGCAATGAGACGCTTCACGCCACCAAGATTCGCACCCGGGAACGGCCAGCGGATGCCCCGAACGGGTGGTTTTCCTAAGTCAATCGGCGCGGCTGTGGGGCAGCCCGCCATCTCGGGACGGGCTCGTGCCGGGGGTCTGCCAGAGCACGGGGCGCCTGGCGTCCGCGCGCACCGTCAGGATCGTGCCGCGCAGGACGTCCATCCCCACGAGGCCCGGTGGGTCGTGCATCGCGGTGCGCACGGCGAGCGACGGGACCTCGACCTCACGGCCGGCCACGACCAGCGTCGCTTTGCCGGCCTTCGCGCCGAAGACGTCCGCACCGGTCACGCCGCCGCCCAGTCGCTCCAGATCTGCTCCCGCAACTCCCGGCACTGCGTCGCTCGAGAACTCCGTGTGCCGGCCGCCGGTATTGAGCATCGTCGGAATCTCGGCGTGCGGACGAATGGCGCCAGCCACGACGACGCTTGCGAACGCCTCGTCTCGCTCCACCTCGAGGGTGGTCATCGCGGGCGATCGTTGCTCGAGCCATGCCGCGACGGCGGCATCCGTCCCGTCGACCAAGACGAGTTCGTCGGCCACCAGGTCGACGACGGCGCTGGCTCTCGGATGGAGATGCTGCGGGCTGAGGATGCCGCCGATGTCCCAGCCCGGGAACGGCGGTGGGGCAGGGATGGCGACGATGTCGCGCAGCGTCAGCTTGACCCCGCCGAGCTCGAGTGCGACATCCTCGACGGCCCAGCTCGGCATCGTGGCGCCGCTGTGATCGGTCCCTTGCTCGCCCTCTTCCACGGTCAGGCCGATGTCGTCGACCAGCTCCTTGGTGAGCAGATGGACCTCGGATCCGGTATCCAGGACGAGCCGTGTGGTGACCCCGCCGAGCCGGCCGACGACCATCGGAGCGTGCTCGGTCCCGCCGCCTGCCACCTCGAACGTGATCGGGACTCGGGTCAGGGTGCGCACGTCGTCGGCGGACACAGCCCCGATGATGTCATTGCACCGCCGCGGACCAGCTACCGGCAGCCGGCCGGCGGCGTCACCGCGACGTGCGGCGGCTGCCCACGCGGCTTCGGACCAGCTACCGGCAGCCGGCCGGCGGCGTCACCGCGACGACCCGCACGATCACGCTTACCGCGCCGTAATCCACCAGCGGGGTGCGCCAGAATCTCTCAGGGCTCGCCGACTACTCGCTCGACGAGGTGATCGAGTTCTATGGCTCGCGCGAGCAGGGCCGAGCAGACGCTGCGCGACAGCCGACGGCTCGTTCAGGAGACTTTGAACGTCGAGAAGATCCTCGCCATCGCGAAGTACCTCGAGCTGTCGAATCCGGAGACTGCGATCACTCCTGACGTGATCAAGGCGCAGTTCCGGAAGGCGAGCGAGAAGGTTCCCGGAAACTGGTGAGAAGTCATGCGAAGGCCAACGTGGAGCCCGGCGCTTCCTTCCGGGATGTGCGTCGCGCGGTGCGTCGCCTTCCACGCGAGCGGCGCAAGGACATCATCGCCGCCATACGAGCGGGCCGAGCCGTAAGCGATCCGCGGGACGCGCACTTGGCCGTGGCATGGGCGGAACGCCTCGAAAGGGTTCGATGGCCCCGTTGGGTAATGCCCCGTTCGCGTCCTCAGGGTAAGCGCGCATGGCTGTGGCTACTTCATCTGGCTTGGATCATCGTCGCGATCGTTGTGGCGATCGCGACCCTGTGGCCGAGCGTTCCGGCTATCTGGCGCTGGATCATCCTTGGCTTCTTCGCCTACAGCGCGATCGTGACGCCGTTGGCGATTGCGCAAACGCTGCGCGCCTACTGGAACGCCCCGGAAGCTGCCGAGAAGAATCGCCAGCTTGTGGCTCTCGAGCGTGGAGAGCGGGCAGGCGGCGGACGGCTGAGCCGCGGCTTCTGATCGCTGCCTCGACACCTGGCGGAGGCGCGGAAGTCGCCATTCCCAGCGCCTTTCCTAGTGGAGCGTGCCGGGCTCGAACCGGCGACCTTCGGCTTGCAAAGCCG
>JACVRM010000049.1 GCA_014534415.1 Thermoleophilia bacterium | reverse complement strand
GGACCGAGGTTCCAGATCCCCGCATTGCCGTCGCCGTCCAGCGCGCGCATCCGCCAGTAGTACGTGTTGTCCTTGAGCACGACGGTCGGCGAGAGCGTCGTGCCGATGCTCGTCCCGCCGCAGCACACCTTCGAGCCGGCCGCGAAGTCGTCCGCGGAATTCACCTCGACCTCGTAGCGGACGGCGCCCGGAATCGGATTCCAGGCGAGCTGCGCGTCGAAAACCTCGGGCGCCGAGGCGAGGTCGGTCACCGTGGTCGTCGTCGTCGTGGGCCATGCGACCGTGAACGAGGCGGTCTGCGACGTGGATCCCCGATTTCCCCGCGCGTCGAGCGGGATGACGTTCCAGTAGTACATGCCGGGCGCGAGGAGCTTCTGGGGCGTATGGCTCTCGGCGCGCGTGTTTACAGTCGCGACAACTGACGCAAGCGATGCGTCGGTGCCGACCGTGACGAGGTAGCGCGCGGCGTGTGGCACGACGCTCCAGCGCAGTGTGAGCGGCGTTCCCGGATACGTCACGGTCGCGCCGTTCGAGGGCGATTGGAGCGCCGGCGCGGCGCTCCACAGCTTGCGGAACGAGCGCGGCTGCGACCACGGCGAGACCTCGCCCTTGGGGCCGACGGCGCGCACGCGCCAGTAGTACGTTCCGTTCGGTACCGGCCGCTTGACGGCCGCGCGGGTGTTGCGCGTCAGGAAGCGGTCTTCGCCGGTTGCGCCGCTCCAGATGGGCGCATTGAAGCCCGCGTCCGCGGCGATGTGGAACTCGTAGCGCTCGGCGCCGGCGACCGGTGACCATGCGAAAGACGGCATCGCCTCGACCACGGTGCCCTCGCCGGGCGACGCGAGCGGCGGCGTCGCGGGTGGTGAAGCGGCCGCGAGGGCGGGCAGTACGAGCGCCGCTACGAGCGCTGCGAACAGGGAGACGGGTGTGCGGGTGGCGTCTGCGGTCACGATCTTCGGAGGACTTCGAGCGGCCGCAGAGCCGTCGTCCGCTCTCAACATCGAACGGACGCGCCCCGAGCCAATCCCCACTTCAAGGGAACGTGGAAGAAACCGGCCGAGCCGCGCGTCCGGTGGGGAAAGGCGCGAAAGGAATCGCCAAATGAAGCACCCGTCTCGCAACCTCCTTCTCCTCCTCGTATCGGTCATCACGGCGCTCGTGCTGGTGGGGCCGGCGGCGGCGCACGTCCGCTCGGACGGCGGCGGCGCCGGTCTCGCCCCGCAGCTCGGCGAGGGTGCCGGCGGCCAGGTCGTCCAGCTCGGCGAGGGCGCCGGTGGGCACGTTGCGCAGCTCGGCGAGGGAACCTCGACTCCGTCCAGGGCGACGGTCTCCGACGATGACGGCGGCCTCGCCAGACTCGTCGCGGCGACTGTGCTCGTGCTCGGTGTCGCCTCGATCGTGGTCGTACGGCGGCGCCGCTCGCCGCTCCTCTAAACAGTCCGCAAGTCCGGACAGGCGCGTCGCCCGGCGCGCCTGTCCCGTCCTTAGAAACCGAGCCGGCGGCGCCACGCGTCGCCCGCCGCGCGGCCCTCGGGTGTTGCGAGGAAGTGTTCGAGCGGCACGTGGACGAAGGCGGCGCGCGCGTTGGCCAGCACCTCGCCGCCGTCGGCCAGCTCGGCGCGGACGTGGATGCGCCGGCCGCTCGTGCCGTCGATCTCGCTCCGCACGGTGAGCTCGCGGTTGATCGCGACGGGTCTGAGGTAGCGGACGAAGATGCGGGCCGTGACAGCGGGGAAGCGGAACCAGGTGGCGAGGAGTCCGCACGCCTCGTCCAGGGCGGCTCCGACGAGCCCGCCGTGCACGAGCCCGGGACCCGCCTGATGCCGCTCGTCGAAGCGGAAGCGCGCCTCGTAGCGCATCGCCCCCTCTTCGGTCGGTCGTCGAAGCTGGATGCCGCCCGGCGCGTCGCCGCATCCCCAGCAGGCCGGGTCGTGGTGCGGCGGGATACGCGGCGTCACGCTTCCGTGACGGCGGCGTTGCCCACCCGTGCGCCCCACCCGGATACGCTCGCAGCGGGGAGGAGGCTAGGGGCGCCGGCGGCCCACCGTCCGCGCGAGACATGTCCGGACGACGACGTCAGCGGAGCCCGCCGAGCTGGAAGTGGGCGCGGAAGAAGTTCTCCGAGCCGGCCGTGGCCATCGCCGCTGAGGCGGAGATCTCGAGCGAGAGCGTGGCCGCCGCCACGATCTGTGCGAGCCGGTAGACCTTCCCCGCGCCCGCGCAGCCCATCAGGCGCAGCCACGCCTGGGCATACGGGAACCCCGTGCCGCCGCCGACCGTCGCGACCTCCAGGCTGGACAGTCGCAGCGAGACGTGCAGCCCACCCTCGACGCGGTACGCGGTGCCGTGCGCCATCGAGCTGGTCCCCACCATGCCGACGTCCTGGCCCGTCGCGATGAACATCGCCGCAATCGCCGTCGCCGGGGTGAACGCGACCGACTGCATGCCCGAGGCGACGGCGCCGTGCGTTCCGACGAACGCGAGGTCGAGCAGGTCGTCGACCGACGTGCGCAGCACGCGCCGAACCGCCTCCTCGGTCAGCGTGCACTCGGCGATAACCGTCTTGCCGTGGCCGCCGCGCTCGAAGTAGCGGTACGAGATCTTCTTGTCGCCGCCCATGTTGCCCTCGAGCACCGACCGGCGCGGCCGCACCGGCGAGCGTTCGCGGACGTACGCCTCGTTCAGCGCAAACGAGTTGCGCGTCGCCATGTTCAGGCCGACCGCGTCCCCAGTGGTGTACGCGTACATCACGTGGCACACAGGCCCGACGACGTGCGTCTCCAGCTCGCGGAGCTTCGCAAAGCTGGAGAGTCCCTCGACCGGCGTCGACGCGAGCCACTCGCGCATTGCGACCAGCTCGCCTTCGATCCAGCGGGCGAACTCGACCGCCTCACCTGCGTCGGCGAACAGGAACGCCGACGCCCGCGTCATGCGGTCCCGCAGCACGTGCGTCCGGAATCCGCCGGACTCGCCGACGGCCCGCGCCCCCCGGTAGAGCGAGACGGCGAGCCCGCCCTCCGTGTTCGCGAGCGGGACGAAGACGCCGTCCCGCGATCGCCCGCGCTCGATGATCACGCCGTCCGGCTCCATGAGCTCGTAGTCGCCGAGCTCGACGTCGATCGGCCCGACCACGGCCGTCGGCACGACCGAGACGCCCGTCAGTGCCTCGGTGGCCCTCGCGAACGGCTCGAGCTCGTGCGCGAAGACCGGCCCGTCCGTGAGGCCGGCGAGCGCCTCCTGCCGTGCGCGGATCGAGTGGGGGTCGTTCTGCCGGGGCCAGCGCCGAAGCTCCACGCCGAGAGCTTATTGAGCCGGCGGCCGCGCATGAATGCCGGCGGAGGCCGGCTACGCCGGCCGCAGCCATACCGCGCGAAGCCGCGTCTGATATCCGGTGGCCGCGGGGAAGTCGTCATGACGCCCGCAGAGCGGGCGCCGGACTTCCGCGCGGGTCAAACGGGAATGCGAATCTCGCTCACGTCGAGGCCGAACGACTTCGCAAGACGGACGCCGTGCTCGATGTCTTCCTTGAGCATGCGCATGTCGGTCTCGCGCATCAGCCTCCCGATCACCTCGCGTGCCTTGGGGCGCCACAGGGCGTGCTGCACGAAGACCGGCAGCAGCCGGTTTCCGGCCTCGACGAGCTTCTGCTTCGTCTTCCTGCTCGCCCCTTGGAGCAGCACGCGCTCGTAGGCGACGCCCGAGCGGTGGTGGATGCCGTCGTCGACGGTGAGCCGGTTGCAGAGGTCCTCGAGTACGGTGCCCTGCGACGCGCGCGCGATCATCCGAAAACGGGGGATGATGAGCCGCTCGTAGAACACCTGGATGCCGAAGACCTTCTCCTCGAGCGTGTCCGCGCCGAGCGTCATCTCCACGAGCCGATCGAGGTACGGGTCGCGCTCTCCGCGCCCGCCCACCTCGTCCGTCAGCTTGAGCCACGCCTCGGTGTGGCGCGCCTCGTCCTGCACCATCGTCGTGTAGTAGAGCTTCGCCTCACGGTCTGGCGCCAGCGAGAACAGCTGCGCGGCCATCTCGACCGCCAGCTCGTCCGCCTGAAGCTGTTGCGTGACGACCGAGCGCCACATGTCGCGCCGGCGCGCGATCTTCTCCGGCGAGCCGGAGTACTCCGGAATCGGGGGCACCTCGCCCCACGGCAGATCGCGTACCTGCCACTCGGCGCGCTTCGCGAGCTCGTAGTAGCGCAGCACGCCTGCGAGGTCGCCCCGATCGTCGCTCGCGTCCGGCCCCTGCTCCGTCAGTTGCTCGGTCGCCATCGCCCGCAGAGGCTAACGTTTCGCGCCCGTGGCGACGCTGATGGACGGCCGTGCGCTCGCTGAGCGCATCCGCGGGGAGGTCGCTGCGGACGTCGCCGCGCTCGGCCGCGTGGGACTCGCCACGGTGCTCGTCGGCGACGATCCGGCATCGGACCTCTACATTCGTCGCAAGCATGAGGCCTCGCGCGAGGTCGGAATCGAGGCGCGCGACCACCGCCTCCCTGCGGAGACCTCGCAGCAGGAGCTGCTGAGGTTCGTCGACGAGCTGAACCACGACGACGCGGTGGACGGCCTGCTCGTCCAGCTCCCGCTTCCCCCGCAGATCGACGAGGCGGTCGTGATCCGGGCCGTCGAGCCCGTCAAGGACGTCGACGGGCTGCATCCCGTTAACGCGGGGCAGCTCTACCTCGGCCGGGCGGGGCACGTGGGCGCCACGCCGCTCGGGGTCATGGCGCTGCTCGGCGAGTACCGCGTGCCACTCGAGGGCGCGCGCGCCGTCGTGGTCGGCCGGAGCGACATCGTCGGCAAGCCGGTCGCGCTGCTTCTGCTCGCGGCGAACGCGACGGTCACCGTGTGCCACTCGCGGACGGTGGAGCTCGGCGCGCGGACCCGCGAGGCGGACGTGCTCGTCGTCGCCGCCGGTCGCGCCGGCCTCGTGGCGCGCGAGGACGTCCGGGACGGCGCAGTGGTCGTCGACGTCGGGATGAACCGGACGCCGGACGGCCTGCGCGGCGATGTCGATCCGGCAGTCTCGGAGCGCGCCGCTTTGATGACGCCGGTGCCGGGCGGGGTCGGTCCAATGACGATCGCTCTGCTCCTCCAGAACGCCGTGCGCGCCGCGCGTTACCGCCGCGGCTTGCTTGCGTATCCGGGCGGGTGACGGCTATCCTGCCGCCGCTTGATCGTAAGTCGGCGGCTCGGTGCCCGGGCCGTCGTTGTTTGTGCAGCAAGGAGGAACAAAAGTTGGCTCAGGGCACCGTGAAGTGGTTCTCGAACGAGAAGGGCTACGGCTTCATCACGCGGGAGGGCGGCGACGACGTCTTCGTCCACCACAGCGCGATCCAGTCCGAGGGATACCGGTCGCTGACCGAGGGTCAGCGCGTGGAGTTCGAGGTCGTGCAAGGCGACAAGGGGCTTCAGGCCTCGAACGTCCAGCCCGTGTAGTTCGGGGACAGCTGTTCCGCCGGCGGGCCCCGAATGGGGCCCGTCGCGTTTTCGGAGACGTTTGAGAGGATCTGGACGATGGCGATCTCGCGAGAAGAGGTTCGGCACGTCGCGCGGCTTGCGCGGCTGGAACTGTCAGAGGACGAGCTCGCGCGGTTCGGCGGCCAGCTGGACGCGATCCTGGAGGCGGTCGGCAAGGTCGGCGAGCTCGATCTGTCCGGGGTCGAGCCGACCGCGCACCCGCTCGACCTCGTGAACGTCTGGTCGGACGACGAGCCGCGAGGTTCGCTCTCCGTGGCGGAGGTGCTCGCGAACGCACCGGATTCCGAGGACACGTTCTTCCGGGTCCCGCCTGCATGACCGCGCGACGCGCGATTCGGCACGTTTCCGGCACACACGCGTGCGCCTTGTCTCGGTACGGTGACTCCAGGGGTCGCGCCGGACCCCCTGGGGGCACGTCGAGGCTCGTCGCGTGATCGACACGTTGCGCCTGACCGCCGAGGAGGCGGCGGCGCTGCTCGAGCGCCGAGAGCTCTCGGCGGCCGAGCTGCACGCCGCCTACCTCGACGCGATTCGCGCGCGCGACGGCGAATTGCATGCATACCTCCGCACCGTGGACGAGCCGGACGCGGACGGCGTCCCGGTCGCTCTCAAGGACCTGATCTGCACGCGCGGCGTGGAGACGACCGCCGGGTCGCGCATCCTCGCCGGCTACGTTCCGCCGTACGACGCGACCGTGGCGACCCGTTGCCGCGCCGCGCGCCTCTCGTTCCTGGGCAAGACGAACATGGACGAGTTCGCGATGGGCTCCTCGACCGAGAACTCGGGGTTCGGCCCGACGCGCAACCCGTGGGACCCAGACCGCGTGCCCGGCGGTTCTTCAGGCGGGTCTGCCGCTGCGGTCGCGGCAGGGCTCGCGCCGTGGGCGCTGGGGTCGGACACCGGCGGCTCGATCAAGCAGCCGGCTGCGCTCTGCGGCGTCGTCGGACTGCGCCCGACGTACGGGACCGTCTCGCGGTACGGCATCGTCGCGTTCGCCTCGAGCCTCGACCAGATCGGCCCGATCGCCAAGACCGTGCGCGACTGTGCGCTGCTCTACCGCATCATCGCCGGCCGCGACCCGTGCGACACCACGACGGTCGACCTGCCCGAGTCGGTCGAGCTCCCGGAAACCGAGCACCTGCGCGGCTTGCGAGTAGGCGTCCCGCGCGAGCTGAACGAGGCGGAAGGGATCGAGCCCGGCGTGACGGAGGCGGTCAACCGCGCAGTCGAACTCGCGCGCGAGTTGGGAGCCGACGTGAGCGAGTGCGAGCTGCCGCGCTCCGTCGAGTATGGGCTGTCCTGCTACTACCTGATCGCTCCCGCGGAGGCGTCGTCGAACCTCGCCCGTTACGACGGCGTGCGTTACGGGCTGCGCTCCGAGACGAACGGCGACACGCGCGCGATGTACGAGCGGACGCGTCACGACGGCTTCGGCGACGAGCCGAAGCGCCGCATCATGCTCGGTGCCTACGCGCTCTCGGCCGGTTACTACGAGGCGTTCTACGGCCAGGCGCAGAAGGTGCGGACGCTGATCCGCCGCGAGCACGACGCGCTCTTCGAGCGGTTCGACGTGCTGCTCAGCCCCACGTCGCCGACCGTTGCATTCCGCCTCGGCGAACGCACCGAGAACCCGCTCGCGATGTACCTCTCGGACGTGCTGACGATCCCGTCGAACCTGGCCGGTCTCCCGGGCCTCTCGATCCCGTGTGGCCTCTCCGAGGGGCTGCCGGTCGGCCTCCAGCTGATCGGCCGGCAGTTCGCAGAGAACGCGCTCTTCCGTGTCGGGCACGCGCTCGAGCGCGCGCTCGCGTTCGGCTACGTGCCGTCGAGGCTGCGCGACGGTGGCGCCGTGTGAGCGCCGTACCGCTCTCTCGTCGATGTGACAGATCGCGCGCGAACGCGTACGCCACGCGCGCGGCCGGTCCGTCTAGCGTTAGACCAGGGGTCGCGGGGGACCCCTGGGGAATAGCCGCGGCGCGGAGCGGCGTGCGCGGCGACGGCGGGAGTTGGGTTGGGTGAGCTGGCAGCCCGTCATCGGCCTCGAGATCCACATCCACCTCAAGACGAGGACGAAGATGTTCTGCCGGTGCGAGCTCGCGTACGGGCTCGACGCGAACACTCGCACGTGCCCAATCTGCCTCGGGCATCCCGGAACCCTTCCGGTACCCAACGCTCGCGCGATCGAATGGACGATCAAGCTCGGCCTCGCGCTCGGCTGTGAGATCGCAGATCGCGCGATCTTCCACCGGAAGAACTACTTCTATCCGGACTTGCCCAAGGGCTACCAGATCTCCCAGTACGACGAGCCGCTCTGCCGCCACGGACGCCTGCTCGTTCCGGGGCCGGAAGTGGACGCCGAGGTGGGCATCGTCCGGGCGCACCTGGAGGAGGACGCCGCGAAGAACGTCCACGTGGGGGGCGCGGCGGGGCGCATCCACGGGGCGGGCCGCACGCTCGTCGACTTCAACCGCGGGGGCACGCCGCTCGTGGAGATCGTGACGCGACCCGACCTGCACTCGGCGGACGAGGCGCGCCGCTTCCTGCAGCTGCTCCGGCAGACGGTCGTCGAGCTCGGCATCTCGGACGCGGAGATGGAGAAGGGCTCGCTGCGCTTCGACGTGAACGTGTCCGTGCGGCCGGCAGGCTCCGACGAGCTGCGAACGCGCACCGAGCTGAAGAACATGAATTCCTTCGCGTTCGCCGCACGTGGCATTCAGCGGGAGGTCGATCGTCAGATCGGAATCTACGAGGCCGGGGGAGAAGTCGAACAGGAGACGCTGCATTTCGACCCCGACCACGAATTGGCGCCACCGCTCCGCTCGAAGGAAGAGGCACAGGACTACCGCTATTTCCCCGAGCCGGACCTCGTTCCGCTGGCGCCGCCGCGCCAGCTCGTCGAGCGACTCCGGAAGGAGATACCGGAGCCGCCCGGCGCGCGCATCCGCCGGTTCGAGTCGCAGTACGGGCTGCGGTTCTACGACGCAGAGGTGCTGAACGGCTCCGTCGCGCTTGCGGAGCTGTACGAGCGTGTCGTCTCCGCCGGGGTCGACGCCAAGGCGGCCTCGAACGTGCTGATGAACGAGTTCGCACGCACCGGCGTCGAGCCTGGCGCCGTCGACGCTGTCGAGCTGGCCAAGGTGATCGAGGCGCGTGCGCGCATCCCGCGGGACCGGTTCAACGAGGCGCTGGCCGGCAGCGGCGATCCGGGCTTCGATGCGGAGCGCTACCTGGGTGACGGCCTGGTCGTGGAGACGTCCGAGCTGGAGCCGCTCGTGGAGCGCGTCCTCGCCGCGAACGAGAAGGAGGTGGCGGCATACCGTGCCGGCAAGCGAGGGCTGCTCGGCTTCTTCGTCGGCCAGGTGATGCGCGAGACAGGCGGGAACGCCGACGCGCGGGTAGTGAACGAGCTGTTACGCACCAAGTTGGACGCCTGATGCGCCTGCTCCGCTACGGCGACGGAGGGCGCAGGGTCGAGCATTACGGCAGCCGCGGTTTCACGCACTTCCGCGTCGGGCTCGTCGAGGGGAATGCCGCCGTCGGCTACGTCCAGCTCGAGGAGGGCGGCGTGATCGGCCGCCATCCAGCGCCCGCGCCGCAGCTTCTGATCGTCGTCGACGGGTCGGGCTACGTAAGCGGCGCGGACGGGGCGGAGCAACGGATCGCGGCGGGCGAGGCTGTTCACTGGGAGCTGGGCGAGGAGCACGAGACGCGCACTGACCAGGGTCTCGTGGCGGTCGTCGTCGAGGCGGAATCGCTGCAGCTCGGCTGACGTCGCCGCGGGACGAGTCAGGGCCGCCGGGGACTAGATGAGCCCGCACGCACGCGCGGTGTTGGGCCACGGATAGAACCCGCGACCCGAGCGGTAGGCGCGCTCTGCAACCCACATCTGCTCGAGCGGCGTCCAGTTGTCCGCCGTCCCCTTGCGCCGCAGCAGCCGGCCGCCGTACGCCCGCTGGAAGCCGAGGTCCATCTGCAGGCCGCCGTAGTAGGGCGCGTTCGGATCCGTCCACGCTCCCTCGTGGCGTTGGATGCACCGCCAGGCCGCCTCGTGGGGCGGGTTGTGCGCCCGGCGCCGCGCCCGCGCTGCGCGCTTGCGCCACAACTCGCGAATCCACCGCTTGTAGGCGTGATTCGCCCACCGCTCGTGCCCGTGCGCCCGCGTACGCGCGACACCCATCACACGCTGCCAGCGCCACGTCGCCTGCCGATAGTGGACGATCTCATCGAGGACCGGTCGGTACGCCGGGCGGGAGGTTGCCGTGCCCGCGGCCGGCCCGGCAACGACGATGCACGCAAGCAGCAAGAGAAGGCCTCTCTTCACTCGACCCCTTTAGTCGGGAACACAGAAACGCCGACGTGCAGGAGCACCGCCGACGGCGAGGCGGCGGCGCTCCCCATGCGCCGGCGGCCTCTCGTTGTTCGCTCCGCGGGTGAGACGAAGGCTCTGGTCGAAAGTTAGGCGCCCCCGTTAGGCGGCCCGGCCCCGGGGCGCGGCGGCGCCATCGCGCGACCGCAAGCGCGCCACGCAGGCACGGTTCGAGCGAGCGGGCGCCGCGGCGCTACGCGGCTGACGCCGCTACGG
This sequence comes from Thermoleophilia bacterium, assembly GCA_014534415.1. Taxonomy (GTDB): domain Bacteria; phylum Actinomycetota; class Thermoleophilia; order Gaiellales; family Gaiellaceae; genus JACVRM01. The sequence goes on along the minus strand of JACVRM010000049.1, from coordinate 2,372 downwards.
GCGAGGCGAAGCCTGCGCCTCGATGAGCCGGGAGGCAAGCACCCGCAAGAGCGCTCGTGCGACGCCGGGCTCGTCCTGGAGCAGCCCCTCGAAGGCCGTCCGCTCGATCGCCAGACAGCGGACCGGCGTCCGCGCCGACACCCGGCCAGTCCGTGAGGTCCCGGCGAGCAAGGCGAGCTCTCCGAAGCACTCGCCCGCGCCCAGCTCGTGCTCGCGATGGTCGGGTGTCTCGGCGACAACCGTGCCGCTCAGGACGACGAACACGCCGGACGCGGGAAGATCGGGATTGACGAGCACGGCTCCCGCGGGCGCCTCGAGCTCGTTCGCGACGGCCGAGACGCGCTGGAGCGAGTCCTCGCCGAGATCGCCGAAAAGCTCGGTCGAGCGCAGCTCGTCGACGTGTGCTTCGGGCCCGGTAGCCATCGCGTCTCTCATATCACCTCGAGCCGCCTGGGTGCACGACGAAGCCGTGGCAGCGCGGTCCTCTTCCCCGCCAACTCGCGGAGGTCAGGCGGCGGACGTTGCGCAACTACCTCGGCGGGGCCAGGCGCGCGCACGAAAGTGATACGCGCGTCTTGCAAAACATCCCTCACGCGGCTTGCCGCCGGGCCTAGCGCAGCGAGCAGCCGGGGCCAGGCACGGTCGCCAAAGCGTGACGCGACTGCGCCGAAAGTGGAAAACCCGCCTCGACGAATCGCGACTGGGACGGCGGGCGCGTCGCGCGAGGCTTGGTCATGTGGCGCGTCGCGCCGGCGTGACGAATCCGGCGTAGAGCAGGCCGATCGCGATGGCGGAAAACGCCGCTGTCTCTGCCTCCCCGAGGCCGGCGAGCGCGCTCCCGACGGCGGCAACGGCGACGCCGGCAATGAGCAGCGCGTTGCCGAGCGGGCGCCGTCGGATCGTCGCGAGCGCGATGCCCACGACGAGCACTGTCCCGAGCGAGTTGCCGGCTACGGCGAGCAAGCGCGCCGGGAAGAAGGCGAGGTGCTCCTGCGCCTCTGGGATCGACGTCCCGCCGACCGGCTCCGCGAGAGGCTCGGCGGCCGCGATACCGGCCGCGAGCCCTGAGTAGACGAGCGCGACCGGGATCGCCCAGCGCTTGCCAAGGAGGAGCAGCGAGCCGACGCCGAGCAGCGGCGCCGTGAGCAGCCCGCCACACAGGTAGTAAACGCGGAAGGACGGTTCGTCCCAGCCGTGCGCCGCGCCCCACGCGAGGGCGCCGGAAGCGGCCGCGTAGGCGGCCAGCGAAGCGCTCCACGCAAGCAGCTCGGGAGCCCGGCGGACGCGCCAACGGCTGGCCAGCGACCCGGCGAGCCGGAGCGCCAACACGGCCGCAGCGAATGCCAGGAGCGCCTCCACGGAAACAGCCTACGAGGGCGCTACGCTCCCCACGTGCCGGAGAAGCGCTACCTGCTCACACCCGGCCCGACGCCCGTCCCGCCGCCCGTTCTAGCAGCGATGAGCCAGCCGATCATCGCCCACCGCGGCTCGGATTTCCGGCGTCTCGCAGGCGAAGTCCTGGAGCGCCTCGCGAAGGTCTTTCGCACAGCGGACGAGGTGCTCCTCTTCACGTCGTCGGGCACCGGCGCGATGGAGTCGTCGATCGCCAACCTCTGCTCGCCGGGCGACCGAGTGGTACCGGTGTCCGCCGGCCACTTCGGCGAGCGCTGGACGGGAATCGCCGCTGCGTACGGATGCGATGTCCAGCCGCTGCGCTACGGCTGGGGTGAGACGCCTTCGCCCGAAGACCTCGCCGCGCACCTCCGTGAGCTCGGCGGCGCACAGGCCGTCTTCCTCACCCATTCCGAGACGTCCACGGGTGTCGTCTGCGACGTCGAGGCGCTCGCCGAAGTCGCACGGGCGGCCGACGTGCTCGTCGCCGTCGACGCAATCTCGAGCCTAGGCGCGGTGCCGGTGGAGCCGCGGGAATGGGGGCTCGACGTCGTCGTCACGGGCTCGCAGAAGGCGCTCATGACACCGCCCGGGCTGGCGATGGCTTCTGTGTCGCCCGCCGCATGGGAGGCGTGCGCGCGCGCCGCGTCGCCGCGCTTCTACTTCGACTGGCAGCGTGCCCGCGAGGCGCAGGAACGCCCGCAGACACCGTTCACGCCCGCGATCTCGATCGTCATGGGTCTTAACGTGGCGCTCCAGATGCTGCTGGACGAGGGGCTGGAGAACGTCTTCGAGCGGCACCGTCGCCTCGGCCGCGCCTGCCGGGAGGGAGTGAAGGTGATGGGACTCGAGCTCTTCTCGCCGGACGACGACCGCTCAGCCGTCGTCACGGCGATCCGCATGCCGGAGAGGATCGACGGTCAGCAGGTCGTGCACGCCGTCCGGGACCGGCTCGGCGTCACCGTCGCCGGCGGACAGGG
>JACVRM010000108.1 GCA_014534415.1 Thermoleophilia bacterium | reverse complement strand
GTGCGTGGTCGGTCGTCACGTCTCGGCACAGCCGCCCTGGTCGATGGCGACGTCGCAGAGCACGGCGCCGACCTTCATGCCCCGCACCATCTCGCGCGTGACGAGCTTGGGCGCCAGCGCGCCCGGGATCAGGACGGCGCCGATCACGACGTCCGCCTCGGTGACCGACTCCTCGATCTGGAGCGCCGAGGACATGAGCAACGTGACGCGGCCCGAGAGGATCTCCTCGAGGTGGCGCATGCGGTCGATCGAGCGCTCGAGGATGGTGACCTGCGCTCCCAGTCCCAGCGCGATGAGCGCCGCGTTGTAGCCGACGATGCCGCCGCCGATGATCACGCAGTGGCCAGGCGCGACGCCGGCGACGCCGCCGAGCAGCAGTCCGCGGCCGCCCAGCGGCTTCTCGAGGAAGTACGCGCCCGCCTGGGCGGCCAGGCGGCCGGCGACCTCGCTCATCGGCGCCAGCAGCGGCAGCCGGCGATCCTCGGTCTCGACCGTCTCGTAGGCGACGGCGGCGATGCCGCTGTCCACGAGCGCGCGGGTGAGCGCCTCGTCGGCGGCGATGTGGAGGTAGGTGAAGAGTACGAGGCCCTCGCGCAGGCGGTCGTACTCGGGCGCGGTCGGCTCCTTGACCTTGAGCAGCAGCTCGCTGTCCGCCCACACGTCGTCGCCCGAGACGACGCGCGCCCCCACCGCGGCGTACGCGTCGTCCGAGAAGGCGCTGCCCGCGCCCGCGCCCTGCTCGACGAGCACCTCGTGCCCGCGCTGGATCAGCTCCAGCGCCCCGGCCGGCGTGAGCGCGACCCGGTACTCGTCGGGCTTGATCTCCTTCGCCACGCCGACTCTCACGGCGCGCGAACCTTAGCGCGCTGCGTCGGCGGCAAGCCGCTCCACGAGGCGGCGCGCCTCGGCATCGAGCCAGGGCGGCTCGCCGGCCCGTGCGTTCTCCGCCGCGTGCGCGGAGCGGCGGGTGGCCGGGATCACCGCGTCCACGCGGGAGTCGGAGAGCGCCCACTTCAGGAGCGCCTGCGGCCAGGTCTGGACGCCGTACGGCGCAAGCGGGGCAAGTGCAGCGGGCGGCGACGGCCGGCGGAGCAGCCGCCCGGAGCCGAGCGGCCGCATGACGATCACCGCGATCCCGAGCTCGGCGGCGAGCGGCAGGAGCCGCTGCTCGCCCTCGCGCTCGAGCGGATTGAGCGGCACCTGGACGGTCTGGAAGCGGCCGGTACGCAGCGCCAGCTCGAGCTCGCCGAAGGCGGCGGGCTGCCAGTGCGTCACGCCAAGGCGGCCGATCCGGCCGGCGTCGCGCTCCTCCGTGAGCCAGTCGAGGTGGTCGCGCCAGGCGACGAGGTTGTGCACCTGCTCGATGTCCACGCGGCCGCCGTACGAGGCGAACTGCCGTTCCAGCTGCGCGCGCCCCTCGCCCACAGAGGTCGCCCAGATCTTCGTCGCGACGGTGGCGCCAGCGCGGCGCCCGCCGAGTGCCGCTCCGAGCGAGCGCTCGGCCGCCCCGTACATCGGCGAGCTGTCGAAGAGCGTCGTGCCCGCGTCGAGCGCGGCGTCGACGACCGCGGCGGCCGTCCGCGCGTCGCCGCCGAACGTGTTCCAGGTGCCGAGCCCGACGACCGGTCCAAGCCCGCGCTCGTCCATCAGGGGCGGCTAGCGGACAAGACTGCGCGCCAGCCGTCCGGCGGCGAAGGCCGCCGCGAAGAACCACGGATCGTCGACGGGCCCGCGGCCCATGTGGGAGAGCGGCAGGCCCTCGCACGCGTCAGCCCAGCCCGCGACGTCGACCTCCTCGCGCGCCTCGAGCCACGGCGGCGCGTCGAGGCCGGCCGGCCAGGCAACGACCGTGCGCGCGAGCGCGAGCTCGACGACCGCCCGCGTGTGGTGGGAGACGCCGTGGTGGCGCTCGCGCCGGTCGCCGTGCGAGATGCGAACGGCGAGCACGGGCCGTCCGCCCAGCGCGCCCGCCGCGTTCGCCGCGTCCGCTGCGCTCACGGCGCCGTGCCCGAGCGGCGACCCAGTGCCGACGAGCCCCGGCCCCACCGAGCAGACGACCACGTCGAACTCGCGTGCGGCGGCCCACGCGAGCGCCGACGGCATCCCGGCACACTGGACGTCGCCGTCCAGGCAGGGCGCGGCCGCGACCGCCGTCTCGACGAGGCCGCGCCGCTTGAGCACGCGCACCGTGTCGGAGAGCGAGACCGGCAGTGCGCCGCCGGCCACCTGCACATAGGCGACGCGGAGGCCGGCGAGCGCCGCCGCAGCGGGCGCCACCTGGCTGTGCAGCGAGCAGCACACGACGGGCAGGCCGTCGAGCGTGACGGCGAGCGTCTCGCGCTCCTCGGCGAACGCGGCCGCCGCCTGAAGCGGCGTGTAGGGCAGCGTCATGACGTGCGCGCCCGGTTCCGGCTCGAGCCCGAGGCCGCGCGTCAGGTTCGCGTGCAGCACGTCGAACCCACCCGAGCCGAGGCCGAGCGCGCGCGCCTGGACGTTGACCAGCACCTCGTCACCGAGCGCCACCGCCCCCGTCAGTCGCGGATACGCGATGCAGGGCTCGCCGTCCACCTCGCAGCGGACGAGCCCTTCGACCCGCTCGCGGATCGCCGTGACGGTGCCGCGGCGCAGGCCGACCGGCACCGCGCCCTACGCCTCTCGGGCGGCGTCGACGAGCGCCAGCGTCACCTCGACCATGCCCTCCAGGTCGGCGACGGCGATGTGCTCGTCGGCGCTGTGGATGCTCGCCATGCCGTTCGCGAGGTTGAGGCACTGGAGACCGCGCTCGTTGAAGACGTTCGCGTCCGCGCCGCCGCCGCTCAGCACGAAGCGCGGCTCGTAGCCGGTGCGCTCGAGCGCCTCGACGGCGAGGCGCACGGGCTCGTCCGACGGCCGGAAGCGGTAGCCGCTGAAGTGCTCGTCGACGTGCGTCTCGACCTCGCAGTCGCCGAGGCTCGCCGCGAACGCGAACGACTCGAGCATCTCGCGCACGAGCTCGGCGAGCTTGTCGCGGTCGTGCGAGCGCGCCTCCGCCTGGAAGCTGCACGTCTCCGGGACGACGTTGCGCGCGCTGCCGCCCTCGATCGTGCCGACGTTCGCCGTCGTCTCGTCGTCGAGCCGGCCGAGGCGCAGGTCGGCGATTGCGCGCGCCGCCGCCGCGATCGCGGAGCGCCCCTCCTCGGGGTACATGCCGGCGTGGGCGGCCTTGCCGCGGAACGTGGCGTCGATCGAGGCCTGGTGCGGCGCGCCGAGGATCACGTCGCCGATCGGCGCCGCGTGGTCGTACACGTAGCCGATGCGCGCCGTGAGCCGCGACTGGTCGAACGCGTTGGCGCCGCAGAGCCCGACCTCCTCCTTGGGCGTGAAAAGCAGTTCGACACCTGCGTGCGGGCGCCGCTCGACGATGAGGCGGCGCACGGCCTCGAGCATGACGGCGACGGCCGACTTGTCGTCGGCGCCGAGGATGGTCGGGCGGCCGTTCCGGATGACGCCGTCCTCGACGACCGGCTCGATCGCGCCGTCCGGCGGCACGGTGTCCAGGTGCGCGCAGAGGAAGAGGGGCGCGCCCGCGGCGCCGTCGGTCGGCGGGATGCGGCAGAGCAGGTTGCCCATCGTCGAGCCGACGCGCGGGCCGGCGTCGTCCTCGTCGACGTCGAGCTTCAGGTCGCGCAGGTAGCCAAGGACACGGTCGGCGACCGGCCGCTCCTCGCCCGGCGGGCTCGCGATCGCCGCGAGCTCGATGAAGAGCCGCGCCACGTCGGGGAGGCCGTCCTGCGCGAACACGGCCGCGATCTTAGAACTCGTCTCGCGAGTGGCTCAGCGCTGTGTTCTGGAAACGGGTTCCGAGGGCGGCCGAGGCGGCCGCCGCAGCTGTCACACAGCAGGCACGGTCGCGTTTCACACCCGTGCGCTCTCGCTCGCTACGGTGAAACCGGGTGGTGGGCTCGGGGTGCCCCGGGCGGGCAGGCTCGGCGCCGGCGGGGCCGATTAGGACGCGGCCGTCCTGACCGCCGGGCCCACGCGGGCGCGGGCGCGCTCCAGCGCCGCGCCGACGAACTCGCGGAAGAGCGGCGCGGGGCGCGTCGGCCGCGACTTGAACTCGGGGTGGAACTGGCTCGCCACGAACCACGGGTGCTCGCGCAGCTCGACGATCTCGACGAGGCGCCCTTCCTGGTAGGTGCCCGAGACGACGAGCCCGGCCGCCTCCAGGCGCGGGCGAAAGTGGTTGTTGACCTCGTACCGGTGGCGGTGGCGCTCGTGGACGACCGCCTCGCCGTACGTGTCACGAGCCCGCGTTCGCGCCACCAGCTCGACCGCCTGCGCGCCCAGCCGCATCGTCCCGCCGAGGTCCTCGATCTCCTTCTGCTCGGGCAGCAGGTCGATCACCGGGTACGGCGTCTCGGGATCCATCTCGGTCGAGTTGGCACCCTCCAGCCCGACCACGTGACGCGCGAACTCCGACACGGCGACGTGCATCCCGAGGCAGATTCCGAGGTACGGGATGCCGCGCTCCCGCGCCACGCGGCAAGCGAGGATCTTCCCCTCCCACCCGCGCGAGCCGAACCCGCCCGGCACGAGCACGCCGTCGACGGCGTCCAGCGTATCCGCCGCCTCCTCGTAGGACATGTGCTCGGCGTCCAGCCACCGCACGCGCACCCGGCAGCCCTGGGAGACGCCCGCGTGCTTGAGCGCCTCGTGCACGGACAGGTACGCGTCGTGCAGCTTGACGTACTTGCCGACGAGCGCAATCTCCACCTCGTCGACGCGTTCCTGGATGCGCTCGGTGAGCTGGAGCCAGTCGCCGAGATCGGCCGGCGCCGTGTCGAGTCCGAGCTTCGTGCAGACGAGCTCGTCCAGCCCCTCGGCCTGGAGCAGCGACGGCACGAGGTAGACGTCCGGCACGTCGCGGCAGGAGACGACCGCGCGCGCGTCCACGTCGGCGAAGAGCGCGATCTTGTCGCGAATGTCGGCGGTCAGCTCGTCGCTCGAGCGGCAGACGACGACGTCGGGGTGGATACCGATGCGCCGCAGCTCGTTGACGGAGTGCTGCGTCGGCTTCGTCTTGAGCTCGCCGGCGGCGCCGATGAACGGCACGAGCGTCACGTGCAGGTAGAGCACGTTCTCCGGGCCGGCCTCGCGACGGAACTGACGGATCGCCTCGAGGAAGGGCAGCGACTCGATGTCGCCGACCGTCCCGCCGATCTCGCTGATCACCACGTCGGACGGCTGCGCCTCCGCCGCCCGCCGGATGCGCTCCTTGATCTCGTTGGTGATGTGCGGGATGACCTGCACCGTCGCGCCCAGGTACTCGCCCCGGCGCTCGCGGCGAAGCACCGAGCTCCACACCGCGCCCGCGGTGTGGCTCGCGTTGCGCGACAGGTTCTCGTCGACGAAGCGCTCGTAGTGGCCGATGTCGAGATCGGTCTCGGCGCCGTCCTCGGTGACGAACACCTCGCCGTGCTGGAAGGGGCTCATCGTGCCCGGGTCGACGTTCAGGTACGGGTCGAACTTCTGCGCCTGGACCCGCAGGCCGCGCGCTTTCAGGAGGCGGCCGAGCGACGCGGCGACGATGCCCTTGCCGAGCGCCGAGACGACGCCGCCCGTCACGAAGACGTACTTGGTGGGAGTGCTCACGCGCTCCGACCCAGGGAATCGAGCGAGCGCAGCACGGGCGTTCGCTCGATCGCCGTGCCGAGAGATCTGCGTTCGCCGAGGAGCGTGAGGCCGGTTAGGGCGCCGATCGCGGCCCACCGGCCTCTTCCCGTGAGACGACTCACGGAATTCAAGCCTAGCATCGCGCCGAAGGCGTTCGAGCCCGCGTCCCCCAGCATCGCCATCTCGCGCAGATCGTAGGCAAGTAGGCAGACGGCCAGGCCGCGCGGGGCGCGGAGCGCCGTGGCCGCGAGCAGGTAGGCCTTCAGCGCGCGGCCCGGCCGCGTGTCCAACTGGTTGAGCGCGTTCGCCGAGAGCGAGACGAGTGCCGCACCGGAGAGCGAGTGCGTCGCGGCGAACGCGATGGCCGGAATGGCGACGAGCTTCAGGACGCCGGTCGTGCGGCGCGAGCGCAGGTGGGCGCGAATACCGCGCTCCGGGCCGCTCCAGAGGTCGTCGGCGAGGCCGACCGCGGCGACGGCGGCGACGGCCGGGTCGCGGCCGACCGCCGTGACCCAGCCGACGAGCGGCAGGCGCAGGCCGCGGTGGTTGACCGCGCTGGGCCCGCAGGCCAGCAGGGCGTCGACGAGCTGGCGCGCGCGGTGCGCGAAGCCGCGCACGTCCCGGCCGGTCGCGCGGTGGCGGAGCGGCAGCTCGACCTCCTCGACGGCGAGGCCGGCGCGCGCCGCGTCGATCGTGCAGCGCACCTCGCATCCGAAGCCGGCCGCGAGCGGAAAGCAGGCGTCGCGAGCGGCCGGGGACAAGGCGCGCTGTCCGGAGAGCGGCTCGAGCGGCTCGAAGCCGGAGAGCGCACGAACGAGCGCACGGCCGGCTGCCTTCGCGACGCCGAAGCCGCCGCCCAGGCGCTCCGCGAAGGCGGCCACGGCCACGTCCGCGCCCGAGGCGAGGAGCGGCCGGAGGTCGCCGCGTACGTCGGCGTCGCAGAGCAGGAGGCGGCCCGCAGGCGCCTCCTGTTCAGCAAGCGTGAGCGCCTGGCCCTTGCCCCGGCGCGGCAGCCGCACGACGCGCGCGCCGGCCCGTTCCGCCCGCTCGGCTGTTGCGTCGCGCGAGCCGTCGTCGGCCACCACGATCCCGGCAGCGGGGAACTGCTCGCGCAGCCGCTCGACCGTCGCGCCGATCCGCTGCTGCTCGTCGCGGGCCGCGACGAGAATCGTGAGGGGGTCAGTCAACCGGCTCGTCGAGCGGCTCGATCGGCGGCATCAGCCCGTCGTCGGAACGCAGGCCGTACTGCCCCTCCTCGCCGCCGGCCAGCAGCAGCGCGAGCGCCAGGCGGCCGGTCGCCGTCTCGAGGTCGTCCACGCTCGAGAGGCCGCGGCGCCGGTAGAGGCCGATCGCCGTCGTCCGGGTGTCCGAGGTCTCGACGCCGACGGCCGGCACGCCGCTGTCGGCCAGGCCCGCGTAGAAGCCGGTGAGGAAGATCGCCGTGGGGCCTGCTTGCGGACCGCTCGTGCGGTTGACGACGACGCCGTCTGCGGGGCGCTCCAGGCCGCCTTCCTGTTCCTCCACGAGTTCCGAGCCGACCGCGTTCCACAGCGGCGTTTCGCCGCCCGCGACGAGCTCCCGCGCGAGATCTCGCCCGAGGTCGGCGAGCCCGTCCGCCCCGGCGTAACGGGCGGGCTGCGGCACGACGGTCAGGGCC
>JACVRM010000174.1 GCA_014534415.1 Thermoleophilia bacterium | reverse complement strand
TACGGCGAGCTGTGCCTGGAGCTGTACGCGCGGCGCCACGGCTTCGCGCTCGCCATCCTGCGCCTGGCGATCCTGTACGGGCCGAGCCCGGTCGAGCACGCGCGCCCGGAGTCACAGACCGTCGTGGACAAGTTCCGGCGGCTGGCGGCGGCCGGCGAGCCGCTGCCGCTCGACGACGGCGGGCGCTCGACGATCGGGGTGGCGCACGTGGAGGACGCTGCGCGGATCCTGCTCGACGTGCCCGTGGACGGCGTGACGAAAGCGAACGTCGCCGCCGAGGCCGTCACAGTCGCGGATGTGGCGGCGCTCGCCCGCGGCGACGAGCCGGCGGGCGGCGCCTCGTGCTCGTACGAGACCCCGTTCGAATACCGCCACCGGCTCGCCGCCTACCTCGCGCCGCGCGTTCCGGCGTGAAGCTGCTCGTTACCGGCGCGACCGGCTTTCTCGGGTGGCGAAGCGCGACGCTGCTGCGTGAACGCGGCCACGAGGTCGTCGCCCTGACACGGCCCGGGGCGAGAAAGCACGTCGGCCCGATCGACGCCGTCGAGGTCGACGCAGGCGACCCGGCCGCGCGCGAGCTGGTTCGCGGCTGTGCGGCCGTCCTCCACTTCGCCGGCGTCCCCGATCCGGCAAGCGCCGCCGCCGACCCCGCCCGCGCGGTGCGCGAGAACGCCGGCACGGCGCTGAACCTCCTCGAGGGCTGCGCGCAGCACGGCGCCGGGCTCGTCTACCCGTCGAGTGTGCGGGCCGGCGTCCAGCCGCCGCCCGACGAGTACGCGCTCTCGAAGCACCTCGGCGAGGAGGTCTGCCGGCTGCACCGTGCACGCGCGACGGTCGTGCGCTTCACGTCGGTCTTCGGGCCCGGCCAGCTCGCTTGGGAAGGAGCGACGGGCGCGATCGCCTCGTTTGCTGCTCGGGCGCTCGAGCGCGCGCCCATCGTGATCCAGGGCGATCCCGATCGGACGCGCGACTTCACCTACGTCGACGACGTCGTGGATGCGCTCGAGCGGATCGTCGCGGCGAACCGCTGGGACGAGACGCTGACGATCGCGACCGGCGTCTCCACGCCGCTTCGCCGCGCCGCCGCGCTGGTCGTGGCGGCCGCCGGTTCGGACTCGCCCGTCGAGACGCCTGGAGGGAACCTTCCGGCCGGCGAGAACGAGAGCTACCGAGCCGACGGCAAGCCGTCGTTACCGTTTCCGACCCGTCCGCTCGAGGAGGCGATTCCTGCCTATGTCGACTGGCTCCGCTGCCATCCCGCTGCTCAAGGCCGCACCCGAGCCTGACCAGCTCGCGGAGCGGCTCGAGGGCGGCCCGTGGCGCGGCCTCGAGCTCGCGCTGTTCGGCCGCCACGTCGCCGACGACGAGGCCCTGAACCGTGCGATCGCAGCGGTTCGGGCCGCGGCGCAGGACTCGATGGCCGACCGCCACGGGCGGCTCGCGTTCACCGCGGAGGCGCCCGTCTCGTGGCCGAGCGGCGCGTTCGTACGCGTCGACCGGCTGGACGACGAGGCAAAGGCGGGCATCGAGCGCAGCGCCGCGTTCGCGGCGGCGATCGGCTCCCCCGTACTGACTATTCACCTCTTCGCGCCGATGGATCCCGCCGAGTTCGCGCGAAACGGCGCGGTGGACGACGAGGCCGTCCGTCGGTTCCTCC
>JACVRM010000040.1 GCA_014534415.1 Thermoleophilia bacterium | reverse complement strand
GGAGGTGCTCGCCGCGGTCGAGCCGTTCACGGCCGAGGGCATCGAGCAGGCGCTCCGTGGACTGGCGGAGCGGCTCGGGGTATCGCCGCGCAAGGCGTTCCAGCCGATCCGCGTCGCCGTGACGGGGTCGAACGTGTCGCCCGGTCTCTTCGAGAGCCTCGAGCTGCTCGGCCGCGACGCCTCGCTCGCGCGTATCCGCGCCGCCTCGGGGGATGCCCGTTGAGCAGGGAGGCCGCCGGGCGCACGGTGCTCGTCGTAGACGACGACGACGCGCTGCGGATGCTGTGCCGCGTCAACCTCGAGCTCGACGGCTATCGCGTGCTCGAGGCGGCCACCGTCGACGAGGCCGCGGCGCACACGGAGTCCGAGCGGGTGGACGTCGTGCTGCTCGACGTGCGGCTGGGTGATACGTCGCAGGGCGGCCTGGCGCTGCTCGATCGTCTCCCGGCCGGTGAGCACGGTCCGGCGGTCGCGCTGCTGACGGGGTCGATCGACCGGTCGCGGTTCACGCAGCCGGACCGCGTCGCGGCCGTGATCAGCAAGCCGTTCGCGCTCGAAGAGCTCGCCGACGTGGTTCGCCGCCTCGCCGCCTCCGTATAGTTGCGCGCCCGTGAGCGCGACCGCCGTCCGCAGTCCCGTCGAGTTCGAGTCACAGCTCCAGCGCTTTCGCTACGAGCGGATGGAGGAGGCTCGCGCCGTACGCGTCGGAGAGAAGGAGGTCTCCGAGAGCGCCGAGATCGTCGCGCGCTACGCGGAGCTCTTTACGCGCGAGCAGCGCGACGCGCTCCGGGACGCGGAGGAGGCGGCGGAGGGCGACGATCGCGAGCGTCTCTACCGGCTCCGGAAGATGTGCGAGGCAGGGCTCGTCGAACGTGAGATCGCCGCGGCGGCGGACGCGCTCGAGAACAAGCTTCTGGCCGCGCGCGTGAATTTCCGCGGCGAGGAGCTGCCGCTGCGGGCAGCCTCCGCACGCGTCGCCGTCCTGCCCGCGTACGGCGACCGTGAGGAGCTCGGGCTGCTCGCCGCCGAGCGCTCCGCCGAGCTGAACGACGACCGCATGACGCTGCTACGCCGGACCGAGCAGCTCGAGGCCGACGTGAGCGGCGAGCCTGACCCGATCGCGCGTGCCGAGGAGGAGAAGGGGGTCTCGCTCGGCGAGCTGGCCGCAGTGCTCGCCGAGGCGAGCGCTCGCTTGACGGACGCGTACGTGGCGATGCGCGGGCGCTGGCTGGATCGGATCCTCGGTTCGGAGCGCGACGAGACGCCTATGTCGTTCCATGTCGGATATCTGCGGCGGCTGTCACCACTGGCGTCGACGTACTCGAAGGAGCGGTCGGTCGACGTGTGCCTGGAGACGCTGCGCGCAATCGGCTTCGACCTCGCCGAGCAGCCGAACATCAAGCTCGACCTCGACGACCGCCCGCAGAAGAGTCCGCGCGCGTGCGTGATCCCGTCCGACCCGCCGCACCTCGTCCACCTGATCACGCGCGCGCAAGGCGGGCTGCACGACTACCAGGCATTTCTCCACGAGGCGGGCCACGCCCTGCACTACGCCGGCTCGAACGACGACCTCCCCTTCACCTTCCGCGCGATCGCGCGCGACCACGCGCTCACGGAGATCTACTCGTTCATCGTCGAGGCGATCTCGCGCGAGTCCGGCTGGCACGAGCGCCACTTCGGCCTGTCTCGAGAGCAGGCCGCACAGAACAGCGAGGCGGCGAGCTTGGTGGAGCTGCTGCTCTTCCGGCGCTACGCCGCGAAGCTCCAGTACGAGCTCGAGTTCTGGGGCTCGTTGGGCGAAAACGGCGGGATGGCCGACCGGTACTCCGAGCTCCTGACGAGCGCGACGGGCATCCGCTACCGGCCGGACGCCTACTTGTCCGACATGGATGCGGGCTTCTACTCGGCCGACTACCTGCGCGCCTGGGTGCGCTCGTCGCAGCTTCGCGAGCACGTGCGTCGCGAAACAGGCGACGAGTGGTGGTGCGATCCGCGCACCGGCGATCTGCTCCGCTCGCTGTTCGCCGAGGGCACGCGCCCGTCGAGCGAGCAGATCGCGGAGCAGCTCGGCTTCGACCCGCTCGATACGGGTCCACTCGTCAGGTCGCGAGGCGCCTGAGCAAGCACGAAGCGGCGCCTTTCGACGCCGCCCCAAGGCACCCCCGGCGGGATTCGAACCCGCGATCTCCTGGCTGAGAACCAGGCATCCTTGGCCGCTAGACGACGGGGGCGTGCCGCGACGCACTGTAGCAGCGCATTCCCGCGGAGCCTGCCGGGCGAGGCGCTTCCGGGCGTTTCGCAGGGCGCTCCGTCGGACAGAACGGAGGGCGTGGACGAGCCCGGCGATTGGAAACGCGACGAGGAGCACCGCGCCGACAAGCAGGAGGGCGACGTCCACGCGCTCGACCGCGAGGGCGACCCCCGCGGTGGGGTGCAGAGCGAGCAGTACCGGCACGCCGATCCGCGCGAGCTCGTCAAGGACGACGACGTCGCGATGAGCGGTCCCGCCGGCGCGCCGCAAGAGGAGCTCTCGCCCGCGGAGCGCCGGGCGCGCGACCGCGAGTAACGCACGCTGCGGCGGTGCAAGACTGCCGCAGTGACGGAGGGGCTTGCCGGCGAAGACGAGCGCTCTCGCCGCTGTTGGTGGGCCGCGGGTGATCGGCTGCTCGTCGCCTACCACGATGCCGAATGGGGCCGCCCGGAGCGCGACAACCGCCGGCTGTTCGAGCTTTTGACGCTCGAGGCGTTCCAGTCGGGGCTCGCGTGGACGACGATCCTGCGCAAGCGCGACGGCTTCCGCCGGGCGTTCGCGGGGTTCGACATCGAGCGCGTTGCGCGGTTCGACGACGCGGACGTCGAGCGCCTGCTCGCCGACGCGGCGATCGTCCGCCACCGCGGGAAGATCGAGGCGACGCTCGCGAACGCGCGCGCGGCAGTGGGACTAGACCGGCCGCTCGACGAGCTCGTCTGGCGCTTCGCCCCACCTCCGCGACGCAGGCCCCGGCGGCCGGACGACGTACCGGCGCAGACGCCCGAGTCGATTGCGCTCGCGAAGGAGCTGCGCCGCCGCGGGTTCCGGTTCCTCGGCCCGACAACGGTCTACGCGTTCATGCAGGCAGCCGGCCTCGTGGACGACCACGTCGAGGGCTGCTTCGTCGCGCCGCGCTACGAGACGGCGGTGTCGCCGGGGCGCGGCTCCACCACTCCGGTTTCCGGCGGGCCGACGACCGGCGGTCGCAGCGGGCGGAGGTAGAGCAGCTCGTACAGCAGCGCCGCGATTGCTCCGCCCAGGATCGGGCCCGCGTACCAGACCCAGAAGTCGTCGAAGCTCGTGTCGACGAGCTGCGGGCCGAACGCCCGCGCGGGGTTCATGGCGGCGCCGGTCAGCGGGAACGCCACGAGCATGCCCACCGTGATGGTCAGGCCGATCGCCAGCCCCGCGATCGCCTTGAACGTCCCGCGGATATCGGCCGCCGTCGCGAAGACCACCCAGACGAGGAAGAAGGTGAGCAATGCCTCGAACACGAGCGCCTCGCCGGCGGAGATCCCGGGATCGATCGCCGGGGCGCCGTAGCCGGCTCCCTCGGCGCTCGTGCCGGGGAAGAGCCACTTGATCATCAGCACCGCGGCGGTCGCCGCCGCAAGTTGCGCAACGAGGTACAGAACGCCGACCAGCAGCGAAAGCCGCCTCGTCAGGAGGAAGGCGATCGTGACCGCCGGGTTGAAGTGCCCGCCCGAGATGTGCCCGAGCGCGGAGACCATGATCGCGAACGTCAGACCGTGCGCGAGCGCGATCGGCAGCAACGAGCCGTCGCCCGTGATCGCGCCGCTCGCGATCGTACCGACGCCGATGAAGACGAACGAGAACGTGCCGACGAACTCGGCCGCCGCTCGCAGCAGCGCGTCAGTCGGCCGGTCGGCCGCCACGTCGCTACTCAGAAAGGCGAAGCGTCCTCGACGGCGGTCCCGGGTTGCCACGGCGCGGGAGCATAGAGGGTGGGCCTGACGGCTGCGCGGGCAATCGGCTTCCGAAGCCGCAAAGGCCGTGGGAATATGAGAATCGTGGCCGTTCCTCCATCGGATGCCGAGCTCGTCGCGCGTTGCCGCGCCGGCGACGACGATGCCTGGCGCGAGCTCGTCGAGCGCTTCTCGCGCTACATCTACGGGATCGCCGTCCAGGGATTCCGCCTGTCGGAGGAAGAGGCCGAGGACGTGTTCCAGGATGTCTTCGCGCGCGCCTACGAGCACCTCGGCGAGCTGCGCAGCGACGACGCCGTGCGCCCTTGGCTGGCGCAGCTCACCCGGCGTCGTTGCATCGACACGATGCGCGCCGGCAAGCGGGAGCACGCCACCGACGAGATCATCGAGGACCCCGCCGACGTCGAGGACCGGCTCGCGAGGCTCGACGACGCGCTCACCGTGCAACAGGCGCTCGCCGAGCTGTCCGGCCCGTGCCGCGAGATCCTCGACCGCTTCTTCGCCCGCGACGAGAGCTATCGGACGATCGGCGAGGCGCTCGATCTGCCGGCCGGGACGATCGCGAGCCGCATCTCGCGCTGCCTCGCGAAGCTCCGTGAGACGCTCGAGGGAAGAAATCCGGTTGCTGTACGGTCTGGAAGACGGTGACGACCAGCGACTACAGCGAGCAGCGACTCTCCGAGCTTCTCAGCGCGCTCCCGCCGGCGCCCGAAGCCTGGGTGCGCGCAGCGCAGGAGCTGCCGCTCGCGCGCCGCTCGCTCGACGACATCGTCGAGCGTGCCCGCGCCGATGTCGAGTATCGCCGGCAGGTGCTCGCCGACCTGGAGGCCGCCGTCGCCCAGACGGGCGTCGAGCCGGACCGGCGTCTCGTCAACGCGCTGCGCCGCCGCTTCAGCGAGCTCTAGGCGGCTCGCCGCCGCTGATCGACGACAATCGCTCATGTGGCGGCGTCCGACGATCTGCTCGCCCTGCCCCTCGGCGGGCTGCTCGAGCAGCTCGCGACGGACGCTCCTGCACCCGGCGGGGGCGCGGTCGCGGCGCTCGTGACGGCCATGAGCGCCGGTCTCGTCGCCATGGTCGCGCGGGCGTCGCGCGGCTGGGACGAGGCGGCGGGCACGGCCGCGCAGGCCGAGCGGCTGCGCACGCGCGTCGCCCCGCTCGCCGCCGCGAACGCCCAGGCGTACGAGGAGGCGCTCGCCGCTCTCGCGCTTCCGGAGGAGATCGAGCCGGAGGTGCGGGGTGGCGCGATCGGTGACGCGCTCGGCCGCGCCGCGGACCTTCCGCTGCGGATCGCGGCCGCCGCGGCGGACGTCGCGCTGCTCGCCGCGCACGCCGCCGAGCGGGGCGAGCCCGCGCTGCGCCCCGACGCCGCTGTCGCCGCCCTCCTCGCCGAAGCGGCCGCCCGCAGCGCCGCGCAGCTCGTGGAGATCAACCTCACGACGACCGAGGCGGACGACCGCGTCATCCGCAGCCGCGGCTTCGCGGAGACGGCTGCGGGCGCCGCCGCGCGCGCGCTCACGTCCGCGCGGGAAGCGCCCTAGGATCGATCGCGATGAGCGCCGATCCTCAGCGCGGCCCGCTGCCCGCCTGGAGCCTCCCGGCCGGCGAGACCGACCGCATCCGCATCGCGACCCAGTGGCCGGAGGAGGTGACGCGCGAGTGGGCGTGGGGCGGCGCGACCGGCGCGGGCGTCCGCGTCTGCGTTCTCGACAGCGGCGTCGAGGCTGACCACCCGCTCGTCGGCGGCCTCGCCGGCGCGAAGGTCATCTCGCTCTCGCCCGAGGGCGAGGTGGTGGTCGCGGACGACAGCGAGGGGGACGTCGTCGGCCACGGCACTGCGTGCGCAGGCATCATCAGAGGCCTGGCTCCGAAGGTGGAGCTCTGGAGCGTGCGAGTCCTCGGTGCCGGGGCGACGGGCAGCGGGCCGGTGCTGATGGAAGGGCTGCGCTGGGCCGTCGACCAGGGCTTCGACGTCGTCAACATGAGCCTGTCGACGACGAAGAGCCAGTTCGCAGGCGTGCTCCACGAGCTGGCGGACAGCGCCTACTTCCGCCGCACGTTGCTCGTCGCCTCCGCACACAACATGCCCGTCGAGAGCTACCCGTGGCGCTTCTCCTCGGTGATCTCGGTCGGCAGCCACGAGGAGGAGGACCCCTTCACCTTCTACTACAACCCCGAGCCGCCCGTGGAGTTCTTCGCGCGGGGCGTCAACCTCGACGTCGCCTGGCGTGGCGGCGGGCGAATTCGCGCGACCGGGAACAGCTTCGCGACGCCGCACATGGCCGGGATCTGCGCGTTGGTATTGAGTACCCACCGCGAGTTGATCCCGTTTCAGCTGAAGAGCGTTCTCTACCTGACGGCGACGAACGTCGGGGGTGACCGGTGAGCGAGCCGGGGCGCCTACAGGCGGCCGTCGCGGCCGGCGTCGTCGGCTCCGACGAGGCCTACCGCGCGCTCCTCCAGTCGATCGTCGAGGTGGCGCGAGCGATCTTCGGCGCGCGCGCCTCGTCCATCTTCCTGCTCGACGAGACGACGGACGAGCTCGTCTTCGAGGCCGTGGCCGGCGAGGGAGCCGACACGCTGATCGGCACGCGGATCCCGTCGAGCACAGGCATCGCCGGCTGGGTGCTCGTGACGCGCCAGCCGCTCGTGCTCGAGGACGTGACGCAGGACCCGCGCTTCGCCCGCGATGTCGCCGAGCGGACGGGCTACGTGCCTCAGGGGCTGATGTCCGTGCCGCTGCTCCACGAGGAGCGTGCGCTCGGCGTGCTGAACGTGCTCGACCGCCCTCAGCAGGCGCGCTTCACGCTCGAGGAGATGGATCTCCTCGGCATGTTCGCCAACCAGGCCGCGATCGCGCTCGACCTGCTGCAGCGGGCGAGGCGCGCACGCGCACTCGTCGACCACAACGCGTCCGGCGACACGGCTGCGGTTGCCCGACTGGCGGAGACGATCGAGACGCTCGAAGACGAGCGTCGGGCGGCGGGCGTGCGGCTCGTTCAGGCGCTCGACGACATCCTGCGCGGCGCGTAGGCGCAGCGGACCAGAAGGAGAGCCCGGACAGACTGTCCGGGCTCTCAAAGTCGAGCGCGGTTGGCTACTCGGCCTCGATCTGCGACTCGCCGGTCTCGAACATGTGGCCCTCGACGTCGCCCTCGGCCTCGACCTGCGCCTCGCCCGTCTCGAACACGTGGCCTTCGACGTCCTCTGTCTCGAACCCCTCCGGCCGCTCCTGCTCAGACATGTCGTCTCCTTTCTCGTGGCGCTTTCTGTCCGCCATGTCGACCCACTAGACGCCGACAGGCTCCACATTCTTCCCTGTTTCGCGAAAAACGTGCGAAGCTCCGCCGGCGATGGCTCTGGTGCGCCAGCGTCTTGCCGAGTCACTGGCTGCCTTTCGCGCGGTATTCCGCAACCCGAACCTCCGCCGGATCCAGCTCGCGCTGGTCGGGTCGGTGCTCGGGTTCTGGGCCTACTACGTCGCGCTGGCGGTCTACGCCTACGAGGCGGGCGGGGCGGCAGGCGTCGGACTCGTTGCGCTGATTCGGACGATTCCCTCTGCGCTCGCCAGCCCCTTCACGGCTCTGCTCGCCGACCGCTACGCGCGCCGTCTCGTCATGCTCGTCACCACGTTCCTCCGGGCGGCGACCGTCGCGGCCGCCGCGCTCGTGGCGTTGACCGACGGCCCAGCCGCGGTCGTCTACGTCCTCGCCGGGCTGATGACCGTGTTCAGCACGGCGTTCCGGCCGGCGCAGGCTGCGCTCCTGCCATCGCTGGCGGCAACGCCGCAGGAGCTGACCGCGGCGAACGTCTCCGCGAAGATGATCGAGAGCGTCGGCGTCTTCGCGGGGCCGGCTCTCGGCGGACTGCTGCTCGCCACCGGCGAGGCGGGCATCGTCTTCGCCGCCACCGCGGTCACGCTCGTCTGGGCCCTCCTGCTGCTTGCGCGCCTCGACGTGCGCGGCGTGCCGGGCGTGCGCCCCACCGGCGGGCGCCCGGCACGCTTCGACCCGTTCGCGGGCTTCCGACAAATCGCCGGCGAAGCGCGGCTGCGACTGCTTGTTGGTCTCGCCGCCGCCCAGACGCTCGTGGCCGGCGCGTTCAACGTGCTGATCATCGTCGCGGCGTTCGACCTGCTCGATCTCGGCAATTCCGGCGTCGGCTTCCTCAACTCCGCGCTTGGGATCGGCGGCTTCGTCGGCGTCCTGACGACTCTGGTGCTGATCGGTCGCCAGCGCCTCGCGTCGGATTTCGGTATCGGCATCCTGTTCTGGGGCGTGCCGATAGCGCTGATCGGCATCTTCCCGAACTCGTCGCTCACTCTCGTCCTGCTCGTCGTCGTCGGCGCCGCGAACACGGTCGTCGACGTGTCGGCTCTGACGCTGCTCCAGCGGTCCGTCCCGGACGAGATGCTCGCGCGCGTGTTCGGTGTGCTTCAGAGCCTGATGATCGGGACGCTCGGTCTCGGCGCGATACTGGCGCCGCTTGCCGTGGAGCTTGCGGGCACGCGGGCGGCTCTCGTCGGCACGGGCGCTGTGCTACCCATTCTGACCGCGCTCTTCTGGCGCAGCCTCTCGGCGATCGACCGCGAGGCGCGGACGCCGGCGACTGTCGACCTGCTCGCGCGCAACGGCATCTTCGCGCCGCTGCCGGCGCCCGTGCTCGAGTCGCTGGCCGGCAAGCTGACGGCGGTCGAACGATCGGCGGGTCAGGTCGTGTTCCGGCAGGGCGACCACGGCGACCGCTTCTACGTCGTGGAAGAGGGCGACGTGGACGTCACGATCGACGGCCGGCCGGTGCGGCGGCTCGGGCGCGGGGAGGGTTTCGGCGAGATTGCCCTGCTTCGCGACGTTCCGCGCACGGCGACGGTCACCGCGGCTGGCGATGTCACGCTCCACACGCTCGAGCGAGACGACTTCATCGCGGCCGTGACCGGCCACGCCGAGAGCGCCGAGGCCGCCGAGGCGGTCGTCGCCAGCCGTCTCGGTAGGCTGCGTCCAGAGTTCGGCCCCGTCTAGCGCGCGGACCGAAGATTCGGTTAGTTTGCGAGCGTGCCGGAGGCGGGAAGACGCCAGGCGTGAGATGCGGAGCACTGCTCGCGGCCGGCGCTCTGCTGCTCGCGGGTTGCGGCGGCGACGGCGGAGACGACGGGGGCGGCGGACCGGCGACCGGCCCGGCCTCGGAGAACCCGCGGGTGAACGCCGTGCTCGACTGCCTCGACGAGGATGAGGAAACGTCCACCGCCTACGCGCTGGACGTCGACGCGATCTCCGTGGCGACCGAGCAGAACGCCGTTGAGATCTACTTCGACAAGACCGAAGCGCGCGCCAAGAAACGCAAGGCCGAGATAGAAAGCGTCGGCATCGGGATCGTCTACGTCGACGGCACGGTCGTGGAGTCGTGGATATCGCCGCCCACCCCGGCGGAGCGAGCCGCGATCCGCGAGTGCATCGAGAAGGATCCGGGCCCCGCGGGGGCCGGATCCTAGCTCGCGCTTGCCGCAGAAAGCCCGCTCGGGCGCGGGCTTCTCCAGAGGCTGCGGGGCTAGGATTCGAACCTAGACTGCCCGGTCCAGAGCCGGGTGTCCTGCCGTTAGACGACCCCGCAACGGGGCCACGCTCGGCTCCGCCGATCGTGGCTAGGTCCGTAAGCGTAGCGGCGGGCTGTCGAATGACGCGCGTGCAGCGGCGACGCACTTTCCCTAGCCAATCGGCGTAAGGCGATTGGCTACGTCTCGAGCTTGTATTCGGGGACGAGTCGCTTCTCGGCGTCGGTGTCGATGCGGGCGATCACCTCGACGTACGGCTCGAGGCCCGACCCGCGCAGCTTCGCCTTCAACAGCCCGTCCACCTGGTAGATCCCCGACGAGTTGTTCATGTGGATCTCGACGCCGACGGGCCGCGTCTCGCCGTCGCGGATGACGACCTCCTCGATGGCCGCTGCCGAAAGCGAGTGGATCGTGACGCGGCCACGCTCGAACGGGATGCGGGAGCGGCCCTTCGCCATGTCGAGCGCGTCGGCGACGCGCACGATGCCCGCCTCGATCGTCAGCGGGTGGCCGTATTCACGGTGGCTCGTGATCGCGCCGAGCGTCTCCGCGACGACCACGGTGAGGTCCGGCTCGTCGTAGAGCCCGGCGAGAAGCTGGCGGGCCTTCGGCTCGGCGAGGAAGAGGCTGGTGTCCTCGTGTCCCTGACGGTGCACGGCCATGCCGATGCAGTGGAGCAGCGCGCTCAGCGTGACGACGACCTCGGCGTCGGCGCGGTCGAGGCCGTAGTCGCGGACGACGGCCGGCTCGACGCCGTGCTTCGTCAGCTGGCGAAGGAGCTTCAGCGCGATGTTGGCGACGATCTGGACGTGCACCCAGGAGTGGTCGTTGATCTCCAGGCGCACGGCGGCGTTGACGTTCGCGACGTGCCACCACGCCTTGAGCTGCCGGTCCTCGTTCGCCCGCGCCACGAGCGTGCGCAGCTTGCGGTTGCCACGCTCCGGCAGGTTGATCCGCATCTGGTCGACGGCGGCGGCCGGAGGCAGGCGGGTCTCGCGCTCGGCCTCCGGCGAGAGCGGCTGGTCGATGCGCTCCTCGGTCTTCCGGTCGAGCGCCACGGAGGCACTCTAGCCCGGCGCCTCGTGCGGATCGTCGCGTCGGTGGGCTACGAGAGCCTGGCCGCGACGGCCGGCTCGGCGGCGCGCTCGCCGCGCAGCTGGAAGTACATGATCGTCCAGGCCGCTGCGATGAACGGCGTGATGATCGTGTTGCCGACCAGGCTCTGGAAGAAGCTCCGAATGCCGTCGGGAAGCCAGGCGAGCGCGAGCGACACGGCGAGGTTGGCGCCGAGCACGATCAGCAGGCTCAACACGATCACGCCGAAGACGTTCCAGCCGTTCCCGCGCACGAGCTCGCGGCTGCGCCCGAACGCCTCGAAGACTCCTGCCCGTTCGAGGACGATCGCCGGGATGAGCACGCTCCACCACGTCAGCAGCACGAGCCCCGGGACGATCAGCAGGACGAGCCCGATCATCACGCCGAGCGCGGCGAGCAGGCCCGCGGCCACGAGGGCGCCGACGCGCGGCCCGACCTTGTTCAGCGTCTCGCCGATCGAGAGGTCGGCGCGTCCGTCGCGGACGTCCGAGACGGCCTCTGCGATCGCTCCCTGCAGCCAGAAGATGCCGACCAGGCTGAGGATCGCCGCGAACATCAGACCGAGCGTGCCGAGTGTCGCGCCGAGCACCAGCGACGCCACGGCGATGATCACAAACACGATCAGCGCGATCGGGACGAAGTGCTGCCAGAACCGCTTGTAGAGGTCGAACGCCTCGGAGAAGACACTGCCGGGCTGCATCGGCCCGGAACCCTAAACCGTCGCCTGGAAGGCTGCTACGCGACCTCGGCCCAGTCCCCGTAGAGCGCCGTGTAGAGCCCCCGGCGCGCGAGCAGCTCGGCGTGCGAGCCCTGCTCGACGACGCGTCCGTGCTCGAGCACGACGATCAGGTCGGCGTCGCGGATCGTCGACAGGCGGTGCGCGATGATGAACGCCGTACGGCCGGCGCGCAGTCGCCGTAGCGCGCGCTCGATGCGCCGCTCGGTGCCGATGTCGACGGAAGACGTCGCCTCGTCGAGGATCAGGATGCGCGGGTCGGCGAGCAGCGCGCGCGCGAACGCGACGAGCTGGCGCTGGCCGAGCGAGAGCCGGGTGCCGCGCTCCTGCAGCTCGGTGTCGTAGCCGTCCTCCAGCCGCTCGATGAAATCGTGCGCACCGACCGTGTGCGCCGCGAAGACGACGGCGTCGCGCGTCGCGTGCGGATGCCCGAACGCGATGTTGTCGTGCACCGTCCCGGCGAACAGGAAGCCCTCCTGCGGGACGACGCCGAGCTGGCGGCGGAGCGAGGCCTGCGTGACGTCGCGGAGGTCCTGTCCGTCGATCGTGATGCGTCCCTCGCGCGGGTCGTAGAAGCGCGCGAGCAGCTTCGCGATCGTCGACTTCCCGGCGCCGGTGTGGCCGACCAGGGCGACGGTCGTTCCCGCCGGCACGTCCAGCTCGAGCCCGTGGAGCACCTCCGGCCCGTCGCCGTAGCCGAAGCGGACGCCCTCGAAGCGGACGTGGCCCTCGATGCGCGGCAGCTCGACCGCCCCTGGGCGGTCGACTACCTCCGGCGCCTCGTCCATGACGTCCATGATCTTGTCGAGTGCGGCTGTGGCGGACAGGAACGTGCCGTACAGCTGGGAGAGCTGCTGCACGGGGTCGAAGAAGTTCGAGAGGTAGAGGATGAAGGCGAAGAGCGTGCCGGCCGTGATGTCGCCGTCGAGCGCCAGGTAGCCGCCGTAGCCGAGCACGATCGCCGTCGCGATCGCCGAAAGCAGGTCGACGAACGGGAAGTAGAGGCCGTTCAGCACGACCGTCTGGTGGTTCGCCTGCCGGTAGTGCGCGTTCACCTCGCGAAAGCGGCGCCGGCTCGCCTCCTCGCGCGTGAAGGCCTGGAGGATGCGCATGCCGGCGATGTCCTCGGCCAGCGTGGCCGTCACGAGCCCGAGACGCTCGCGGACCGCGCCGTACGCGCGCGACGAGCGCACCCGGAACATGCCGGTCGCCAGCGCGAGCAGCGGCACGACCGACAGCGTCGCCAGCGCGAGCCGCCAGTCGAGGTAGAACAGGATGGCCGCGGAGCCCAGCAGCACGAGCGTGTTCTGGACGAGCGTCGTCACGCCGTCCGTGACCATCTGGTCGAGCGCGTCGACGTCGTTGGTGAGGCGACTGATGATCACACCGGCGCGGTTGCGCTCGAAGTAGCCGAGCGAGAGCCGCTGCACGTGCCGGAACAGACCGTTGCGGAGGTCCGCCAGGATGCGCTCGCCCGCCCAGCCGGTGTAGTAGGTCTGCGCTGCGCTCGTGCCGAGGTTCGCGAGCCCGGCGACGACGAAGAAGGCGACGACGAGCGTCAGCACGGTGAGGTCGCGGTCGGCGACCCCTTCGTCGACGGCCAGCTTCGCGAGATACGGCGGGGCGAGCGCCGTCAGCGTCGCCGCGACGAGCGACGCGACCGCCAGCAGCGTCTGGCGCTTGTAGGGCGCGGCGAGGCGCGCGAGCGTGGAGATGCGGCGCGCCGTACGTGCCCACGACCAGTCGTCGACCTCGCCGCCGCGCTGCATGGTCAGGTGGCTGCCGGGCTGCCAGACCTTCATGCGGGCACCTCGGCCGCGCGGCGGGGATCGCCCCCGTCGGCCTGCTCGGCTCGCGCCTCGACGCGCTCGGCGAACTCGCGCTCGAGCAGCCCGTGCTCGTAGATCTCCCGGTACACCGTGCTCGTCGCCAGCAGCTCGTCGTGCGTCCCGCGCGCGGCGATCCGACCGCCGTCCAGGACGACGAGCTCGTCGGCGAGCGCGATCGTCGAGAGACGGTGCGCGATGATGATCGTCGTCCGCCCTCTCATCGCCTCGCGCAGGCCCAGGCGAATCCGCGCCTCGGTCGTCGCGTCGACGGAGGCCGTGGCGTCGTCGAGGATCAGCACTCGCGGATCGACGAGGAGCGCGCGGGCGATGGCCACGCGCTGGCGTTGCCCGCCCGAGAGCGTGATCCCGCGCTCGCCGATCACGGTCTCATAGCCCTGCGGCAGCTCGGCGATGAACTCGTGCGCCTGGGCGAGCCGAGCGGCGCGCTCGACGTCTTCGTCGGTCGCATCGGGCCGCCCGAACGCGATGTTGTCGCGCACGCTCGCCGAGAAGAGGAACGGGTCCTGGCCGACCACGCCGATCTCGCGTCGCAGCGAGACCAGCCGCACCGCGCGAACGTCCACGCCGTCGATCGTCACCCGCCCCTCGTCGACGTCGTAGAAGCGCGGGACGAGCGACGCGAGCGTCGTCTTTCCCGAGCCCGTGTGGCCGATGAAGGCAACCGTGCGGCCGGGTTCGAGCTCGAGGTCGATACCTTCGAGCACCGGCCGCTCGGACACGTAGCCGAACGTGACGGCTTCGAAGCGGATCCGCCCGTCACCGGGCGGGAGGTCGCCGGCGCCGGGCCGGTCGGTGACGTCCTCCGCCTCGTCCATCACCTCGAAGATCCGCTCGCCGGACGCGGTGGCGCGCTGCGCCTGGCCGATCCACATGCCGAGCATCCGCAACGGCATGACCAGCATCAGCGTCAGGACGTTGAACGCGAAGAACGACCGGAGGCTCAGGTCGCCGCTCACGACCATGCGCCCGCCCACGAGCAGCACCGCCGCCTGTGCGACCAGCGGCAGGAACGCGAGCAGCGGCACGTAGAGCGCCCGCTGCCGGTTCGCGTCGATGCTGCGGCCGAAGACGCGCTCCGACCGGTCCGCGAACTTGTCTGCCTCGTTGCGCTCCTGCGCGAACGACTTGACGACGTGCACGCCGACGATGCTCTCCTCGGCGACCGTGGCGACGTCGGCCATCTTCTGCTGGACGTCGCGCAGAATCGGGTGCGAGACCTTGCTGTACCGGTACGCGAGCACGACGATCAGCGGCGTGATCGCGGTCGCGGCGAGCGCGAGCCGCCAGTTCGCCACGTACATGACCGCCGTCACGCCGACGATCGTCAGCACGTGCTGGAAGAAGAAGATCAGCCCGTAGCCGAGGAAGAAGCGAACCGACTGGAGGTCGACCGTCGCCCGCGACATCAGCTGGCCGGTCTGGTGGCGGTCGTAGAACCCGAACGAGAGTCGCACCAGCTTGGCGTAGAGCGCGTTGCGCATGTCGAACTCGACACCGAGCGCCTGGCGGCCGGAGATCAGCCGGCGGCCCACCATCAGCAGGGCACGCACGAGGCCGAAGACGAGCACGAGCGCCGCCACGATCCAGAGATCCGAGCGCTCGCCGTCCTGGACGGCGCGCTGGAGCGCGTCACCGGTCAGGAAGGCGATCGTGACCGCGGCCGCCTGCGCTCCGACCGCCAGCACGACGGAGACGGCCAGCGACCAGCGGTAGGGCCGCAGGAAGCCGAGCAGGCGCACGAAGGTGCGGCGGTAGGGGACAGCCATTGTCTCAGCGTACCGTCGGCCTCTTGCCGTCCCGAGGCGCGAAGCCGAGACTAGGCGCTGTGGAACTGTCCGAGACGTGCTACGCAAAGAGCGGGGAGGTCGCAATCGCGTACCGCGTGGCCGGCAACGGGCCGGTCGACCTCGTTCATACGCCCGGCTCGGTGTCGAACGTCGAGCTCCTATGGGAGCAGCCGCTGTTCGCGCGGTTCCGCGAGCGAATCGCCTCGTTCACACGCCTGATC
>JACVRM010000163.1 GCA_014534415.1 Thermoleophilia bacterium | reverse complement strand
CGTCGCGTTCGACGGGCTGAGCCGGACGCGCTGGTGGTCGCAGCAGGTGCTCGAGCTTCAGGGCCGCTACGTGCTCGACCATCCGACGCTCGCCGACGTCGCCGTGACGCTCTTCAACCTCGCCGGGCTGCTCGGCGCAATTGCCGTCGTGGCCGTCGCGTACCTCGCCGCGGTGCAGGCGGCACGCGGCGTGGCGGGTACAGACCTGCAGCTCACGGGTGCGTTCGTCTGGAGCCTCGTGCCTATCGCGCTCGCCTATGCCGTCGCGCACTACTTCTCGCTCCTGCTTCGCGAAGGCCAGCTGGCCATCCGGCTGGTCTCGGACCCGTTCGGCAACGGCTGGGATCTCTTCGGCAGCGCCGACTTCAAGCCGGACTACGCGATCATCTCGCCGAATATGGTGTGGTACGTGCAGGTCGCGGCGCTCGTCGCCGGGCACGTCGCGGGCCTCGTCGTCGCCCACGACCGCGCCGTCTCGCTGTTCTCGTCAGCGCAGCTGGCGCTCCGCACTCAGTACGCGATGCTGACGCTGATGGTGCTCTACACGGCCGGGGGCCTGTGGCTGCTCTCTCGGGGCTAGCGCACGGCGGAACAGCAGGTGCGATCGTCGAGCTGGCGCTCGTCGTCGGGCTCGGCGCAATCCTGCTGCTCGTACTCGTCTCGCGTCGCGGCGACCGGGAAGAGCAATAGGTCGGCTGCTACAATCCCGCGCCGGCGGACGCGGTCCGCCACTTCTCTGCATGAAGACGTGGAACGCAAAGCCCGGCGCCGTGGAGCGCCGCTGGTACGTGGTCGACGCCGAGGGCCAAACGCTCGGCCGCCTCGCCACGGAGATCGCCGACGTGCTGCGCGGCAAGCGCAAGCCCGAGTACACGCCCCACGTCGACACGGGCGACTTCGTAGTCGTCGTCAACGCCGAGAAGATCAGCGTGACCGGCAAGAAGCTCGACGAGAAGGTCTACCGCCGCCACTCCGGCTACCCGGGCGGGTTACGGGAGCGGACACTGCGCGAGCAGCTCGACCGTCGCCCGACCGAGGTGCTGCGCCGCGCGGTCAAGGGCATGCTCCCGCGCAACCGGCTCAGCCGCGCCCAGCTTCGCAAACTGCGCATCTACGCCGGGCCCGAGCATCCGCACACCGCCCAGGCGCCGCAGCAGCTGGAGAACCGTCGCTGATGGCCGAGCGCGCGCAGTACCTCGGCACCGGGAAGCGGAAAACGTCCGTCGCACGTGTGATCCTGCGTCCGGGCGACGGCGCGACATGGATCAACGGCCGGAAGCTCGACGAGTACTTCCCCCGCACGATGCACCGCGCGACGGTGATGGCGCCGTTCCGCATCGCCGGCGTGGAGGGTCGGTACGACCTACGCGTCCGCGTCCACGGCGGAGGCCCGAGCGGCCAGGCGGGCGCGGTCCGCCACGGGATCGCGCGAGCGCTCGTGGAGGCCGCCCCCGAGCTCCGCGTGCTGCTCAAGCGCGAGGGCTTCCTGGCGCGCGACGCGCGCGCCGTGGAGCGCAAGAAGGCAGGTCTGCACAAGGCCCGCAAGGCGCCGCAGTTTTCGAAGCGCTGAACGCTGGCGCTCTCAGCGCTCGCTCTTGCCGAGCAGCGCGCGGGGTGCCGGAGCTTCCTTTGTAACAGTCTGTTACTTGCCGGCGCGCCGTGACCCGACGAGCTGCATGCGATCTACGACTCATGATCCCAGCGACGAGCGTCGTGTTTACCGCGCGCCACTTCCGTCGTCTTGCACCAAGCCCGCGCCATCCCGACAAGTGCCCGCTGCGATCCCGTCTTTGTAACAGACTGTTACCTGGTCGGTTGAGCGGCGTCGTGGATCGGGCCCGCCCGTCTACGCTCTTCCGCCTATGGCGCGCAGGTACTTCGGCACGGACGGCGTTCGCGGCGTCGTCGGCGAGACGCTGACACCCGAGCTGGTCGAGCGGCTTGGCAGGGCGGCGACGCTCTGGTCCGGCGGCGGGCGCGTGTTCGTCGGGCGGGACACGCGCGACTCGGGGCCGGTGCTCGAGGACGCGCTCGCGCGCGGCATCGTCTCAGCCGGCGGAAACGCGGTGCTCGGCGGCATCCTGCCGACACCCGCGGTCGCCCTGCTCGCGCTCGACCTCGGCGCGGTCATCACGGCGTCGCACAACCCGCCGGCATACAACGGCGTCAAGTTCTTCGACGGCGACGGCCAGAAGCTGACGGATGCGCAGGAGGAGGACATCGAGGCGTTGCTCGGCGCCCCGCCAGCCGACATCGCGGGAACCGTCGATCGCGTCGGCATCGCCCCCGACAGCTACGTCGACCACATCACCGAGCGATTCGGCTCGGACCTGAGCGGCCTGCGCGTCGTGCTCGACTGCGCGAACGGCGCGTACTCGGCGATCGCGCCCGACGCCTTCCGCCGCCTGGGCGCGGAGGTGACCGCCGTGGCGGCCGAGCCGGACGGGACAAACATCAACAGCGGATGCGGCGCGACCGACCTTGCTCTGATCAGCGCCACGGTTCAGGCCGGCGACTTCGATCTCGGCTTCGCATTCGACGGCGACGGCGATCGCGTTCTCGCGGTCGACGCGGCCGGCGAGCCCGTCGACGGCGACCAGCTGCTCGCGGTCCTGGCGCTCGACCTCGGCGTGGAGCTGGTCGCCGTCACCGTGATGACGAACGTCGGTTTCCACGCCCTGATGCGCAAGTACGGTGTGCGGGTCGTCACGACGGATGTCGGCGACCGCTACGTTCTCGAGGCGCTCCGGCGCGAGCAGGGCGTGCTCGGCGGCGAGCAGTCCGGTCACCTGATCTACCTCCGCGACCACGTCACGGGGGACGGGCTCGCCGCCGCGCTGCTCGTCTGCGCCGCGCTGGACGGCCGCTCGCTCGCGGAGGCGGTCGCCGTCATGCCGCGCTATCCACAGGCGAAGCAGAACGTGTCTGTCGGGCAGCGTGAGCTGACCGACGCCGTTCGCGCCGAGGTCGATCGCCTCAACGCCGAGCTCGACGGCGACGGCCGCGTCCTCGTCCGCGCGTCCGGCACGGAGCCCGTCGTACGGGTGCTCGCCGAAGCGGCCGACGACGCGATGGCAGCGCGCCTCTGTGGTACGATCGCCGCTCTCGTTCGTCGAGAGCTCGGCTGAGTAACCCCAACGGCGGGGCGCTCGGGACCGGGCTTTCGTGCTTTCTGGGAGGTTTCGGAAGCGCCATGAATAACGGTTTTCGCCGGGCGAACGGGGCCTACGTACGGCGAGGAGAGGAGTTCCGGTGTGCGGGATCATCGGTTACGTCGGCGGGAGGCCCTGTAAGGCGCTCCTTCTCCACGGCCTCGAGCGACTCGAGTACCGCGGCTACGACTCGGCTGG
>JACVRM010000064.1 GCA_014534415.1 Thermoleophilia bacterium | reverse complement strand
TTCGGAATGCTGCTCAGCCAGGTCTGGGTGCGCTGACCGGCGCGCGGCGGCGTCCGAGCGCGATGGCGGCCGCGATCAGCACACCGCCCGCCACCTGCACGAGCGTCATCGTCTCGGCGAGCAGCACGACGGCGAAGACGACCGCGACGAACGGGTGGAGGTTGGCGGCGAGCGTCGCGCGCGCAGCGCCGATCCGGTAGAGCGAGCGGTACCACAGCACGTTAGTGATCACGAGCGGGCCGAGCACCGCGAACGTGAACAGCGCCCAGCGCTCCCAGCCGAGATCGAGCTCCTGGTCGGCCGTCTGGGTCGCTCCCGCGACCGCGAGCGCAGCCGCCGTCGCGACGAGCACGAGCGCGCTGACACGGTAGGCCGTGTACCGCGCCATGAGCGGCGTGACGGCGATCGAGTACGCCGCCCAGGTGGCGGCGGTCGCCACGGCAAACAGGTTTCCGACCATGTCGCCCGAAAGCTCGCCGCCCGAGCCGAGCGCGACGAGCGCCACGCCGGCGAACGAGACAGCGACGGCACCCCAGATCCGTGCGGTCACGCGCTCGATGCCGAGGGCGGCTCCAAGCAGGGCCGCGAAGACGGGCGTGGCGCCCAGGATCAGCCCGACCGTCGAAGCGGTCGTGCGGTCGAGCGCATAGACGAAGCCGAGCTGGTTCAGGAAGAGCAGCGCAGTGGCGACACCGGCGCGCCGCAGGTCGCGCCGCGCGACGAGCAGGCCCCGCTCGAGGGCGAGCGTGAGCGAGACGAAGATCAGCGCCGCGGCGCCGTAGCGAAGCGTCGAATAGGCGAGCGGCTGGAAGCCCTCGGTGAGCAGGTACCGGCTCACCGTCACGTTCAGCGCCCACAGGACGACGGTCGTGACCAGCATCAGCTCGACCGTCGATGGGCGGCGCACCGCCGCACGTTAGTTACGCTCCGCGCGGTGCCGACAAAGGACGACATCGACGCGCTCGTCGGGCCCGCGACGCCGCACTTCGCGTACCAGATCCGCGCCCGCGTCCGCGAGCTGATCGAGGGGCTCGACGACGAGGATCCGGTCCGGCGCTACGGCGCGGAGCAGATCGAGATGCTCGACCGCCTCGGGCATGCCTCGTCCACGGCCCGCGACGCGCCGCAGGAGGCGCGCACGCGCATCGGCTGGGACACGATCCCGAGCGCCGCACCCGAGTACGAGCCGCTCCCCCGCCGGACGTGACGCGGTTCGACGGCGCGTCGGTCCTCGTGACGGGGGGCTCGCGCGGCATCGGGAGGGCGATCGCGCTCCACTTCGCCGAGCTGGGCGCGGAGCGTGTGGCAATCGGCTACCTCCGCAATGACCGCGCGGCCGAGGCGGCCGCCGAGGAGCTGCGCGAGCGCGGCGCCGAGCCCGTTCTGGTCCGCGGCAACGTGTCCTCGGAGCGCGCGCTCACCGAGGTGGCGGAACTGCCCGCGCTCGACGTCGTCGTCCACAACGCGGCCACGGGCGTGATCCGCCCGGCGTTGGAGGTCGAGGACAAGCACTGGGACTGGACGCTGTCGGCCAACTCACGCGCGCTGCTCTCGCTTGCGCGCGCCGCGGCGCCGCGAATGCCGGCCGGCTCGTCGATCGTCGGCATTTCGAGCCTCGGGTCCACGCGTGTACTCGAGAACTACGTGCTCGTCGGCACGTCCAAGGCGGCGCTCGAGTCGCTCGTCCGGTACCTCGCCGTCGAGCTCGCGCCGCGCGGCATTCGCGTGAACGCCGTCTCGGGAGGGGTCGTCGAGACCGAGGCGCTCGACCATTTCCCGAACCGCGAGCAGATGCTCCATGCCGCTCGCACGCGCACGCCCGCCGGCCGCATGGTCGAGCCGCGCGACATCGCCGACGCCGTGGCGTTCCTGTGCTCGCCCGCGGCAGAGATGGTGCGCGGCCAGACGCTGGTCGTCGACGGCGGCTACTCGCTGCTCGCTTAGGAGGGACGAGCGATTCGTCTAGCGAAACGAGCCGCCGCTTCGTATTCTCGCCTTCGAGGCATCGCTCGGTGAGCCTATGTATGGCGAGCCAAGCTCAGCCTCGCCGTGGAGTCGGCCTGCAGCCGACTGAGGGCAGGGGTTTTAGGCTCCTGCCCTTCCTTATCTGAGAGGCGAGCGGCTTTAGGCCGCGAGCGGAACGGCACGCGCTCGGGCGAGTGCCTGGCTGAGCCGCGCGAGCATCGTTAGGTCGGCATGCAGGGCGACGCGCTCCAACCGACGCGGAGCGGGGCAAGCCCGTAGTCGTTCGTGAGGCGACCGAACTCGCGCTCGACGGCAGCGCGGCCCCGGTACAGGCTGCGCCATCGGTTCGTCTCACGCGGGATGAGCGGGTGCAGGCGGGAAGCCTTGCGCCAGGTGCTCGCGGGCTGGCACTCGCCGGTCGGGCAGCGCCACTTCGTCCGGCGACGCTTGAAGTCAGCCCCGGCAAAGGTCCATGCGCCGTGCGCGCACGTGGGGGCATGGTGCTCGCCGCGCTTGACGGCGGGGGTCTCGCGGAGCGGGAAGATGGCAACCGCGCCGTGGTCGGCGCAAGCATCGTAGATCGGCCCGTTGTCGTAACCCTTGTCCAGCGCGACCGTTACAGGTGCGAAGCCGCGAGCGGCGAGCGTGTCGAGAAGCGGCGGGACGGACACTGTTTCGTGCTCGCGCGCCGTCTGCACCCGCCAAGCAAGCGGAAGCCCGGTAGCGGCGCAGACCGCAGCGTGCAGGCGGTAGCCGTAAAAACCGCCGCCCTTGCGGGTCGATACGGCCGAGCGGTGGCCCCAGCTTGCGTCCGGGTCGCTGAACCGTTCGCGCTCGGGGCCGTTCTTGCTGACGTACCGTTGGCCGTTCGCGTAGGCGGGAAGGTCGGAGGCGTCAATCGCCAGATCGCGGCCGTAGTCGGGAAGCTCCCGGCGCAGGCTCGCCGCCATCGCGTTCAGGCAGGCGTCCAGCGCGGGCCGGTTGGCGCGCAGCTTGGTCGCGAAGCGGTAGCACGGCGATTTCCAGGTCAAATTCTACGAAGTCGGTCGGACGACATAGACTCGGCTGGCCGGGATTTGGAGGTCGCCGTGGCAGTCAGTCTGACAGTCGAGTTTGACGCCGAGGAGCTGACCTTGGGACGGTTTCAGCAGCTCACGCGTTCCCTCTCGACGCTCGTCCAAGAGGTCGGCGGCAAAGTCGCAGAGGAACACCGCGATCCGCTCCGCTGGATCGTCGCGAACGTACGCAAGCAGAGTCCCTATCTCCTTGAGCTAACGCCAGAGCGCACGCGCGACGACGTGCCGCCCGACCTGCCAGCTCGAGCCGCCTCCGCTATAGCGTCGGGGATCGCGCTCATCCAGCAGCGAGCCGAGCGCCCTCCGTACTACTCCGACCGAGCCCTTGAACAAGCGCGTGACCTTGCGAGCGCCAACGGCGAGGTGCGCGCGGTTCGCATCTCAGCGCACGCGGACGGCCAGCCCGTCGAAAGGGTGACGCTGACGCCGACTATCGTCGCGAACGTCGAGGAGTTGATCGGCGGGCAGGTTGAGAGCTTCGGAACGATCGAAGGGCGGCTGGAGGGCGTACTCACCCACGAGCGCCGCCGTTTCTTCGTCTGGGAGTCGCTAACCGGGCGTCGTGTCGAGTGTCGCTTCGGAGACCGGATCCCCTTGGACGACGTGCTGAAGGCTTATTCCAAGCGTGTCTCCGCGCGCGGGATCATCCGCAGGCGCAGGACAGGAGAACCCGTCAGCATCGAAGGCAACGAGCTTCGCGTGTTCCCAAGCGAGGATGCGCTCCCAGAGACGGCCGACTTGAAGGAATCGCGCAGGCCGAATGAGTGACCGCTACTGGGATACCGTCTGCTTCCTCGGCGTCTTGAACGCCGAGCCGGACAAGCTTTCAGCCTGCCGCGCCGTGATTGCTGAGGCCGAGCGCGGAAACGTACGCGTCGTCACGTCGGCGCTGACGATCGCTGAAGTTCTCTGGCCGAAGGGCAGCCCACTAAGCCTTGGCCGGGACAAGCTCAGGCGGGTGCAGACGTTCATGCAGCACGAGTGGATCGCCGTTCGCGACGTGGATCGCACCGTTGCCGAGGAAGCCCGCGAACTTGTGTGGGATCACAACGTGCGTCCAAAGGACGCAATCCACGTGGCGACCGCGCTTGATGCAGGCGTCGAGCAGTTCGACACCTTCGATGGCGACCTGATCGCCCTCTCCGGGCAGATAGGCAAATCCGCCGCTCGTCATCGCGCAGCCCAACCTGCCGGAGCCGCTGTTCTGACCGATCAACCCAACCTCCTCTACTACGGAGACAACCTCGACGTGCTCCGGCGGCACGCCAGGCGGAACCCGGTTGATCGAGGTGGTGTAGTAGCGGCGTGAGACGAATCGCGTTGGCGGCTGTCCTGCTCGTTGCGTTCTCCGTCGCACTTGCCGTCGCGCCTCCGGCGTCGGCCAAAGGGTGCGTTCGTATAAGTGCCGTATCCGTGGCGACCGTGGGCGAACCCGTGCGCGTGACCGTTCGTACGTACGTTTCGCGGTGGGCGAACGGACAGGTGGTACCGGGAGCGCCGACGTATCTCGCCATTCCCCGTTTCAAGGTAATCGCCAAGGGACCGAACGACCGGCAATTCCAGTTCGTCACAAGGCGACTTCAAGACCGTGCAGTTCGGGTCGCGCACATCGCGTTTCCCGTTCCTGGCGTCTGGCGCCTCACGGCGGCGAATTGGACGTACGCCCCCCGTTCATGCGCGCCGCCTGCCACAGTGCGGGTGAACCGTTTTCGCTGAACTCCGGGGGTAAGAACATCGCCTAGGAGCGGCTATTCTGAGGCCCCCTGGTTGCAGGCACTTTCCGTTTCGCTAGTCCCTCCCAGGAAGCGGCCGCATCCGCACTAACAGACGTGGCGCGCCGTCGTCCGTACGCTTGAGATCGATGGACGTTCGCAGCTTCCTGCTGACGCTCGCGCTCGCGGCCTGCTCGCTGACCGCGCTGCCGGCATGCGGCGGCGGCGGCGGCGACGACGGCGACGGCGAGGCCGGTGACGCCGAAGCCGTCACCTACACGGTCAAGGACGCGGCCGCCTGCCTGCGGCGAGCCGGCGTCACGCAGCTCAACACCAACGCCGGGAAGGTGCTCGCCGAGGGGCTGGCCGAGAGAGGCGCGCTCGAGGGCAGGTACGGGAAGACGAACTTCGCGGTCGTGTTCGAGGAGAACAGCGGGACCGCGCACACGACCGAGGCGAACTACGCCGCCGTCGCCGGCGGCTCGTGGCAGCCCGGCGTCCCGCTCGGCGCGTTGCTGAAGCGAGCCGAAAACGCCGTTCTCGTCTACGAGGACAAGCCGACCGCCCGGGCCAAGAAGGCGATCGAGAGCTGCTTCGGCGGAAAGCCGCGCATCGACGCGGATATCGAGCGCGAGTACACGCGCTAGTCGTCCTCGATCTCGGAGCCGTCGTAGTCGCCCTGGAACTGGTACGCCACGTAGCGCATCTGCCCCTCGGCCGCGTCGAGCTCCTCGCGCGGTAGCTCGGCGGAAGCGATCACGAGCCACTCGACGCCCGCGTCCTCCCGGATTTCGGTCTCGAAGCCGTCGCCTCGTAGCTCCTCCGCCGCTTCGAGCGCATCGCTCCGACGGGCGAAGTAGACGTAGTACGCCGCTTGGACGCGCTCGGCTTGCGCGCCGCCGCCGTCGTTGCCGTCGCCGCCGCAGCCCGGCACCGAGAGCGCGATGGCCGCGAGCGCCGCGGCAAGCAGCCGCCGTGTCACGGCCGTGAGCTTACGTATGCTGCCCGCGTGGGCATCGTCGTCAGCCTGCTCCTGATCGGCGTCGGCGCGATCCTCATCTGGGGCGTGACCGGCGAGCTCGAAGGCGTCGACGTCGATGCGATCGGCGTGATCCTGATCGTGATCGGCGTGCTGTCGTTCGCGCTGACGCTGTTCTTCTGGAGCACCTGGTGGGGCCCCGGCTACTTCGGCCGCAGCAGGTACGCCGAGGGCGATCCCCACTACGGGCGCCGCGCGTGGGGCCCCCGGCGCCGCGCCGTCGTCGAGGAGGACGTGCCGCCGGCCGGCCCGCCGCCCGATGCTCCCCCGCCGCCCTAGCCGCGCGGGCGCGAGTCACGCCGACAGCTTTTCGAGCGCCTCGTCGATCTCCTGGTCGCTGATCGTAAGTGGCGGCGCAGTCTGGCTCAGCGAGTCCGCCGCCTCGGTGGCCGGGATCGGGATGACGAGGACGCCCCGTCGGAAAGCGTCGGCCGCCTCGAGGCGCCTCGTCCGCAGCAATCCGGCACCTTGCCAGCCCGCTGCTGCGAACCGTGCTGACGCTTCGCCGACGCGCGGTAGGAGCTTCGGCACCTCGTCGAGCAGCACCAGCGCGGCGGCGCACGCCAGCGGGCTGCCGACGTGCGTGTGCGTGTAGACGTCGTCGCGCCCGAGCTTCCAGGCGTCCGCGAGCTCGCGACGGACGAACAACGCCGCCGAGAGCGGCAGGCCGCCGCCGAGCGCCTTGCCCACGCAGAGCACGTCGGCGACGTGCTCGCCGGGCCACATGACCCCGAGCCGGCCGAGGCCGGTGAAGATCGCGTCGACCACCAGGAGTGCGCCCGCCTCGTCGCAGCGTGAGCGAAGCGTCTCGAGGAAGCCGTCAGGCGGAACGCGCGCTCCGGCGCGGCCCTGCACCGGTTCGACGATGACGCAAGCGGTGCCCGCCGGGAGCGCGCCCGGATCCTCACCGTAGGCCCGGCGATGAACGGGGCCTGGCAGCCACGCCGCGAACGGCTCGCGGAACCGCTCGAGGCCCGTGGCCGCGAGCGCAAGCAGCCCGGTGCCGTGGTAGGCGCCGTCGAACGCCACGATGCCCGGCTTCCCGGTCGCGAGGAGCGCGGTGCGCAGCGCGATCTCGACCGCATCCTCGCCCGTGACTCCGAACTTGACCGGCCACGGCAGAGCCTCGCGCAACCGCGCGGTCGTTTCGGCCTCGGCAAGATCGCCGAGCGCGTGCATCACGGGCTGCGCGGCGATCGCCTCGCGGATCTTTTGATTCCCGTGTCCGAGCGCCGCGACCCCAAACCCGCCGGTCAGATCGAGATACTCGCGCCCGGTCTCGTCCCAGACCCGGCAGCCGTCGGCGCGGGCCCAGCGCAACTAATTAACGACCGTTGCGCCCCGAGATGAGGCGCCCGAACGTGTCGGCGGCGATATAGCCGGCGATCTTCGGGTTCTCCTGGAGGCGGCGCATCGAGTACGCGTACCAGTGGCGACCGTAGGGAACGTAGATGCGCAGCCGGTGGCCCTCGCTGACGAGCGTGTCGCCGAGCGCGGTGCGCACGCCGAGCAGCATCTGGAACTCGTATTCGCCGCGCGAGCGGCCGTGGTCGTCGATCAGCCGCTGTGCCTGCGAGACGAGCCAGTCGTCGTGCGTCGCGACACCGACGTACGCGCCGACGGCGAGCAGCTCGCGCAGCGAACGCACGAAGTTGTCACGGATCTCCTCGAATGATTGGTAGGCGAGCTCCGGCGGCTCGAGGTAGATGCCCTTGCAGAGCCGGACGTTGAGGCCGAGTTCGGCGAGCGAGCGAATGTCGTCGAGCGTCCGCCGCAGTGCCGCCTGGAGCACGATGCCGACGTTCTCATGCCCCGCCTCGCGCAGCTCGCGGTAGAGCCGCAACGTGTCGTCGGTCGTCGACGAGTCCTCCATGTCGATGCGCACGAAGTTGCCGCTCGCTGCCGCGCGGCGGACGACGAGCTCCAGGTTTCCCCGGCAGAGTCCGTAGTCGAGCTTCAGCCCGAGGCCCGTCAGCTTGACGCTGACGTTCGAGTCGAGCCGCTGGACGTCGATCGTCTGGAAGACGTGCTCGTACTCGTGCGCGATTGCGCGCGCCTCGTCGGGAACGGCGATCTCCTCACCGAGCACGTCGATCGTCGCCATGCGGCCGGCGTCGTTGAGCCGCTTCACGACGCGGCAGGCGTCCTCGAGCTCCGTGCCGGCGATGTAGCGGTCGGAGATTCGGCGCACGACCGGCTTCGGCACCGCCGGCAGCAGGCGGACGATCGCGCGGTCGAAGACGCTCACGAGCGGCGCGATTCTACGCCTGTCCTCAGGTTTCCCGCATGAAGCCCTGGCGCGCCGCGCTGACCAGCGCGACGGCCTCGGGAAACAGGACGCGCATGGCGTCGCGCAGCGCGATCGCCTGCTCGTCGGGACCACCGGCCGCGTCGATGCGGCCGAGCGCCGCGCCCGTCAGCTCCACCGCCGTATTCAGCGTGAGCGTGGCGAACTGCTCGCGCTGCGCCTCCTGCACCGACTCGGCCTGCCGCGCGGCGAACTCCTGAAGGTTCCGCATGAGCTCCTCCGGGTCGCCGCCGAACGGGAATCCGAAACCGCCCTCCATCTGCCTCTCCTCTCCGGTTTGTGGCCATTCTGCACGCGGGACCGCGCCGCACGGCTGGGGGCCGGGCGGCGGGCGAATCTCCACCAGGGAGGCGCCACATCCGTCCGGCACGCCGCCGGCGCGACTACTCGAGCGGCAGCTTGTAGTTCGCCTCGACGTCCGAGACGAACGCCTGCGCCGAGTGGCCCGCGTGCCGCATCGCCGCCGCGAACGGCGACCCGCTCTCGTCGCCGAACGTAAGCTCGACGCGACGCGTCGCAGCGCCCACGCGGTCGAGGTGCTCGGGTGTGGCGAGCCGCGGCGGGGCACCGATCGCCGCCTGGAGCGCGAGCACCGCCTCCTCGGCCTCGTCGATGCCCGGCGGGTTTTCCGTAATCCGCAGCGCCACGAGGTGCGAGCGCAGTTCGTCGAGATCGCCGCCCGCCGCCGTCTCGTCAGCCAGCTCGCAGAGCGCGGCGATCGAGGCCGCCTCCCGGACGAGGCGCCGCTCCTGCACCGGACGGCCGGCATCGTCCAGCACGAGCCAGTGCGGCTCGTCGTCGCCCGTGAACCCGCAGAGATAGAGCCGCAGCCCCGCAGACGGCTCGACCGGCACTACGCCCGCCAGCTGCTCGCCGGGTGAGACGAATGCCGCCGCCGAGGCCGCCGTCCGCTCGATCTCATCGCCCAGGCTCACGGCGGAGCCAGCATAGACTCGCCCTGGTGGCCGTCTCCGCCCGGAACCGGCAGGCGCGCGCGCTCTTTGCGCCGCTCGGCCCGACCTACGACCGGTACGCGCGGCTGCTCTCGTTCGGCCAGGACCCGCGCTGGCGCCGATTCCTTCTCTCGCGCATCGCAGCCGGCCCGCACGACACCGTGCTGGATGTCGCGACGGGCACCGGCGCGGTCGCAGCGCAGCTAGTCCACGAGACTGGGTGCGCGGTGGTCGGCCTCGACCAGAGCGCCGAGATGCTCGCGACGGCGCGGCGCCGGCTCGCCGGGGCCGGACTCGCCGACCGCGTCCGGCTCGTCCAGGGCCGCGCCGAGCGCCTGCCGTTCGAGGACGCCTCGTTCGACGCCCTCACCTTCACGTACCTGCTCCGCTACGTGGACGACCCGAGCGCGACGCTCCACGAGCTCGCCCGCGTCGTCCGCCCCGGCGGGACTGTCGCCGCGCTCGAGTTCGGCGTCCCGCCGCGACAGCCTTGGCGCGCTCTATGGGAGCTGTGGGTGGACTTCGGCCTGCCCGGGATCGGCCACGCGCTCTCCCCAGGCTGGGGCGAGGTCGGCCGCTTCCTCGGGCCGAGCATCCGAGGCTTCTACCGCGAGTACCCGCTCGAGCGGCTCGCGCGGCTGTGGCGGCGCGCGGGCATCGATGACGTCCGGTGGCGACTGCTGAGTCTGGGCGGCGGCGTCGTCACGTGGGGGCAGCGCGCGTGACCACGCAGACGCGGCCCGCGTTCTACGCGCTGCAACCCGGCGGCTGGCGCGACTACGTCACGCTCCTGCACCCGCCGTACACGCTCTGGCACCTATCGTACGCCGCGATCGGCGCGGCGCTCGCGCCCGGGTTCGAGTTGAAGCGGCTGGCCGCGGCGCTCGCCGCCTTCTTCCTCGCGGTCGGCATCGGCGCACATGCGCTCGACGAGCTGAACGGCCGGCCGCTCGCGACGCGGATCCCGAGCTCGGTGTTGTGGGTCCTTGCGGCTGTCTCGATCGCCGGCGCCGTGTCGATCGGAATCGCGAGCGCGCTCGCCTGGACGCTCTGGCTGCTGCCGTTCGTCCTCGTGGGCGGCTTCGTGGTGTGCGCATACAACCTCGAGCTCTTCGGCGGCCGCTTCCACGGCGACGTGTGGTTCGCCGTTTCGTGGGGCGCCCTCCCGCTCCTCTCGGCGTACGTGGTGACGGCCGAGCGGCTCGATGCGGAGGCGCTCGTAGCGGCAGCCGCGGCGACGCTGCTCAGCCTCGCGCAGCGCGCACTTTCTACCCGAGTGCGCACCGTTCGCCGACGCGCGCGATCGGTGCGCGGCGTGGTCGAGTACGCCGACGGCACGCGCGAGGACGTGAACGCCGCGATGCTGACCGCCGTACCCGAGGTCGCGCTGCGGCTTCTGACCGGCGCGATCGCCGCTCTCGCGGTCGCCCTCCTGCTCGTACGCCTGTAGCCGTCCGTCTACCATCGGCACGTGAGCGTCGAGACGGCGTTCCAGCTGGTCTTCGCGGGCTCTGTCCCGCTGGTCGGCGCAGGCCTGGCCGCTGCGGTGCTCGAGCGTGCGCCGGCGCGCGCGCTGGCGGGCCTCGCCGCCGCTGTCGGCGCCGCTTCGACGGCAGCCTGGACCGCTTTCGCGCTCGAGCCCGGAGACGAGCGTGGCGTCTCGGCGGCCGGCCTCACGGTCGCCGCGGCCGCGCTGCTCGCCGCCGCAGGGCTGCGCCGCGCAACCGGGCGGGCGCGACTCGTCGACGAGCGGATCGAGGCAGCCCGCGAAGAGATCGGCGCCTTCGTCGAGCGCCAGACTGCGGAGAGCACCGCCCAGCTCGAACGGACACTCTCGCGGGCGCGCGCCGAGTCGGTGTCCGGCCTGCTGGACGAGGAGCGCCGCCTGGCAGACGAGCGCCGGGCTGCGTTTGCAGACCGAGAGCGACGGGCCGACGCCGAGCTTGCCGAGCGCCTCGCGACCGTCCAGCGCCGCGTCGATCAGCGCCTCGCTTCCTGGACGGCCGACCTCGAGCGGGCTCAGGAGCGGCTCGCCGAGCAGGTCGCGCACGTCTCCGGGCGGCAGGAGGAGCTGATCGCCGGCGTGGAGCAGCGGCTCGGCAAGGAAACACAGCGGCTCGAGGGCACGGGCGACGAGCAGCGGCAGCTCATCGCACGGCTGCGCGCCGA
>JACVRM010000042.1 GCA_014534415.1 Thermoleophilia bacterium | reverse complement strand
CGGCGCTCGAGCTCGGCGAGCGGTGCCTTGGCGAACGTCTGCACGTTCCCCGCCTCGGCCGCGTCGCGGAGAGCACTCGTGATCGCGTGGCCGGTCCTGTCGCCCACCTGCAGGAGTCGCCGCCGCGACGCGCCGCCGCAGCGGGCGAGCCGATAACCCCCATTCTCGCGCGTGAACTCCACGCCGAGGTCCTCCAGCCAGTGGATCGCCGAGGGTGCCTCGCCGGTGAGCACCTCGACGAGCCGCCTGTCTGCCGTCTCGTGTGACGAGCGCCACACGTCTTCGGCGTGCAGCTCAGGCGAGTCGTCGGCCGCGAACGCCGCCTGAATGCCGCCCTGCGCCTTGGCCGAGTTGCACGACGGGAGCGAGCCCTTGGTCGTGAGCGCGACGAGCGCACCCGACCGGTCGGCCGAGACCGCCGCCGCGAGGCCGGAAGCTCCGCTGCCGATCACGAGCACGTCGAAGGACACGGGCGTCGCCATGGGTGGGTCAGTCTACCAATTGCTAATCGTGCTCATTTCGAGAGCTTATGCCTTCAATACGCGGCGCGGAGCAGTTCGGCAACCTCCGCCGCCGTCGCGGAACGCGGGTTCGCGCGAGCGGCCGGACGCTCGACGACCTCAGCGGCGACCACGTCTAGCTCGTCGCGCGGAACTCCCAGGTCACGGAGACGCTCGTACCCGGCCAGGCGCGCGAGCCGCTGCGTCGCAGCCGCGACGTCCTGCTCCCCCAGCGCCTCGCCGAAGCGCCGGATCGCCGCGCGCGCGGCCAGCTCGTTGAAGCGCAGCGCGACCGGCAGGCAGATCGCGTTCAGCGCACCGTGCGGCAGGCCGTAGCGCCCACCGAGTGCCTGCGCCATCGCGTGCGCAAGCCCCATGAACGACGCCGCCAGAGCGGCCCCCGCGTGCATGGCACCTTCGAGCAGGCGCGTGCGCGCTTCGAGGTCGTGCCCGTTCTCGAGGACGGCCGGCAGTGAGTCGGCGATCAGCGCGGCGCCGCGGAGGGCGTGCGGGTCACCGCCGGGTGCGCGGGTGCGCGTGTAGAGCGCCTCGGCGCAGTGCGCGAGCGCGTTCAGCGCCGTCCCGCCCGTTAGGTCGCGAGGCAGGTCGAGCGTCAGCTCAGGCTCGTAGACGATGCCGGCCAGGCGCGCGCCTGAGCCGCCGCCCTTGACACCGCGCTGCTCGTCTCGCGTTCCGAAGAACGTCGTCCACTCGGCGCCGGAGTAGGTGGTCGGTACCGAAACGACCGGCAGGCCCGTCCGCGCGGAGACCGCCTTGGCGGTGTCGATCGCGCTGCCGCCGCCGAGCGCGACGAGCCCGTCGGACGCCTCCGCCGCTACTGCGGCAGCCTGCACGGACGCGGCGGGCGTGTGCGGGCGGACGTTCGTGAAGCGGAGCGCGACCGGCACGTCGGCGTCGCGCCAGCGCTCGCTCGTGACGAGCAGCGGCGTCTCGACAGCGAGCTCGCGGAGCAGTGGGCCGAGCTGACCGACCCCCCAGCGAACGATCACGCCGCGAGTCGCTCGCGCGCGAAGGCCACGAAGGCGTCCGACGCTCGCGTCAGTGCGCGGCCGGTTGCCCGCACGAGCGAGATCTCGCGAACGGGCTCGAGTCCGTCGACGCGCGCGGCGGCGAGCGTCCCTGCGGCGAGGTCCGCCTCGACGCCGGAGCGGGAGATGAAGCTGACGCCGTAGCCGGCGCGTACCGCGCTCTTGACCGACTCTTGGAGGCCGAGCTCGAGCCGGATGTCCAGCTCACGAAGTCGGATGCCGGCGCCGCGCAGCTCGTCCTCGATCACCTGGCGGACGCCGGCGCCTTCCTGCATGACGATCAGCGGTTGCCGGCGCAGCTCGTCGAGCGTGATCGTGCGACCCGCGATCCGGTGACCGGGTGGACAGGCGAGCACGACCTCGTCGCGCAGGAGCGGCTCGAAGCGCACCGACCGGTGCCGGCGCGCCGCGCCCACGACACCGAGCTCGAGCGCGCGGAGCGCGACCTGCTCGACGACGGTCTGGGTGTCGAACACCGAGAGCGCCACGTGTACGTTCGGGTTGCGCTGCTGGAACTCGCAGAGCAGCAGCGGGACGACGTTGTCGCCCGGCCCCGTCGAGGCGCCGATCTCGATCGTGCCGCGCAGCTCCCCCTCCGTACCGGCCGCCACGTCCTCGAGGAGCTGCTCCTCGAGCGCGAGCATGCGCTGCGCGCGCCGGTAGAGCAGCTGGCCGGCTTCGGTCGGCTCGACGCGCCTACCGGAGCGGTCGATCAGCCGCCGGCCGAGCCGCTTCTCGAGCGCCGCGATCTGGAGGCTGACCGCGGGCTGCGAAACGCCGAGCTGCTCGGCCGCACGGGAGAAGCTCTTGCGCTCGACGACGGCGCAGAAAGCGGCGAGCTGCCGCGTTTCCATAAGGGTTAATTATGCCTGACCGCCTCTTCGATACGTGGCGCACAGTCCTCCGCGAGTGCCGAGAGGACGTCGGCGCCGTAGCGCTCGAGCTTCGTTGGACCTACGCCGGCGACCGCCGCGAGCTCGCTCGCGTCGCGCGGGCGGCGGCGGGCGATCTCTGCCAGGGTCGCGTCGTGGAAGACCACGTATGCCGGGATACCGTCCGTCTGCGCGCGGCGCCGGCGCCACTCCTTGAGCACGTCGAAGCCCGGGGGCGCGTCACCGGCCTCCGGCTTCCGTGGGCGCGTCGCCGTCGCCAGACCCAGCTCCACGAGAAACCGGCTCGGCTTGCCGCTCCACGTCACCGCAAGGTGCAACCGTGCGCGCGTCATGCCGACGTACAGCAGCCGCCGCTCCTCAGCGATCTCCTCCGGCGTCCGCGCCAGCCGCGACGGCAGCTCCTTCTCCTCGACGCGCGGCACGAAGACGGCGTCGAACTCGAGCCCCTTGGCGCGGTGCAGCGTGAGCAGGTGGACGCCGCGGCCGGAATTCGGGCCGAAGCGGCGCTCGAGCTCGGTCAGCCAGGCGCCGATCGTGAGCGCGCCGTCGTCCAGCTCTCGCGCGAGCCGAACCAGCCGCGCAAGGTCGTTCTGCCGCGTGAGCTCCCGCTCGCCCAGGCCGTCGGGGACGACGTGCAGCAGACCCTGTTCTCGCGCCACCCGCGAGACCGTGGCGGCAAGCGGACCGTCGATTCGCCGCAAACGCTTGAACAGCTGCCTCGCCGCGTCGCGTGCGAGCAGCGACGCACCCTGGAACGGAATCCCAGCCTCGTGGAACGCCTCCTCGAAGTCGGCCGTTCGCGCGTTCGTCCGCACCAGCACGGCCAGCTCCTCGAGCGGAATCCCGTCCTCGGCCAACGCGCCCGCTCGCTCGACGACGAAGTCGGTCTCGGCGACCGCGCCGGCGAACGCGCGCACGACCGGCTCCGGGCCGCTCGCGCGCGTGGCGCGCAAGGTCTTCTCGGCACCTCCGAGGCGCGGAACCAACCGGTTCGCGAGCGCGAGCACCTCCGGCGTCGAGCGGTAGTTCGCCTCGAGACGGACGACGGTTGCCTCCGTGAATCGCTCCGGCAGCGCGAGCAGGTAACGCGGCGATGCACCCGTGAATCCGTAGATCGCCTGGTAGTCGTCGCCGACCGCGCAGACGTCATC
Organism: Thermoleophilia bacterium; assembly: GCA_014534415.1. Classification (GTDB taxonomy): domain Bacteria; phylum Actinomycetota; class Thermoleophilia; order Gaiellales; family Gaiellaceae; genus JACVRM01. The sequence continues at coordinate 11,124 of JACVRM010000042.1, read as the reverse complement.
GCGCATGCCCAGCCAGAGATCGAGCAGCGTCTGCTGGAGCAGGTTGACGTCCTGGTACTCGTCGACCGTGAAAGCGCGGTAGCGCTCGCGTACCGTCGCGAGTGCGTGCTCGTCCACCTCGAGCAGCCGGATCGCGCCCTCGAGGAGGTCCTCGAAGTCGACCCCGCCCTCCTCGCGCTTCCAGCGTTCGTAGCGCGCGAACAGGCGCTGCATCAGGTCGGCCGGGATCGGCGGCGAGTGGTCGCCGAGCGCGTCGAGGTACGTGTCCGGGCGAAGGCGCTGGTTCTGCGCCCACTCGACCTCGGTCGCCAGGTCGCCGGCAGGCCGGAACCGGTACGCGCGCGGCAGGAAGCCGGCCAGATTGCGCAGCGGCAACGCCTTCGACGCGACGATCCGCGGCGACTCGTCCGGCCGGAAGTAGCGGAGCTGCGCGAGCGCGGCCGAATGGAACGTACGCGCGGCGGCGCCGCGCACACCGAGCGCCTCGAGCCGGCGCCGCATCTCGCCCGCCGCTTTCTCGGTGAACGTGACCGCCAGGATCGCGGAAGGCGGAAACGCGCCCGCAGCGACCTGGTTGGCGATCCGCCGCGTGATCGTCGTCGTCTTGCCCGAGCCCGCGCCCGCGAGGATGCAGACGGGGCCGCGCACCGACTCCACGGCGCGCCGCTGCTCGGGGTTCAGCCCGGCAAAGATCGCCTCTCGGCCCACGCAAGCGACGCTACCGGGCCCGTCGGCGGGCGCCCGCGCGGGAGTGTGCCGAATCAGCGAACTGTCGAGGTTTCGCTTGCGGTCGCAGCGCGACGAGGCGCGTTGACGATCCGCGCGAGACGCGCCACAACGCCGAGCGTGTCGCCGTCCTCGACGAGCCGCTCGAGCTCCGCGAGCTCCTCCTCGAGCCACGCCGCGTCGACCGGCGGCCGCCGTGCGCTCCGGATCTTCGGATGCGGCGTCTCGACAACCGTTTCGCCCTCGCCCCACAGCTGCTCGTGCAGCTTCTCGCCCGCGCGCGCGCCGACGAACTCGATCGCAATGTCGCGCTCCGGCTCCTTGCCGGAGAGCCGGATCATGTTGCGAGCGAGGTCCAGGATTCGCACGGGCTCGCCCATGTCGAGCACGAAGATCTCGCCCCGTCCGCCGATCGCGCCCGCCTGCACGATCAGCGACACCGCCTCGGGGATCGTCATGAAGTAGCGCGTCATGTCGGGGTGGGTGACGGTGAGCGGCCCGCCGCGAGCGATCTGGCGTCGGAAGATGTTGATCACGCTCCCGGCAGAGCCGAGCACGTTGCCGAAGCGGACGGCCACGAAGCGCGTCTCGACGTCGCCGCGGTGCCCGAAGGCCTCGATCACCCACTCGCAGAGCGTCTTGCACTGGCCGTAGACCGCGCGCGGGTTGAGCGCCTTGTCGGTCGAGACGAGCACGAAGCGGCGCGCCCCGAACTCGCTCGCGACGTCCGCCATCACCTTCGTGGCCAGCACGTTGTTGCGCACCGACTCGACGGGGTTCGCCTCCATCAGCGGCACGTGCTTGTAGGCGGCGGCGTGGAAGACGACACCGGGCCTGTACTTCTCGAAGATCCGGCGTGCCTTCACGCGGTTGCCGATGTCGGCGATGACGGGGTGTGCGGCGGTGAAGCCGCGCTCGTCGACCAGCTCGCGCTCGATCTCGAAGAGCGCGGTCTCGGCCTGCTCGACGAGCACGAGCCGCTGCGGGCCGAGCCGGGCGATCTGGCGGCAGAGCTCCGCGCCGATCGAGCCTCCCGCGCCGGTCACGAGCACCGTCTCGCCGGCGAGGTACGACGCGAGCGCGGCGAGATCCACCTCGACGGGCTCGCGGCCGAGCACGTCCTCGACCTCGACGGGGCGGATCTGGCCCGCCAGCGCCGCGTCGCCGGAGATCAGCTCGTGCAGGCCCGGCAGCGTCTTGACCGGCACGCCCTCGTCGCGCGCCACGTTGACGATGCGCTGGCGCGCCTCGCCGGAGGCGGACGGCATGGCGATCAGGAGCTCGTCGGGCCGGTGCTCGCGGAGGAGGCGCGGCAGCTCCGCGGTGGTGCCGAGCACGCGGACGCCGTGCACGCGCAGGTTCTTCTTGCGCGGGTCGTCGTCGAGCAGGCCGATCGGCGAGTAGCCGAGCGCGCGGTTGCGGTGCATCTCGCGGATCACGAGCTGGCCCGCGTCACCGGCTCCCACGACGATCACCTCCCGCCCGCGCGCGACGATCTCTCCCGGGCCGGGCCGCTCGAAGACCGTCCGCGCGAGCAGCCGCGAGCCGGCCACGAGCGCGAGCAGCAGCAGCCAGTCGATGGCGACGACGCCGGCCGGGACGCGGAAGCCGGGCACGGGGTTCCAGAGATAGATGGCGGGCAGCACGACGAGCGAGGCGACGGTCACGCCGCGCGCGGCCGCCCACATGTCTCGCGTGGAGACGTAGCGCCACCAGCGGTTGTAGAAGCCGAACGCGACGAAGACGACGAGCTTCAGCGCGACGACCGGCAGGATCGTGCGCTCGAACAGCCGCTCGTACGGGCGAGAGACCTCCGCGTCGAAGCGCAGCTGGAACGCCAGGTACCAGGCGACGGCAACGAGCCCCGCGTCCGCGAGCAGCTGCCAGATCCGGTGACGGTTGACCGGGACCATTACGCGACACCGACCCGGGCTGCACGCCGGATCGTCTCGACGACCTGCTCCTGCACGTCGGCTCCGATTCCTGCCCAGAGCGGCACCGCGAAGTTCTCCGCCGCGGCGCGCTCCGTCTCGGGCAGATCACCCTCGCCGTACCCGAGGAAGCGGAGGGCGGGCTGGAGATGCAGCGGAGGCAGGTAGTACTGCGCGTTGCCGATGCCCGCCTCCGTGAGCGCCGCGCGCAGGCGGTCGCGCTCGGGCGAGCGGCAGACGAACAGGTGGTAGACGTGCCCCGGCTCGTCGGCCGGCAGCTCGCACAGCTCGCCGAGGCCGAGCTCGCCGTACCGCGCGGCCGCCTCGCGCCGCGCCGCATTCCACTCGTCGAGCTTCGTCAGGAAGAGTCGCAGGACGGCCGCCTGGAGCTCGTCCAGGCGCGAGTTGTAGCCGACGAACTCGAACGTCGTCTTCGCCTCCGAGCCGTGGAAGCGGAGCATGCGGATTCGTTCGGCGAGCTCCGGCTCGGTGCACGCCACGAGTCCGCCGTCGCCGAGGCAGAAGAGGTTCTTGGTCGGAAAGAAGCTGAACGTCGACGCGACGCCGGTAGTCGCGATCCCGGCGGCGCCGAACGCCTGCGCGGCGTCCTCGACGAGCGGCAGGCCGAGCTCGGCCAGCTCCGCGAGGGCGGCCGGGCGGCCGAACAGGTGCACGGGCACGATCGCCTTCGTTCGCGGCGTGATCCGCGCAGCCACGTCCTCGGCATCGAGGTTCAGCATCTGCGCGTCGACGTCGGCGAACACCGGCGTGGCGCCGCGCCGCACGATCGATTCAGCGGTCGCGAAGAACGTAAAGGAGGGGCAGATCACCTCGTCGCCCGGGCCGATCTCGAGCGCGTCGAGCACCAGCACGAGGGCATCCGTGCCGTTCGCGACCCCGACCGTCTCCGGAACGCCGAGGTAGTCGGCCGCCTCGTGCTCGAACGCCTCGACGTTCGGACCGAGGATGAAGTTGCCGGACTCGACGACCTCGGCGATACGGCGGCCGATCTCTTCGCGCAGCGACGCGTACTGCGCGCGCACGTCCACGAGAGGCACGTTCGGCACGAGCGGCCAGTCTAGCGCCGTCGGGCGGCCGCTCAGGTGGAGCGCTCGAGCGCCCGGCGCCGCGTCCGTGCGCGTGCCCGGAAGAGCAGGTAGGCGACCGCCGCGACGAGCAGCGCGGCGACGGCGTAGTCGGCGTACTTGAAGGCGTCGTGGAAACGCTCCCAGTTCGACCCGAGCGCCCAGCCGATCCCGGCGAAGGCAAAGCACCAGATCGCCGAGCCCAGCAGCGTCAGGGCGCTGTAGGGCACGAGCCGCAAGCGAAAGACGCCGGCGGGGATGGCGACGAAGGAGCGGACGACCGGCGTGATCCGGCCGAGGAAGACGGCGGCATCGCCCCAGCGCGCGAACCACCGCTCGGCGCGCTCGAGCCGCTCCGGGCCGACGTGGAGCCAGCGGCCGTGGCGATCGACGAGCGGACGTCCGCCGTAGAGGCCGATCAGCCAGCCGCCCACGGAGCCGATCGTGTAGCCGACCGTGCCGGCGACGGCAATCGCGAGGTACGCCGGGAAGCCCTCGTCGAGCCGCTCGCCGAAGAGCACGACATGCTGGCCGGCGAACGCGCCGGCCGCGACCGCGCCGCCGTAGACCATCACGAGCTCGCTCGCCGCCGGCAGCACGGCGTCTACGAGCATCAGCAGGAAGACGGCGTAGAGCCCGTGGTCGCCGATCAGCTCGACGACGGCTTCGGTGACGGCCGACAGAACCGAGGCGACGGGCATCGAGCGAGTCTAGTGACGCCAGGATCAGCGCCCGACGCGGCGCACCGTGAACGGCCGGGCGAGCTGCGCGGCGCCGAACTCGTTCGTCACCGAGACGCGGACGACGTGCTGGCCCGAGTAGGCGCGAGCGCGCTTGTGGTAACGGCCATCCCATGTGAACGACGCCGGACCCGGAGCCGCGCTCCGCCGGGCGTACCTGCGCAGCACCGTGCCTCTCGGTGTCTCGATCGTCGCCGTCCAGCTCGCCCCGTGGGCAAGCGTGAAGGAGACGGAGAGCACGCCGCCGCGAGGCCCGACGCGCACCACGGCGGGCGCGACACGCAGGCCGGCCAGCGTGGTGTTGAGCGAGAACGGATGCTCGGCTGTCGATTGGCGGCCCTGGCCGTCGCGCGCGGTGACGATCCAACGCCAGCGGCCCTGCGCCTCGAGCGTCCCGTCCTCCCTGCGTCCCGTCCAGGGGAGCTCGTACGAGCCGGGCGGCCGCTCGGCTGCCTCGACCGTACGCGCAGCGCCGGCGGGGTCGACGAGCGTCACCGTCACGCTCGACGGCCGGACGACGCGATAGCGAAACGTCTGGCGCTCATCGACGCCGTCGCCGTTCGGCGAGAGGACGACCGGCTCCGGCGGCGGCGCGTACACGCCCTCGTAGAGCACGCCGAGCATCAGAGAGACGGGCCGCTCGCCGGCGGATGGGCGGTTCAGCAGCTTGCCGTCGAAGGCGAGTGTGGCGGCCGGGCCGCCCTCGAGCGCCGCCGCCGTGACGGCCCCGAGCCGGACGAGCGTCTGCGCGAGCTCGAAGTTCGTCAGGCCGGCGCTGAACCCGGGCAAGCCGCCGTCGGCGGCGACGAGCACGATGCGCCCGTCGGCGCGCTGGCCGACGGCGACACGGGCCGTACGTGCAGACAGCGCGGCGAGCGAGAAATCCTCGCGCGGGTTGAAGACCGCCTTCCCGGCCCGCACGAGCACCGGGCCGCCCGCGAGGCCGTCCGTCACCCCGCTCCAGTCGAGATTCGTCACGAGGCGCAGCGTCACCTCATCGCCGACGCGCGCCTCCTCGGCGAGCCGCGCGGCCTGGGTGCCGCGGGCGACGAGGACGCCGCCTCCGGGCGGTATGGCCGCGCCGCCACCCGATCGCACGGCGGTCACGACGCCGGCAGACTCGCCGGAAAGCCGGAGCGGAGGCAGCGAGGCGAAGACCGCTTCGACGGCGCCGGGCTCGGCGGGCGTCGCCGGCCCCCACGCGCTCGTGTACACGGAGACGCCGTTCGCGCCCGGACGGCGGTTGACGCCGATCAGCGGGCGGCGCTGGCCGCGACCCTGCCAGGTCGCGAGCAGCGCGAGACGCTCGACGCGCAGCGTCCCGTCGGGGTCGACGCCGATGCTCGAGCGCTTCGCATTCGCATCCACGATGAGCGTGCCCGTCTGGACGAGCACGCCCGCCGGAACGCCCTCGGCGCTGGCGAAGTCGCCGTTCACACCCACGATCGTCGCGCTCGACGCGAGGCGCCGCTGCATCGCCGTGACCGTCTCCTTGCCGGGGACGGCGTTGTTCGAGACCACCGGCTTGAGCGCGTAGAGCCCACCCGGGCGAGGCGCCGTGACGACGTGGAGCACGCGCGGCCCGAAGCGACTGAACGTGAGCTGCCGCTCGTACGTGACGCCGGGTACGAGCGTCTGCGGTTCGGCAGCGACAGCGGGCGCGGCGAAGAGCGCCGCGACGACCGCGGCCAGAACGACGAGGCGCAGCATGACCCGCGGCCAGCCTAGCGGTGCGCCGCGCCGGCGCCCGGGCGCACTTACAGAGTCCGAACAGCCCGCGCTACCACGTACGAACCTCTCGGTAGAGCGTGTCGCGCTGAACGGGCTGCTTGCCGAGCGCGCGGATCGCGTGCACGAACTCGTCCGTCGTGGAGCGGTGCGTCGTGCCCGCCGCCGAGACGACGTTCTCCTCGATCATCACCGAGCCGAGATCGTCGGCGCCGAACTGCAGCGCGACCTGGCCGACCTTCATCCCCTGCGTGACCCATGACGACTGGATGTGCTCGACGTTGTCCAGGTAGATACGACTGACTGCCTGGGTGAGCAGGTAGTCGAACGACGTCGGCAAGGCGTCGCGCGGGACCAGCGGGCCGAGCCGGTTGCCGTCCGGCTGGAACGTCCACGAGATGAAGGCGCGAAAGCCGCGGCTCTCGTCCTGGAGCTCGCGGACACGGCGCATGTGCTCGACGCGCTCGGCGAGCGTCTCGACGTGGCCGTACATCATCGTGGCCGTCGTCGAGATGCCGAGCCGGTGAGCGTGGCGCATCACGTTGAGCCAGGCGGCGGCCGTGGTCTTCTTCGGCGCGATGAGGCGGCGCACGCGGTCGACGAGCACTTCGGCACCGCCGCCCGGCAGCGAGTCGAGGCCGGCGTCGCGGAGGCGTGTGAGCGTCTCTGGGACGGTGAGGCTCGAGCGGCGCGCGATGTGCTCGATCTCGGGCGGCGAGAGCGCGTGGAGATGAATCGGGTAGCGCGCCTTGATCGAGCTGAAGAGGTCGACGTAGTAGTCGACGCCGAGATCGGGGTGGTGGCCGCCCTGCATGAGCACGCCGGTGCCGCCGATGGCCAGCGTCTCCTCGATCTTCTTGAAGATGATCGCCTTCGGGAGGAGGTAGGCCTCACCGCGATCACCGGGGCGGCGGTAGAACGCGCAGAAATCGCAGTCGGTCACGCAGACGTTCGTGTAGTTGACGTTGCGGTCGACGATGAACGTGACCTTGCGCGGGTCGGTGCGCCGCGCGCGGAGTTGCTCGGCGACCCGCCCGACGGCGACCAGCTCGCGCGACTCGAGCAGCGCCACCGCATCGCGCTCGTCGATCCGCTCGCCCTCGAGCGCCTTCTCGAGCACCTCGCGAACACGGCCGTTCGAGCCGTGTCGGAGGGACAGTCCCTGAGACGTGGCGGCAGAGGTCACGGCCGGCGCGTTCCTTCAGCGAAGCCGCGGGAAACATCGCCGACGCGACGGCGTGCCAGGGCATGTCCGAGGGCCTGTCCCTCGACGCCGGCCCGAATCGTCACGCCGGAACCTCCTCGGCGACGAAGCGCAGCTCGGGCAGCTCGTCGAGCTCGCCGGCCGCGTGGGCGAGCTCGAGGAAGCGGAGCAGCCCGGCGCGCTCGCGAGGCCCGAAGCTGTAGCGGAGCTGCTCGAAGTAGCGGGCCAGGTAGCCCGGCGGGTAGTCGTACTCGGCGCTCGCCGCACGCGCGAGCCGCTCCGGCTCGGCGCGGGCACGTCGGACGGAAGCCACGAGGGCATCCTCGAGCGCGCGGACTCCGGCCGGCGGCGGCTCGCCGCACGCCCATACGGCGAAGACCATCGGCAGGCCGGTTCGCTCCAGCCACAGTTGACCGAGGTCGTAGTGCGGCGTTGGATCCTCGAATGCGCTGCGGAGCGCCGCGTCGCCGATGAGCAGCCTCGCGTCGGCCGGCTCACCGAACGCGACGTGCACGGCGCGCGGAAGCAGGATCCGCGCGAGCACGACCGATGTCGCGCTCTCCGGTGTGACGGCGATGCTGCGCACCTCCCCGAGCGGGATGGGGGTGACGAGCTGGATGGAGCCGACCGCGCCTTCGGAAGAAACACAGAGCCGCCGCAGCAGCAGCAGCCCGGCCGCGTTGCGTGCCCACTCGATCGAGGAGATCGGCGCGACGTCGACCTGGCCGTCGAGCAGCGCGGCGTTGAGCTCCGTCGGCACGCCGACGACCTCGTCGACATCCGCACGGAGCCCGTAGAAGACGGGCGCCATGTTCAGGTAGGAGATACGGCCGAGCCGAATCAAACGGCCTCCTCGAGGGAGCTAGACGCGCGCGCGCGTAACTGCGGGTCCCGACCCGCCCCCCTGCTCGGCGTGAGCCTACCGCCGTGAACCACGCGTGTGTGTGACGCAGCGCAACAAGATCGCAACCGGATCGCCACGAGGCTCACCACCGCCGCAGCTCGTTGTAGAGCGTGTCGCGCTGCACCGGCACGCGTCCGGCCGCCCGCAGGAACCGGACGAGCTCGTCGATCTTCTGCTCGGTCTCGGTGCGTGCGCCTGCTGCATGGAAGATCTCCTCGCGCACGACCGTGCCCTGCACGTCGTTCGCGCCGAAGTGCAGCGCGATCTGTGCGAGCGGCATGCCCATCATGATCCAGTAGGCCTTCACGTGCGGCACGTTGTCGAGGAGCAGCCGCGACACCGCGATCATCTTGAGGTCGTCCGACCCGACCGTGTGCGTCCACCCGCGCCGCTCGAAGATGGTGTTCTCCGGATGGAAAGCGAGCGGGATGAACGCGAGGAAGCCGCCGGTCTCGTCTTGGAGGGCCCGCAGGCGCAGCAGGTGGTCGACGCGCTCCTCGTACGTCTCGACGTGGCCGTACAGCAGCGTGCAGTGCGTCGGGATGCCGAGCCCATGGGCGGTGCGGTGCGTCTCCAGCCAGATCTCCGCCGACTCCTTGCCGGGCGCCACGAGGCGCCGCACGCGCTCGGCGAAGACCTCCGCGCCGCCGCCGGGCAGCGACCCGAGCCCGGCGTCGCGCAGCGTCGCGAGCACGTCCTCGTGCGACAGCCCCGAGAGCGTCGTCATGTGGTGGATCTCGCTCGCCGTGAAGCACTTGAGGTGCACGTCGGGCATGGCCTCGCGCAGCTGCCGGACAATCTCGACGTAGTAGTCGAAGGTGACGTGCGGGCTCTCGCCGCCGACCATGTGAACCTCGGTGAACCCCGTCAGCTCACGCTGGGCGAGCGCGTCCTCGACGAGCTGCTCCGGCGTGTACGTGTACGCGTTCGCCTGCTTCTGCGTCACGGCGAACGCACAGAACTTGCACTTCACGCGGCAGACGTTCGTCTGGTTCAGGTACAGGTTCTGCACGAAGAAGGCCTCGTCGCCGCCGCCGCGCCGGCGTCGCGCGACGTCGGCAAGCTCGCCTACCGCGAGCAGGTCGTCCGACTCGAGCAGCGCGACGGCGTCCTCGAAGTCGAGGCGCTCGCCGGCCTCGACCTTCTCGCGGACGGCCTCGAGGAGCGAGATGCGGTCGGCGACAGCCATTAGCGGCTCCGGTTGACGACGAGGTGAGTCAGCGCCTCGAGCTCGTCGCGGTGAACGCCGCCGTCGAGCGCGGTGCGCGCGCGGCGCGCGAACCGCTCGGCGAGGCGGCGCGACCGCTCGAGTGCACCCGACTGGGCGACGCGGACGAGGGCGCCGTCCAGCGGGCCGCCGACGAGCGCGTGCCGGACGACCTCGTCAGCGCGCGCGGCGAGCAGCAGCGGGAGCGTCGGCGTGCCCTCGCGGAGGTCGGTGCCGCCGACCTTGCCCGTCTCGAGCGCGTCGCCCGTGCAGTCGAGGATGTCGTCGGCGATCTGGAACGCAATGCCGAGCGCAAGCCCGAACTGTGCGGCACGGCGCCCGCCGCCGCCGAGCACGCAGGCGGCTTCGAACAGCTTTCCGGTCTTGAGGGCGCAGCGCCGCAGGTACTGCTCGACGGTCGTCTGGGGATTCCGGCTCTGCGCCCGCTGCATTGCCTCGCCACGGGCGAGGCAGAGGCAGGCGTCGGCCAGAACGCCGACCGCCCGCTCGTCGCCGGTCGCCGCGAGCTCGGCGAAAGCGCGTGCGAAGAGGTAGTCGCCCGAAGCGAGCGCGGCCGCGGGCCCGTGGCGCCACCAGGCCGCGGCGCGCCCGCGGCGGAACTCCGCCCCGTCGATCAGGTCGTCGTGCACGAGGCTCGCCATATGGACGAGCTCGACGGCGACAGCGGCGGCCACGGGCGGCTCGGCGCCGGGCGACGTCGTCAGGAAGACGAGCAGCGGTCGAAGCCGCTTGCCGCCGGCCGAGAGCGCCTCGCTGCCGATCTCGGCCACGACCCCGCCGTCCTGCTCGACCGCCTCGGCGAGGCGCTCCTCGAGCTCGTCGAGGTAGTCGCGGAGACCGGGCGCGGCGAGGATCTCCGCGACGGCAGTCACGCGGCCACCCCCGTGTGCAGCGCGACGATGCCGCCGGCAAACAGGCGGTAGCGCACGTCCCGGAAGCCGGACTCGCGCAGCGCCCGCGCGAGGTCGTCCGGCCCGGGAAACCGCCGGACGCTGGCCGGCAGGTACGTGTAGGCGCCCCCAACGGGGAGCGCCTTGCCGACGAGCGGCACGACGCGCTCGAACCACACCCGGAAGAACGGCCGGAGCACGCCGTGCGGCTGCGTGATCTCGAGGACGCCGACGCGCCCCCCGGGCGCAAGCACGCGACGCAGCTCGCGAAGGCCGCCCTCCAGATCGGCGAGATTGCGGACGCCGAAGCCAACCGTCGCCGCGTCGAAGCTAGCGTCGGGGAACGGCAGGTCGAGCGCGTCGGCCTGCACCCAGTCGAGCTCCGGTGCCTTGCGGCGGGCGCGCTCGAGCATCCGCTCGGAGAAGTCGACGCCCGTAACGGCGCCGCCCGCGTCCGCGGCGGCCACCGCGAGGTCACCGGTACCGCAGCACGCATCCAGCACGCGGTCGCCCGGCCGCACGACGGCTCGCGCGGTGGCGCGGCGCCAGCGGCGGTCGAGGCCCCCGGTCATGAGGCGGTTCATCGGGTCGTAGACGGGCGCGATGCGATCGAACATCGAGCGCACTTCGTCGGCGGGCAGCCGGCCGGTCTGGATGCTCACGCGCCCCACTCCCGCACGAGCGTCTG
>JACVRM010000145.1 GCA_014534415.1 Thermoleophilia bacterium | reverse complement strand
GAGGAGGTCGCGCTCGGTGAGAATGCCGATCAGGCGCCCGTAGTCGAGCACGACGACCGACCCGACGCCACGCTGAACCATCTCCTCCGCGGCCTGCCCGATCGTGTCCTCGGGCGCGGCGACGAGTACGTCTCGCGTCATGATCTCGCCGACGAGAGTCATGCAGGCGAGCATACCGAGGGCTCGCACCCCGAACAGTGACTGTCACTCAAGGCGGTCGGCAACCAGCCTGCGACGCTCCTCGTGCGGCCGGCCGAAGGAGCATGCCCGCCCGCGCTAGGCTCCCGGCGAGCCGGTCGGACGCGAGCTGGAGAGCGATGCACGGCGCGCCGAAACGAATCGGGATTTCCAGGGCGGACGCGAGGAACGTCTGGCGGCGACTGCCGTTCTTCCACACACGCTGGAACGAGACGTTCGGCTGGCACGCAGCGGCCGCGCTTGCGGTCCTCAGCGCCTGCCTCGTCGTCTTCGCCCGCCTCGCGGTGGAGCTCTCCGAGGGCGACGCGCCCGTCAGCTGGGAAGAGCGCTTCAACCACTGGTTGCAGCACGAGGCGTGGTCCCCACTCGTACGTCTGTTCGAGGCCGTCACCATTCCCGGGGACACGATCTTCCTGCTCGCCGTGACCCTCGCCGCCGTCGTGCTGCTCTCGGCGCGCGGCGACCGCCCGGACGCCGTCCTCATCGCGCTCGCCTTCGTCGGCTCGAGTGTCGTCAACCTCGCGCTCAAGGCCGGTTTCGAGCGGCCGCGCCCGGCGTTCGCGGACTCGCAGCTCACCTTCGAGACGTTCTCCTTCCCGAGCGGGCACGCCAGCATGTCGACGGCGGTGTACGGCGCGATGACCATCGTCGTCTTTCGCGACGTCCGCACGTTGCTCGCTCGGGCGCTGCTGCTGCTCGTGGTCGGCGTGCTGCTCGTCGCGATCGGCTTCTCGCGGATCTACCTGGACGCCCACTACCTGTCGGACGTGCTCGCCGGGTACAGCGTCGGCCTGGGCTGGTTGATGGTGTCCGTGCTTGCGCTGAACGTCCACGAGCACCTTCGCCGGCAGCCCGGGCACACGTTCACTGCTGGCGGGAAGCGACGCGCAACCGACGACCTCGAGCAGCCTGCTGCTCACGCGCGAGGTGCCGTACGGCACCTCGGGCGTCGTGTCGCGGAGCGCTCGCGGCGGGCCTGAGTCCGGTCGCCGCTTCGACGGCGACGGCGAGGACCGTCACTGCGGTCGACGAATGGCGCGTCGCTCGCGTCGCGCGACCGTAACGCCGGCGCGCTACCCTGGCCGGGCATGGCAACCAAGCCCGTCGAGCAGCTCGATCGCGTCGTGATCCGCTTCGCCGGCGACTCCGGCGACGGCATGCAACTAACCGGCGCCCGCTTCACGAGCGAGACTGCGCTGGTCGGGAACGATCTTTCGACGCTGCCCGACTTCCCGGCCGAGATCCGTGCGCCTGCCGGCTCGCTGCCTGGCGTCTCCGGGTTCCAGATCCACTTCTCCGACCACGACATCCTGACGCCCGGTGACGCACCGAACGTGCTCGTCGCCATGAATCCCGCCGCGCTCAAGACGAATCTGCGCGACCTGCCGAAGGGCGGCACGCTGATCGTGAACCACGACGCGTTCACCGACCGCAACCTGGAGAAGGCGGGATACGACGCGAATCCGCTCGAAGACGGCTCCCTGGACGCGTACCACCTCCACGAGGTTCCGCTTACGTCGCTGACGCTCGAGGCGGTCAAGGACGTGGACGTGACGAAGCGCGAGGCGGAGCGCTCGAAGAACATGTTCGCGCTCGGCCTCATGTCGTGGCTCTACCACCGGCCGACCGAGGGGACGATCGAGTACATCCGCCGCAAGTTCGCCAAGACGCAGGCGATCGCCGACGCGAACGAGCGCGCGTTCAAGGCGGGCTGGGCCTACGGGGAGACGAGCGAGGACTTCGCCGTCACGTACGAGGTGAAGCCGGCGACGCTGCGGCCCGGCACGTACCGCAACATCACGGGCAACCAGGCGCTCGCGCTCGGGCTCGTCGCGGCGAGTGTGAAGAGCGGCCTGCCGGTGTTCCTGGGCGCCTACCCGATCACGCCCGCGTCCGCGCTGCTGGAGGACCTTTCACGGCACAAGAACTTCGGCATCCGGACGTTCCAGGCAGAAGACGAGATCGCCGCCATCGGCGCGGCGCTCGGGGCAAGCTTCGGCGGCGCGCTGGGCGTCTGCACGTCCAGCGGACCCGGGATCGTGCTCAAGATGGAGACGGTCGGGCTCGCGATCGCGCTCGAGCTGCCGCTCGTGATCGTCGACGTCCAGCGCGCGGGTCCCTCGACGGGGATGCCGACGAAGCCCGAGCAGGCGGATCTGCTCATGGTGCTCTTCGGACGCAACTCCGAGTCGCCGGTCCCTGTGGTGGCGGCATCGACGCCGGGAGGCTGCTTCGACGCCGCCGTGGAGGCGTGCCGGATCGCGCTCAAGTACCGCACACCAGTCTTCCTCCTGTCCGACGCCTACCTGGCGAACGGGTCCGAGCCGTGGCTCGTGCCCGAGGTCGAGACCCTGCCCGACATCTCCATCGAGTTCGCGACCGAGAAGAACCACGACGGCGAGTTCTGGCCGTACCTGCGTGACCCGCACACGCTAGCCCGCGACTGGGCGATCCCGGGGACGCCCGGGCTCGAGCACCGCATCGGCGGCCTGGAGAAGCACGACGGCACCGGCAACGTCTCGTACGACCCCGACAACCACGACTTCATGGTCCGGCTGCGCGCCCAGAAGGTGGCCGGGATCGACGTGCCGGATCTCGAGGTCGACGACCCCGACGGCGCCGGGCTGCTCGTGCTCGGCTGGGGCGGCACCTACGGGCCGATCGGCGCGGCCGCGCGGCGCGTGCGTGAGGCGGGCGGGAACGTCGCGCATGCGCACCTCACGCACCTGAACCCGTTCCCGCGCAACACACGAGACGTACTGCAGCGCTACGAGAGGGTCCTCGTGCCGGAGATGAACCTCGGCCAGCTGCTCAAGCTCGTACGCGCCGAGTTCCTGGTCGACGCGGTCGGCTACAACCGAGTCCGCGGCCTCCCGTTCCGCTCCGACGAGCTCGCCGACGCGATCGAGGGAATGCTGTGAGCGGGGACGAGCTAGACGCCGAGCGGGGCACGACACGGCCCGCGAGCGGGAACGGCAACGGCACGGCGGCCGTCCCGCTCACCGCCAAGGACTTGAAGTCCGACCAGGAGGTGCGCTGGTGCCCGGGCTGCGGCGACTACGCCGTCCTCGCCGCGGTGCAGTCGTTCATGCCGGAGCTCGGCATCCCGCGCGAGCGGATCGTGTTCATCTCCGGAATCGGCTGCGCCGCGCGCTTTCCGTACTACATGCAGACGTACGGGATGCACTCGATCCACGGACGCGCGCCGGCGATCGCCACGGGGCTCTCGGCGTCGCGGCCGGACCTGTCGGTATGGGTCGTGACCGGCGACGGCGACGCACTCTCGATCGGCGGCAACCACCTGATCCACGCGCTCCGCCGCAACGTCAACCTCAAGATCCTGCTGTTCAACAACCAGATCTACGGGCTGACGAAGGGGCAGTACTCGCCGACCTCGCCGCTCGGGACGCTCAACCGGACGACGCCGATGGGGTCGCTCGACTGGCCGTTCAACCCGATCTCGCTGGCGATCGGCGCGGAGGCAACGTTCGTGGCGCGCTCGATCGACACCGACCGCAAGCACCTGACCGAGGTCCTGCGCCGCGCGAGCGCCCATCGCGGCACTGCGTTCGTCGAGATCTACCAGAACTGCAACGTCTACAACGACGGCGCCTTCGACGCAGTCCGCGAAGACAAGGTGAACGAGAACCGGATCCCGCTGGCGCAGGGTCAGCCGGTCCGCTTCGGCGCGCAGGGCGAGAAGGGCGTCGTCCAGCGACCCGACGGCACGCTGGCGATCGTGGACGTGGCCGACGTCGGAGAGGACGCGCTGCTCATGCACGACGAGACGCTCGACGACCCCGCGCACGCCTTCGCGCTGTCCCGGCTGGCGCACACGCCTACGGGCCCGACTCCGATCGGCATCTTCCGAGCGGTGGAGCGGCCGGTCTACGACGAGCTGATGACCGATCAGCTTCGCGCGGCGACGGAACAGAAGGGCGCCGGCGACCTGGACGCCCTCCTGCACGCCGGCGACACGTGGTCCGTGCACTCGTAGCGCGACCCGCGAGGACGCCGCAACCCGCGTCGCGCGAGGGGCACGCCGCCTGGGCGAGCGCTAAGGGATCAGGCCGGCGACGCGCGTAAGCGCGCCGACCTCGCTGCTCGCGAGCGCCGCGATCGAGCCGATGCAGCCGATCGTGATGAGCGTCAGGACGAGGCTGTACTCGGCCACCGTCTGACCCTCCTCACCTGTGAGGCGGCGGCGGAGCACTTCGAGCATGTGGAGCATGGATCCTCCCGGGGAGCGGCGGCCGGTCGCTCCACGTATCGGCATGCGCACGCCCTCCGCTCGATCCCTGGAACAGGTGCCCGTCCAGGCGCGCGTTTCGGGACCAGCCGGGCGCCGCGTAGCTTCGCGAAGGTGCTCGAGGCCGTGGTGTTCGGCGCCGTCGCGTTGAGCGCGCTCGTGATCGGCGGGACGCTCGGCGCGTTCTGGCAGGCGCCCACCTGGCTGACCGGCCTGCTGCTCGCCTAGCGCCCCCAGCCGGGCGGCGGCGCATGGCGGCCCCGCTCGACCGCCCAGTAGTCGCGCTGCTCTACGACCTTGCCGGCACCGTCGAACCGGACGAGTGCGACGCCGGCGAGCGTCTGCTCGACGCCGTCCTCGTTGATCCACGCCCAGTACTCGACCGTCGCGCCGTCGTCCGAGGCGCGAGGCTCGCCGAACCGGCATTCCACCGAGTCCTCGGACTCGAACGCCCATTCGGCGTACGCGCGCACTCCTGTCGCGCCCGCATGCGGCTCGCGGAACGGCTGGGAGACAAAGGCGGCGTCCTCGGCGTACAGCGACGCGACCGCGTCCGCGTCGTGCGCCGCCCAGGCACGCTCCCACGTCTCCGCCCAG
>JACVRM010000063.1 GCA_014534415.1 Thermoleophilia bacterium | reverse complement strand
GCGAGCAGGGCGGCGAGGTACGTCCGCGCAGGCATGGGGGTCGCGCGCAACCGCTTCAGCGTGCCCGCCTCACGGCGCAGGACGAGCAGGATCGCCAGCCCCGCGAAGGTCGTCGCGGCGACGCCGTAGCCGAGCATCCCCGCGAGCAGGTAGTCGTAGCCGCGGACGCCGTCGACCTCCTCGTCGCCGTACGCGGAGCCGAGCAGCACGAGGAAGATGATCGGTAGCAGGAAGGTGAAGAAGGCGAGCTCGCGGCTCCGCCAGAAGAGCATCTGCTCGACCCGCAGCTGGTGCAGCCAGAGCTTCACTCGACGCCTTCGTCGCCGGTGAGCCGTAGGTAGACGTCCTCGAGCGTCGGCCGGTGCACCTCGAGCCCGTCGAGCTCCCGCCCTGCGGACAGCGCCTCTGCGGTGAGCTCGTGGAGCAGCCGCGTCGGCTCGTGCGTCTCGGTGACGACGTCTCGCCCGTCGCGTCGGTAGCGGATCTGCGTGGGCGGGCCGGCGGCGATCAGGTCCGCCGGCGTCCCCGTCGCCACGATCTCGCCGGCGCGCAGCACCGCGACGCGGTCGGCCAGGCGGTGCGCCTCCTCGATGTAGTGCGTGGTCAGCAGGATCGTCTTGCCCAGTTCCCGCAGCGAGCGGATCGTCTCCCACGCGGCGCGCCGTGCGGCGGGGTCGAATCCAGTGGTCGGCTCGTCCAGGAAGATCAGCTCCGGGTCGCCGACGAGCGCGACGCCGAAATCCAGCCGGCGCCGCTGACCGCCCGACAGCGTGCGATAGCGGGCTCCTCGCTTCTCGCGGAGCCCGACGAGCTCGAGCACCTCCTCGGGCGGGCGTGGCCGCTCGTAGTAGGCAGCGAAGAGGCGCAGGTGCTCGATGACCGTCAGGTTCAGAAAGAGGTCACCCGACTGCGGGACGACGCCGATCCGCCCGCGCCAGCGGTCGGGCGCGGCTGCCGGGTCGACGCCGAGCACGCGTACGTCGCCGGAGTCCCGGCGCCGGTGCCCCTCGAGGATCTCGACGGTAGTCGTCTTGCCCGCGCCGTTGGGGCCGAGCAGGCCGAACACCTCGCCCGCCGCGATCTCGAACGACGCGCCGCGCACCGCCTCGACGCCGTCGTACGACTTGCGCAACCCGTGAACCTCGACGGCCGTCATCTCGCGTCGGCTATGGAGCGGACCGAGCGCTCAGCCGGGGACCTCGACGGCGACGACCCCGCCCGGCGGGAAGCGAGGCGGCTCGCCGCCGGTCAGCGCCGCGACGATCAATCCGCAGTCCGGCTGGTGGGCCACGGCGATGACGGTCTCTCCGCGGCCGGCGACGGCCTCGCGCAGCCCCTTCGGCGTCGCGCCGGGCGCGAGCCGCTCGTCCGGCTCGGCCTCCACGCCGAGCGAGCGGGCGAGCTCGCCGGCGGTCTGACGCGCGCGCAGCAGCGGGCTCGTGAGCAGGGCGGCGGGCCGCACGCCGTTCGCCGCCAGCTGCGTGCCGAGCGCGCGGGCCGTCTCCTGCCCGGCCGGCGTCAGCTCGCGCAGCTCGTCGGGCTCGCCGGGAGCGGCTTCGGCGTGGCGAACGAGGTAGACGCGCATCGCGGCGGAGGATAGGGGTCAGACCTCGATCAGGGTCAGACCTCGGCGCAGCCGGGACGGTGCTCCACCGACGCTCCGCACGGTCTGACCCCGAAGGGTCAGACCTCGAGCGCGCGCGCGAGGGCCGCGTGCGCGTCGTCGAGCACCGGCTCCCCGTGCGCGGGCAGGATCACCTCGATCGGGAGCTCCAGCAACGGGCGCAGCGCGTCGCGCAGCTCGGCCTGCGTCATCCCCTCCGGAAGCCAAGAGTCGGGACACGTCTGGACGCCTCCGCCCGGCGCGCCGAGCACCGAGTCGCCCGTCACCAGCGCGCGGTGCTCGGGCAGCCAGAAAACGGCCTCGTTCATCCAGTGGCCGTCGAAGGCGCGCAGGCCGCCGGGCAGCTCGTCACCCCACCCGAACCTGGCGGTCGGCTCCAGCCCCTCGGGCTCGGCGCCCTCGTAGAGCCAGAGCCGTGCGCCCTCGTAGCGCATCAGAATCTCGGCGGCGCTGCGCCGATGCCACGGCACCGTGAGCAGCACGTGCGGCCGGCCGTCTCTCTCGACGTCGCGGTCGAGTGCTTGCCAGAAGCGCTCGCGATCGTCGTCTCCCGGCACGAGCGGGTCGATCAGGACGAGCTCGGCGCCGGTCACGGCGACGCTCGCGACGTCGGGGCCCCAGCCCGTGTACTCGGGCCGCCAGTCCGGATGCGGAGCGGTCCAGCGCCAGAGACCGGGGCGGAGCTCGCGAACGTCCACGCAGCGAGCGTATAGCGTCGCTGCGTGCTGACCTTCCGCTACGTCGTCGTCGACGTCTTCACGGACCGCCCGCTCGCGGGCAACCAGCTCGCCGTCTTCACGGACGCGCGCGAGATCCCCGAGCAACTGCTCCAGCCGCTGGCGCGCGAGATGAACTTCTCGGAGACCGTGTACGTGTACCCCGCCGCGGCCGACGGGCACGTTCGCGTCCGGATCTTCACGCCGTCCAACGAGCTGCCGTTCGCCGGGCACCCGATCCTCGGTGCGGCGTTCGTGCTGGCAATTCCGCTCCAGCTCCACGAGATCCGGCTCGAGACGGGCGCCGGCGTCATACCGGTCTTGCTCGACCGGGAAGGACCGCGCATCGTCTTCGGTCGCATGATCCAGCCGGTCCCGCCGTGGCGCCCGTACGAGCGCGAGGCGGAGCTGCTCGAGGCGCTCGGCGTCGAGCGGTCGGGGCTTCCGGTCGAGCTGTACGACCTGGGGCCCACGCACGTCTACGTGGCGCTCGACTCCGAGGAAGCGGTCGCGGCGCTCGAGCCCGACCTGGCGGCGCTCGCCCGGCTGGAGGTCGGCGCCAACTGCTTCGCCGGGAGCGGCCGCCGGTGGAAGACGCGGGCGTTCGTGCCCGGGCACGGCGTTCCCGAGGATCCGGCCACCGGCTCCGCGGCCGGCCCGCTCGCGCTCCACCTGTCCCGCCACGGCCTTGTTCCGTTCGGCGAGGAGATCGAGATCTCACAGGGCGAGGAGATCGGGCGCCCCTCCACGCTCTACGCGCGCGTCGAGGGATCGGCGGAGCGGGTCGAGCGCGTCGAGGTCGGCGGCGCGGCGGTGGTCGTCGCCCGCGGCGAGTTCAGACTGCCCTGACCTCGACGCCCTCGATGAGCGGCAGCTCGGGCGTGAGCGCCTGCCAGAAGCGGCCCCCGTCGCGCGAGAGGTAGAGCCGGTTGCGCGCCGCGTATACGACGACGTCGGGGTGCTCGGGCGAAATGGCGACGGCGCGACCCGGCGGCAGCCCGCCGCCCGCCTCGTGCCACGTCATGCCCGCGTCGTGCGAGACGACGAGCGGCGGACGGCGTTCCACGACCGCGACGACAGTCGAGCCGGCCGCGGCCGCGCTGACCACGCGTGGCAGCGAGAGCTCCAGCTCCGCGGCGGCGACCGAGCCGCCCGCCTCGAAATCGACGACCTCCTCGGCCTCGAGATCGACCAGGTAGACGCCTTCCGCGGTCGCGACGGCGGCCAGCACTACTCCACGCGAAGGCGCCCGGGCGCGAGCCGCCGCTCGACGACCACGGCGAGCGCGGCCAGCGCGAATGCGGCGGCGAACGTCGGCAGCGTTGCGCCGTA
The DNA here is from genome assembly GCA_014534415.1 of Thermoleophilia bacterium. GTDB lineage: Bacteria > Actinomycetota > Thermoleophilia > Gaiellales > Gaiellaceae > JACVRM01. Next base: position 7,636 of record JACVRM010000063.1, on the reverse strand, counting down.
CTCCCAGGACGGCTGGCCGACCGCCTCCACCCAGTCGACCCACCACGATGGACCCAGCGGCGGCACGTGTAGCCAGTGGTACAGCGCGAAGCCGGCCAGCCACGCCGCGATCGTCGCCGGCCGCACCGCGGGCCCGCGGAACACCTCGTCGGGCCCGTAGCGCGCGCCGCGCAGCAGCCAGTCGGCGAGCAGCACTCCGAAGAGCGGCACGAAGAACGAGCCGAGCAGCAGCAGGAACGTCTCGTAGTTGCGCAGCTGGATCGTCAGCGCGCCGACGGTTGCCAACACGGCGACGAAGCCGACGAGCAGGCGCTGGGGCAGGCGGGGCAGGAGGTTCTGGAGCGAGACGGCCGTCGAGTACACGTTCGCAAACGCCTCGTCAGCCTCGTCCACCGTCACGGCGAGCAGGGCGAGCGCAGCTGCGAAGCCCGCGGCCGCAACGGCGGCCGGCACCTCGGCCGGATCGGCGAGCCCGCGCGAGAGCACCAGGAAGGCGCCCAGCAGGAACATCCACGTCCCGGCGACGAAGTAGCCGATGCCGGCGCCCAGGAACGCCGAGCGGCGATCGCGCGAGAAGCGCGTGTAGTCGGCGACGAGCGGCGTCCACGAGACCGTGATTGCGACGACGAGGTCGATGCCGAGCCAGATCGAGGAGCCGCCTTCGGCGGGCGCGTCCCAGAGCTTGCGGAGGTCGGCGTCGGCAAGCGCCCACCACGTCAGATAGAGGAGCGAGGCGGCTACCGCCCAGACGGCGTACTTGCGGATGAAGCGGCGGACGACGCCGACCGGCCCGATCAGCGCCATGGTCGCCGCGACCGCGCCGAACACGAGCGTCCAGAACCAGGTCGCACCCGCGTCGAGCAGCTCCTTCGAGAGCGCCGTGGCCGCCGACGCGATGATGATCAGCTCGAAGACCGCCCAGCCGAGGCACTGGAGGACGTTGAGGCCGGTCGGCAGGTAGGAGCCGCGCTGTCCGAGCGGCGCGCGCAACAGCACCATCGCGGGCACGCGCGCGTCGGCCCCGATCAGCCCGGCGGCGCCGAGCATGAGGTTCCCGATCAGGCTGCCCAGCACGATCGCGACCAGCGCGTCCCGCAGTGACAGCGCGGGCACCAGGAACGCGGCGGCGACCAGCACCAGCAGCGACACGCCGAGGTTTCCCCAGAGCAGCATCGTGTCCGCGAGTCCGAGCACGCGCAGCGGCGGAGGAACCGGCTCGATGCCCCAGCTTGGCGCCTTGTCCTGCACTCGAGCTCCTCCCTTCGCCGGCATTACCCGGATCAGCAGGCATGGGGGAACTCAGGGTTCCCCCATGAGCCCCCTCCTTCAGCGCGAGGAAGCCTCGGGCCTGCCGTGACCGACGCCGGGCAAAGCCCGCCGTCGAGCCGGCTCGCTCTTGCTCTCCGTGCAGCCACTTCTCCTCCCTTCGCCGGCATTACCCGGATCAGGTTCGACGGGTCTGATCTCAGCCGCGCGGTGCGGCACCCCGGTAAACCGAGAGTACCAACGCGGGTGCGGCTACTCGCCCGGCTGCTCCCGCCTCGGGTCCGTCGCCGCTGCGATCTGCCGCTCGCCCGGGTGCTTCTCGACGATCATGAAGCGATCGGTCTCGTGGACGACGCGCTCCACCTCGACGGCGACGTGGCCCGGCGCGATGACAAACCGGATCGGCGTCGCGCGAGCCAGCTCGTACTCGGCGGGCGTCAGCATGATGCGCTCCAGGCAATCGGCCGCCGCGCACTCGCACAGGTATTCGCTCACCTCGCGCTCGTCGACGATGCCGGCCAGACTCAACTCGTCCACCACGGCGCGGATCCGCTCGTTGAGCGTCCGGAAGACGGCCTCGTTTCTCGCCTTGCGGTCTTCACGATCGCCCACGTCAGCGGCGGGGATCGGTCGCCTCGGTGTCCTGGCGAAACGCCACGCGCTTGCGGACGACGGCGAACCGGTCGTTCCTCTGGACGAGCTCGTCGGTCACGATCTGCTCCGTCGCCTTGTCCTCGTGTCCGGGCACGACGGCGAACGTGTTGGGATCCTCGCGCACGGCCTCGTAGTCCGCGAGTCGAAGCTGCATGGGCCGCTTGCAGGCGGGGTCGCCACACTCGCAGATGAACAGCGCCTCCGCGGCGCGCTCGATGCCCATGCGCCGCCACTCGTCGCGCAGGTCTTCGTTCGCTTTGCGGAAGACCGTCTCGTTGTAGGCGACGGACTCTTCTCGTCTTCCCACTGAGCGCGCACTACCCGTGCGAGTCGTTCGCGAACCCGCCGCCGCCGAGCGGAAGCAGCCGCGTCGCGGACGCCTTGAAGCTCGCCACGAGCCGGTCGCCGTCCCGGACGGCGAGGCGTTCGCCCGATGCGGCAGTGATCTCGGCGGTCAGCGTTCCGACGCGCACGCGCAGGCGGTTACCGAGCGGGACGACGCTCGTCACCTCGCCGTGCAGGTGGTTCTGCATCGAGTCGTCGGGCGCGTCGCGGGCAAGCGCCACGTCCCACGGGTACACGACCGCCGCGACTTCGCCGTACGCTCCGTCCGTCGAGAGCACGCGCGTGCCGTCGTGGAGCATCACCTCGGTCAGGCCTCCGCTGGAACGGGCGCGTCCCGGCAGGACGTTGCCGCCGGCGAACGATGCGACGAAGGGGCTGGCCGGCGCAGCGACGAGCTCGGCGGCCGTGCCCTGCTGGACGATGCGGCCCGCGACCACGACGGCGAGCCGGTCGGCGAGCGCGGCGGCGTCGTTGAAGTCGTGGGTGACCAGCACGGTCGGGAGACCCGTCTCGCGGAGGCGCATGCGCAGCTCGCCGCGGACCGTCGCGCGCGTCTGCGTGTCGAGCGCCGCGAGCGGCTCGTCGAGGAGGAGCACGCGGGGCTCGCGCGCGAGCGCGCGAGCCAGTGCGACGCGCTGGCGCTCGCCTCCCGATAGGTCGCCCGGCCGCGCGCGCGCAAGCTGCGCAAGGCCAAGATGCTCGAGCAGCGGCTCGACCGGGCGCTGCGCGCCGAAGCACACGTTCTGCGCGACGCTCAGGTGCGGGAAGAGCGCGTAGTCCTGGAAGACGAGCCCGACGGAGCGGCGCTCGGGCGGCACGTCCACGCCCCGCTCGGTGTCGAGCCACGTCTCGCCGGCGGCCTCCACGAGACCGCTGCGCGGCCGCAGCAGCCCGGCGACCGCGCGCACGACGGTCGTCTTGCCGGCTCCCGACGGCCCGACGAGCGCGACGGTCTCCCGACCGACCGTGAGCGCTACGTCGAGGCGGAAGGCGCGAAGGTCGTGGCCGAGCTCGACGTGAACCGCGTCCATGCGGGAAGCAGGCTGACCGCCGCGAGCACCGCGACGCTGACGAGGACGAGCAGCGCGCCGAGCGCGACGGCGACGTCGAAGTCGCGGTCGAGCTCGGCGTAGATGGCGAGCGGCGCCGTGCGCGTCTCGCCCGGGAAGCTGCCCGCGAAGATGATCGTCGCGCCGAACTCGCCGAGCCCGCGCGCGAACGCGAGGGAAGAGCCGGCGCCGAGGCCGCCCGCTGCAAGCGGCAGGGCCACGCGGGCGAACACGCGGCCGGGCGCGGCACCGAGCGTTCGCGCCGCGTCGAGCAGCGTCCTGTCGACGGCGCCGAAGGCGGCGACCGCCTGCCGGATGTAGAACGGGCTCGCCACGAAGACGATCGCCAGCACGACTGCCGCCTGGGTGAACGGCAGCGAGACCCCCAGCAGGTCGAGCTCGTCGCCGAGCAGGCCGCGGCTGCCGAAGGCGGCCAGCAGCGCGATGCCGGCGACCGCCGGCGGCAGCACGAGCGGCAGCTCGACGGCGGCGATCAGCGCGCGACGGCCGCGGAAGTCGCGCGTTCCGAGCAGGTAGGCGACGGGCGTTCCGGCGGCGAGGATGATCACGTGCGCGATGGCGCTCGTCTCGAGACTGACGAGCAAGGCCTCGCGCGCCGGCTCGCTGACGAGCGCGGAGACGAGCGCGCCGGGGCTCACGCGCAGGAAGAGCGCCACGAGCGGCAGCAGCAGGAACGCGAACGCGAGGCCGGCCGTCACGGCGCACGCGACCTCGAAGAGGCGCTTCACGGCAGCGGCCTCCCTGCCTCGGACGTCGTGACGAAGCCTGCGCCCAGCAGCGCCTGCTGTCCCTCCGGCGCGAGCATACGTTCGACGAACCGCTCAGCGTCGTCACGGTCGCCCTCGCGCACGAGCGCGATCGCGTATTCGGCGCGTGCGAGCGCGCCGCCGACCTCGACGACGTCACCGGCGGCCGGCTCGACGTCGGTCCGGTACGCGAAGCCCGCGTCCGCCTCGCCGAGCGCGACCTTGGCGACCACGGCCTTGACGTCCTGCTCCTCGCTGACGACGTTCGCGAGGATCGCGTCACCCCGCGGGTCGCGCTCGAGCGCCTCGCGCGCGTAGTCGCCGGCAGGGACGCCCGGGGCCGCGATGACGAGGCGAATACCGGGCCGCGCCACGTCGGCCAGCGTCTCGATGCCGGCCCGATTCGACCGCGGCACGACGAGGACGACCTGGTTCGCGGCCAGCAGGCGCGGCCGCTCGACGATCCCCTCGCGGTGGAGATCCACGGCGTGGCCGGGGCTGGCGGACGCATAGACGTCCGCGTCCGCACCCTCGCGGAGCTGCGTGGCGAGCTCGTCCGAGCCGGCGAAGTTGTAGCGAGCATCGGGCTCGAGCTGCTCGAACACCTCGCTGAGCGAGGACGCGGCGAAGACGGTCAGCTGCTCGTCGTCAGCTCCGCCGCACCCGGCGACGAGGGCGACGGCGAGCGCGAGCGCGGCCAACCTCACCGCTCGAGCAGGACGGACGTCGCCTTGACCACCGCCGTCGCCGGCATGCCGGGTGTGAGCCCGAGCTCTTCGACTGCTTCGCGCGTGACCACGGAGACGACGCGGAACGGCCCAGCCTCGATCTCGACCTGCGCGAGCAGCCCCTCGGCCTTGACGTCGCGCACGGTTCCGGGGAACCGGTTGCGGGCCGACAGCTCGTGCCCGGTGTCGCGGCCACGCAGGCGGTCGACCTCGCTCGCCGACACGACCCGACGGTTCGCCGCGTCGCGGGTCGTCCTGATGTGCCCCTCCCTGTCCCAGCGCCGCAGGGTGTCGATGCTGATCCCGAGCCGGCGAGCGGCCTCGCCGGCGCTGTACGCTCTCTGCCTAGGCACCGCCTAGGCGACTCTAGCGGAAGCGCGGCAGCAGCTCGCGCTCGGCGAAGCGGATGAAGCCCTCCTGATCGGGGCCGATCTGATGGAGGTAGACGTGGTCGTAGCCCGCCTCCTCGAAGCGTCCGATCATCTCGAGGTGGCGGTCCACGTCGGGGCCGCACGCAACCGTCTCGGCGACGTCGTCCTCCGTCACGTTCTGCGCCGCCTGCTCGAAGTGGCGAGGCAGGGGCAGCTCCTGCGAGAGGTCGCCTTTGATGCCGGCGTTCGGCCAGATGCGGTGGGCGGTGCGGCGTGCCTCCGCCTCGTCTTCTGCCCAGCAGACGTGCACCTGCCCGTAGCGAGGCTTGCCGGCACCACCGGCCTGCTCGAAGCGTTCGACGAGCTCGCGCTCGGGCGAGACGCCGATGAAGGCGTCGCCCTCGCGGCCGGCCAGCGCGGCGGCGAGCGGCTTCCCTGCGGCGATGGCGAGCGGCGGCGGCTCGGGCGGCAGCGTGTAGAGCCGCGCGTCCTCGACGTGGTAGTGGGCCCCGCGAAACGTCTGCTCGCCGCCCTCCCAGAGCAGGCGGATGATCTCGATCGCCTCCTCGAACATGTCCAGCCGCTCGTCGGGGGCTGGCCAGCCCTGGCCGACGACGTGCTCGTTCAGGTTCTCGCCGGTGCCGAGGCCGAGGAAGAAGCGGCCCGGCATCAGCGCGGCGCACGTGGCCGCCGCGTGAGCAACGAGCGCGGGGTGGATGCGGATGATCGGGCAGGTCACGCCGGTCCCGATCCGGATCCGCTCCGTCGCCTCGGCGATTCCGCCGAGCACGGCCCAGACGAACGGGCTCTGCCCCTGCTCGTCGACCCACGGGTGGAAGTGGTCCGAGATGAGCGCAAAGGCGAAGCCCGCCTCCTCGGCGAGGCGCGCGTTGCGAACGAGCTCGCGCGGCCCGTGCTCCTCGCTCGCCAGCGTGTACCCGAGCTCCGGCACGAGCGGCTGCTTCCCGCCGCCACGCGCTCGGAAACGCGGGGGCGGCCCGTGCGGTCCCTCAGAAGCTCGCGTCCCGGACGCCGGTGACGATCAGTAGGGCGACGACCGCCGCGGCGATCAGCCGGTAGACCACGAACGGCGAGTAGTCGTGGCGGCGGACGTAGCCGAGCAGCGCCATGATCGCTACCAGCCCGCTCGCGGCGGCAGCGAGCACGCCCACGGCGAACGGCCCGGCCGAGCCCGGCGGCAGCTCGCCGAGCAGGACGTCGGTGACTCCCTCGTAGAGCACCGCGCCGAGCGTGATCGGGATCAGGAGCAGGAACGAGAAGCGCGCGGCCGAGTCGCGGTCGAGGCCGAGCAGCCGTCCGGTGGTGATCGTGACGCCCGAGCGAGAGACGCCAGGCGCGAGCGACAGCGCCTGCGCCAGGCCGATGCCGAGCGCCGACCGCACGTCCAATTCGCCCAGGTCTCGCCGCTCCTCACGGCGGTCGGCGATCCAGAGCACGACGCCGAAAGCCGCGAGCAGGATCGCGATCTGCCAGGGGTCGCCGAGTCGCTCGGTGATCAGTGCCTCGCCGAGCGCGCCGATCACCGCCGCCGGCGCGGTGGCGGCCGCCACGGCCCACGCGAGCCGCTCCTCGACCGAGTCGACCGAACGCCGGCGCAGGCTACGCAGCCACGCCCGCGTCAGCGTGACCACCTCGTGCCGAAAGTACCCGGCAACTGCGATCAGCGTTCCCAGATGGAGCGCGACGTCGAACGTCTGATTGAACGCGTCGTTTTCCTCGAGGTAGCGCCAGTCGGCGAGCCACGGCACGAGGATCAGGTGGCCAGACGACGAGATCGGCAGCAGCTCGGTGGAGCCCTGGACGAGCCCGAGGGCCAGCGCCTGCCAGCCGGACAGCGCACCCGTCCGCTCGCCGACGCGAAACGCGGCCAGGGCCAAGGCAGCGAGCAGAGCGCCGCCCGCGACGAGGAACAGGCCGGCCCGCGCACGCACGGCGCGCGATGCTACTTCCGCAGATCGGCTAGGGCGCGCAGGCGATTGCGTCTGCGTCGCCGCCGGGCAGGCGCGCGAGCAGGCTCGAGAGCGTCGCCAGTTCGTCGTCGTCGAACCGGCCGGTGAACTGCGCCTCGATGCCGGCGAGATGGGTGTGCGAGGCGTCCCTGAGCTTCCGGCGGCCGGCCGGCGTCAGCTTCGCGTAGCTGACGCGGCCGTCCGACGGGCAACTGGTCCGCTCCACGAAGCCCGCCCGCTCCAACCCGGCGAGCAGCCGGGTTATCCCTGACGGCGTAAGCAGGATGCGCGCGGCCAGGTCGACCGGCTTGAGCACCTCGTCCGGCGCTTTCGCGAGGTGCAGCAGCACCTCATAGTCGTTGATCGTCAGCCCGTGGGCCGCCACGAGGTCGGCGTTCAGCTGCCGCGTGATGGCCGCGTGCGTGCGAAGCCACTGCACCCAGGTGTCGAGCTCGACGGTCGGAGAAACTTGCGTAGTCAATCTTC
>JACVRM010000052.1 GCA_014534415.1 Thermoleophilia bacterium | reverse complement strand
TCAGCCGCATCGAGCGCCGCACAGAAGATGCAGCGCCCTTCCTCGTCACCCGAGCCGCCGGTGACGTACTCGAGCCGCCACGGAGCCCAGAGACGCTCGGTCACCGTCTCGAATGCCCGGCAGCGCCTACAGCCAGCGCTCGTTAAGAGGAAGGTCGCTGCGACGCCAAACCGCTTGTTTCAGCGGTGCTCGGTGTGCCGACATCGGCTGAGGTTAGCTCACGTCGGTACGAAGTCGTACTCATGCACTTCGCCGCGAAAGCGGGCGAAGCGTCCCGCCCCGAAGCGGCATAAGGTCGCGGCGCGCTCCGACCAGGCAGCCGCGAAAGAGCTCGCCGTCTGTCCTTTCGCGAGGAGGCCACAGCGGGTGCGCGTCTTTACATCGACGCCGATTTCACGAATGTGAGGAAAGAGGAGCCGGCCAGGCGCGCCTTTGGGGGAGAAGGCCCGCTTGCTGCCGGCTCCTCACGCCAGGCGACGCGGCCAGCAGGCGAATCGGCCGTTGAGCGATCTCAACGATTTGTGGGTTGACCGTCGTGCGACGCGACGCAACGCTCGGTGGGGCGCGGTCGAGCGGCGCGATCGGTTCTCCCCCCGCCGCATTGACCGCGTCCGACAGCGCCGCGGTACGGCCCGACGCCGTGGAGGCCATCGGTGTAAGCGTGGACGTGCCGCACGGAGCCCGTGATTTCTGCCCCGCCGGATGGGGTTTCGTCCGAGCAATCACCGGGAACCCCGCCCCTCGGACAGACAATCCGAAGGGGGCGAGATCCGTGAGGGCTTATGCCTTTTGATCCTTCGGACGAGGATGAAAGCACACGCAGGCGCGCCGAAATACTTGCGCGCGCCTGCGACGAGCTTCTGAGCGAGATCCGGGCCAGCGGTGAACACGACGCCGAATGGAAGATCGAGGTGCTCGAGTCGCTCCGCCGCTCGGTTCACGAGCTGAGCCGAGCCGCCTAGCGGCACGCCGGGACACGAGCCCGGTACAGGGGCGCAGCGCGTCTCGCTACGCGCGCTGTCAGAGCCAGCACTTGTTACACGCCGGGTCGCTCAGATGCCAGGCCGAGCGGTCGTGGTTCCAGCGTACGGCCGGCCTGCCGGTCGGCCGCTGTTCCCCGAGGTGACGCCCGAGACGCTCGCGCTGTTTCTCGAACGGCTCGCCACGGAGACGTCGGATCCCGAGAAGAAGACGGCACACTGCGCGGCGCTGCGATGGTTCAGGGGAGTTGCTGCGGCCGAACGTCATAGAAGAGAACGTCGTACCGTTCGACCGACTCCATCGTTCCGCCGGTCGCCTGCTCCACTTGGGGGCGAATCTGACCGGCCTTTGCGTCACTGAGCTCCCGGGCTGCCTCGGTTCCTCCAGCGTCGATGGCCTCAGCGCATCTCATACTGCAATAACTTGCGCGCGAGTCGTCGTACGGCTGGCAGTACGCGGAGAACAAGGAGCGGCTTCCGCCCGGCCGGCGTACCTAACCCGACTCGCTCCTAGAGGGGTACAAAATCCGGGTACAAAAAGGGCGCAACCGGCTTGGCTACGCCCTTTCGGTCAGAGCCAGCGCTTGTAGCGGAAGAAGGCGACGAGCCCGCCGATCATCGTGAGCATCGCGGCGAGAATCACCCAGAAGCCGGCCGCCGTCCCCTCGCCGGGATAGTCGACGTTCATCCCGAAGATGCTGGCCACGAAGGTGACCGGAAGCAGGACTGCCGCGAAGACCGTGAGCAAGCGCAGGACGTCGTTCTGGCGGTGCGAGATGACGGACTCGTTCGTGTCCTCGAGCGCCTCGACGACCTCCTTGTAGTTGTCGAGCAGGTCCCAGATGCGCTCGGTCGCGTCGACGATGTCGTCGAAGTACAGCTCGAGTGCCTCGGGGAGGAAGCGCTCGACGTGCCGCTCGAGCACGCGCAGCGTGGCGCGCTGCGGCTTGATGATCTTGCGGTACGAGATGATCTCCTGTTTCACGTTGGAGATGTCGCGGACGACCTCGTCGGAGCGACCCTCGAACATCTCGTCCTCGATCGAGTCGAGCTTGTGACCGATCTTGTCGAGAATCGGAAAGCAGTAGTCGAAGAGGTCGTCCAGCACTTCGTAGAGCAGACGGCCGGAGCCCTTCGCGAACAGATCTTCACGCAGCCGCTCGTCGTCGCGGGCGCGGCTGAACAACCTCGTGACCGGCAGCAGCTCGACATTCGGGAGCGTGACGAGGTAGTCGGGCCCGAGGAAGATGTCGAGCTCGGCTGCGTTCAGTCGCTGAACGCTGCTGTCGTAGAACGGAAAGTGGAGAACGACGAACAGGTAGTCCGGGTACTCGTCGATCTTGGGCCGCTGCCGTTTCGAGAGCACGTCCTCGACGTCGAGGGCGTGCCAGCCGAAACGCGCGGCGAGCTCCGTCGCGCTCTCCTCATCCGGCCGGTTGAGGTTGACCCAGGTAAGCCCGGCGGATTCGACCTCAGCGGGCCGAGGGCGACGGACGTCGTGCTCGGGCAGGGTGCGGCCGCGTGACCGCCGGATGCGGGGCAGGCTCGGCATGCGTACTGAGCGGTTCGTCCGTCGTCGCCTTCACGCGACCGATTCTAGCCGCCGGCGGCTTCGCCTCCTTAGCCCGGCTCGGGGACGGCAATCGCGGCCTCGGGATGGGGCGTCCGGCGAACAGCCTGCGGCAGGCCGCGCTCGAGCGCGAGCGCCCACGCCGAGCCGACGAGGCACACGGCGGCGGCGAGCGGCCACAGGGCGAGCGGCTCGGCATCGAGAACGACGCCACCCACCGCCGGCCCGACGATGAACCCGACCTGCCATGACAGGCTCGAGAGAGCCATGTACCGACCGATCAGGGCCGGGTCGGCGAGGTCGGCGACGAGCGGCCCCTGGACGGCGCCGTGCAGGCACTCGCCGACCGCGAAGACGAGCACTCCGGCCGTGATCACGGCGACCGCCGTCGTGCCCGTCGTCCATGCGCCGGCGGCCGCCACGACCAGCCAGGACACGGCCCATAGGACGCCCATGATCGCCAGCGCGCCCATCCGGCGGCGGCCCTCCTGCCACTTCGCGATCGGGACCTGGGCGAGCGCGATGAGCGCAGTGTTGAGGAAGAAGATCAGGCCGATCGATCGCTCGCTGACCGCCGACTCGTTCTTGGCGAAGACCGGCAGGAATTCCGAGAAGGGAGCGATGCTGACCGCGATGAAGAGCGTGTTCAGCAACGCGAAGGAGCGGAACGGCCGGTTGCGCAGGACGCGCGCGTAGCTTCCGGGGCCGCCCGCACGCGCCGGCCGCGCCGGTGAGGGAATGCGCGTCAGCAGGGCGGCGAACACGAGAAACGTCGCAGCGTCCAGCAGGAAGAGCGTCGTGAAGGTGGTCGCCTCCTCGGCGTTCGCGATGAACCCGCCCGTGAGACCGCCGAGCCCGATGCCGAGGTTCATGGTCACCCGCTGCTGCGCGAAGGCCGCGTGGCGGCGCTGCACCGGCGCGAGGCGCGCGAGCAGACTCGACTGGCTCGGCCAGAATGCGCCGCTCCCGAGGCCGGCGAGCATGTTGAGGGCGAAGGCGTGCCACGGCTCGTCGATAAGCGGGAACAGACTGAACGCGCCGGCCATGATGCAGAGCGCGCCCGCGAGGGTGGCTCGCGGGCCGAAACGGTCGGCAAGCGCGCCGCCGACGGTCCCCGAGAAGAGCGCGGCGACCGCGTTCGACGCAGCGATCAGGCCGATCACGGCGAGCGAGAACCCGCGCACGTTGTGCAGGTAGATGACGAGGAACGGGATGACGACGCCGTTCCCGAACGCGTTCGCCAGGCCGCCGGCCTGCAGCAGCCAGACGACACGCGGCAGGTCAGGGTTGAGCGCGCGCAGGTAAGCGGCGACCGGCCTCACTTCGACGAGCCTAGCCACCCGAGTCGGCTCCTCTGTGGGCCGCCGTCGTCCACGCGAGCGAGGCAGATGGTCGGGTGGCGCCTACGACCGCCCGACGCACAACGAACGAACGGAGACCTGTTCGCTGTGTTCATAGTGCTGCTGCCCGCCGCCGTCTTCGCCGCGACCTATGCACGAACGTCTACCTCACGAAGCCTCGCGCACCCTGCGGCCAGCATCGGTTAGAAAGAGAGTGGCGAGCCGGGGTGTTGCGGGGGAGGTACCCCGGCTCGCCGCAGGCGCCTTTGGGGGAGGCGCGGACTACGGACACTAACCGGTCGCTAGCCGAATGACTAGGGCCACTTGACGGTTCCCGTACCAACCGTGCGCGTGCTCCAGCACCAACGCTCCGCTCGTGCGCGCGCTTTCTGTACGGGTTCCGAGGTTTGCGAGCCGTTAAGCGATAGCCGCGTCGCGGCGGCGTACGTAGCGCCAGGTGGGTCGAGAAAGCAGAAGGGCCACCAGGGCCAGCTTGACCGGAACGACCCACCACCACCATGCCGGCCTGTTCGTCAGCACGCCGAGGAAGAACGACGCCTCCACGACGATCAGGAACACCCAGGCGAACAACAGGCCTCGGAGCAACCCGAGCAGGACGACCGCAAGCAACACGGCGCCAATGGACGACCGAGTGTCACGTCCCCAGTAAACGAGCGTAGCCACGGCGATCGACGCGGTCAGCGCAACGTAAGCGATGACCGTGAGCGGCGGCCGTCTGCGCAGGACGCGCATCCTAGCGTGAAGGGTTTGTGATGCCCGGTCCGCCTCCGAAGCCGGCCGAGCTACGACGTCGCAGGAATGCAACGTCGTCGGTCGTCAAGTTGCCGGTCGAGCTGGTCGGGTGGCCGTGAATGTGCGAGGTCTAATGCGCCTGGCAGGAATCGAACCTGCGACCTCGCGCTCCGGAGGCGCGCGCTCTATCCCCTGAGCTACAGGCGCAGCGTCGTGAGTGTATCCGGGAAACGAGCCGGGCCGGCGTGCGGCCGGCTCAGCTCGAAGCAGCTCGTCTCGTGAAGCTACGACGCGCGCCAGAACGCCCAGGCGTCCTGCATGCGCGCGGCCTGATCGGCTGTGAACTCCGTGAAGCAGGCGTCGTACGAGTAGTCCATGTAATTGTGGACCGGGTCGAGGCCTGGCTTGCCAGGACAGCTGTCCTTGCCGATCGGACAGCCTGTCGTCGGCAGCACCTCGGCAGGCGTATCGCCGATGCGATCGCCGATCGGCCCGCACGCGCCTTCGAACGTATGGAACAGGTTCAGCCAGTGGCCGACCTCGTGCGTCGATGTGTAGCCGAGGTCATACCTGCCTGCGTAGGCGTCCGAGGCGCCGGGCAGCGTCTTCCAGTTGACGACGACGCCGTCGAGGTATGCCTGGCTCGTGTCGAGGATCGACGGGAAGTACGCCCAGCCCAGATACCCGGCCCCGCTCGTTACGTAGAGGTTGAGCGACTCGTCGCCGCCGCGGCGCAGCGTTCGTTTCATGTCGTGCTCGGCAGCGGTCCCGATCGCGGCGTTGAACCAGGCAGCGTTGACGGTGCGTGTGATCCCGGCGAGCGCGAAGTCGAAGCCGGTCGGGAAACCGCCGTAGAAGCCGCCGAACGTCAGATCGAGCACGGTCAGCTGCTCCCGAATCGAGCGGGCCGAGACGCTCCCGACCACGCCGTCGGGCGTAACGACGTGGACGTATGTCGGAACGGCTCGCGCGGTCCGGTCTGGCTTCCCGCGTCGCGGCGCTTCCTTGGCCGCTTGCTCGAGCTCCGGCTCGCGGAGTTGCTCTCCGCGCGCCGCCGAACTCATCTCGAGGAAACTGAGGACGCTGAAAGTCTGCTCCCCGCAGACGTGCTCCCAACCCCGGCTGATGCCGGCGGACGCCGGTGACGCAAGCGCCGCGGTCAGCCCGGCCATGACGAGAACCGCGAGGAACATGCCCGCACGAGGAGACCGTGCGCGGAAGACATACTGCCTGCGCTGCGCCATCGCGGCGTGTATCGGCGCGCCGCACGTTCCGACAACACTCGCTTGGGGGACACTCGAACGAGTAATCGACCAGCAACTGGACGCGCGCAGGTCGAGCGAGGGCGAAGCACACGAGTGACGCTGCGCTAGGTTCGCGGACCATGGACATCCGCGCCCGCGTCGTCACGCTCGAGCTCGCGGAGCGCTTCACCATCGCGCGCGGCTCCACGGACACGACGGAGGTCGTCCACGTGGAGATCGACCACGCAGGGGAGCGCGGCAACGGCGAGGCGGCTCCGATCGAGCGCTACGACGAGTCGGCGGCTTCCGCGCTCGCCTTCGTCGAGCGGACAGAGCTCGGTGACGACCCGTTCTCGCTCGAGGATCTCGGCGAGCGGCTGGCAAAGCGCCCCGGCGAGCAGGCGGCCAAGGCGGCGATCGACGCCGCACTGCACGACCTGTGCGGCAAGCTTCTCGGCCTGCCCGTCTGGCGACTGCTCGGGCTCCGCCGGGCGGGCCCGCCGACGTCGTGGACGATCGGGCTCGCTGACCCGGACGCCATGGCCGGCAAGGCCGCCGCGGCGCAGGGCCGCTTCCGCCGGCTCAAGCTGAAGCTGGGCGGGGGGGACGGCCTCGACGTCGAGCGCGTCCGCGCCGTGCGCTCGGCGAGCAAGCTTCCGCTTCAGGTGGACGTCAACGAGTGGTGGTCGCTCGAGGAGGCGCTGGAGGCGCTGCCGCAGCTCGCCGAGCTGGGAGTGCAGTACTGCGAGCAGCCGCTGCGCGCCGGCGATCCCGACGGGCCGGAGCTGAGGCGACGCTCGCCGTTGCCGATCTACGTGGACGAGGACTGCCATACGCTCGCCGACCTCGCTGCCTGCGCCGAACGCGCCCACGGCGTCACGATCAAGCTTGCGAAGTCGGGCGGCATGCGGGAGGCGGTCCGCATGGCGCACGCGGCGCGCGCGCTCGGCCTCGGCGTGATGCTCGGGTGCATGCTCGAGTCGGGGCTCGGGATCTCCGCAGGCTGCCAGGTGGCAAGCCTGTGCGACCACGTCGACCTCGACGGCAACCTCCTGCTGGCGCACGATCCGTGGCCCGGGGTGCAGCTCGTCGACGGCGTGCAGCTGCCGCCCGCGTCGCCCGGCCTCGGCGTCCATCCCGCCCCGAGGGTCGCGCTCGACTAGTCCGGGCTGGAAACGTCCTGGCCGGCCGCCTCGCGCTCGCCTGCCTCGGGGTCGCCGGCGTCCGCCGTCGAGCGCTGCTCCGCGCCTGTCTGCCACGCCTGCTCCAGCGTCTCCTCGTCGACCTCGCCGCCCGCTTGGCCGCCCAGATCATTGTCCTGCTCGTACTGCGTCATGCAGAGGTCTTGACCCGGAAACGCCGCGCGGAAACGCGACCTACTCTGTCGCGCATGCAGGCCAAGCGCTACCTGATCCTCGCCGAGGAAAAGAGCGGCGACCCTCACTACGGCAAGACGGCGCGCGGAGTCGTCAAGTACGGAACCGATCCCGTCGTGGCGATCGTCGACTCGACCCGCGCCGGCGAGACGTACCGAGACATCCCGATCGTCGCGACCGTCGACGAGGGGCTGCGCTACGCACCGACCACCGCGCTCGTCGGCGTCGCCACGCAAGGCGGCCGATTCCCACCTGCGTGGCGGGAGCTGCTCCGCATCTGCATTACGGGCGGGCTCGACGTCGAGAACGGCCTCCACGAGTTCCTGACGGAAGACGAGGAGCTCGTCGCACTGGCTACGCGCCACGGCGTCGCGCTGCGCGACCTGCGCAAACCGCCTCCCGATCTCAGCGTGCCCACGGGCGAGAACCTCGAGGTCGCAGCGCACATCGTGCTGACCGTGGGCTCCGACTGCGCGATCGGGAAGATGACGGTGTCCCTCGAGCTTGACCGCGCAGCGCGGGGTCGCGGACTCGCATCGGTCTTCGTGCCGACCGGCCAGACCGGCATCGCGATCGCGGGGTGGGGGATCGCCGTCGACGCAGTTGTCGCAGACTTCATCGCGGGCGCGGCCGAGCGGCTCGTCGTCCAGGGTGCCGCGCGAGGTGGCCGGCTGCAGTGGGTGGAGGGCCAGGGCTCGCTCAGCCACCCGGCGTATTCGGGCGTCACGCTGGGCCTGATGCACGGATCGGCGCCGCATGCTTTCGTGCTCTGCCACCGGGCGGGCTCGACGGAAGTCGAGGGCTATCCCGGCCACCCGCTGCCTTCGCTCGCGGAGCTCGTCGAGCTGCACGAGCGGATCTCGCTGCCGGCGCGGCCGGCTCGCGTCGTCGCAGTTGCACTGAACACGCGCGGCCTCGGCGACCGCGACGCGCGCGCCTCGATCGCCGCCGCGGCATCGGAGACCGGCCTCCCGGCCGACGATCCCGTCCGCTTCGGCGCCGACCGCCTGCTCGACGCGGTCCTCGAGCATAGGTCCCCCCAGCCGTAGGAATAGGACGTCCGGCCCATCGACGGCGGGCGCCGGAGGTGCGATGCTGCTAAAGGCCACCGTCCGAAGGGCCGATTTGCTAGCCGTGATCAAGCGTCTTCAGCTCGCAGTCGCGATCGCGCTCGCCGCGCTCGCGTTCCCAGCAATCGCCGCAGCGGGCGGTTTGAGTATTGGCGTCACCGACGACCTCGGCAAGGACGCGGCCGACGGCGGCGTCGCCTTCCTCGATACGCTCGCCGAGCTCGGCATGCGCGAGAACCGGGTCTCGGTGCCGTGGGACCCGGACGCGCCGGCGACGGTCCGCGACAAGCCACAGCTGGACCGCTACGTCGCGAATGCGACCGCCCGCGGCGTGCGCGTCGTCTTCGCCGTCTACCCGGCACGCCCGACCGCGCTGACCAGCACGCTGGCGAGCACCGGCCAGTTCACCGCGTTCCTCCAGACGCTGGCGCGGTCG
This sequence comes from Thermoleophilia bacterium, assembly GCA_014534415.1. Taxonomy (GTDB): domain Bacteria; phylum Actinomycetota; class Thermoleophilia; order Gaiellales; family Gaiellaceae; genus JACVRM01. The sequence continues at coordinate 3,316 of JACVRM010000052.1, read as the reverse complement.
TATCCGGAGGTGCAGGACTTCATCGTCGGCAACGAGCCGAACCAGCCGCGCTTCTGGCGCCCGCAGTTCGACGCCAACCGAAACCCGCTTGCGTGCACGGCCTATGCGGCCACGCTCGCGGCCGCCTACGACGCGCTCAAGAGCGTCGACGCCGGCATCCGCGTGATCGGCGTCGGGCTCTCGCCGCGCGGCAACGACGATCCGCTCTCGCCTGACAACCCCTCCACCTCGCCCGTCCGGTGCCTGCGCGACATCGGCGCCGCCTACCGCGCGAGCGGCCGAACGACCCCGCTGATGGACGAGCTCGCCTTCCACGCGTACCCGGACCGGGACACCCACCCGCTGGCAATCGGTTACCCGTGGCCGCGCGCCGGCCTGAACAACCTCGACCGCATCAAGCAGGCCGTCTGGGACGCCTTCAACGGCACGGCGCAGCCGACCTTCGAGGAGGCTGGGCAGTCCGTCGTCCTGACGAGCCTCAAGCTGCGCCTCGCCGAAGTGGGCTGGCAGGTCGGCATCGTGCCAAGTGCGCAGAGCGCGTACCACGGCCAGGAGAACGTGACGCCCACGGACGAGGGCCACCAGGCCGAGATCTACGCCGAGGCGATCCGGCTCGCGGCGTGCGACGCGAGCGTGAAGTCGCTGCTCTTCTTCGGGCTGCAGGACGAACCCGACCTCGCCCGCTGGCAGGCCGGCTTGATGCGAGCAGACGGGACGCGCCGGCCGTCGTACGACTCCGTCAAGGCGGCGATCGCCCAGACGGGCGCAAACTGCCCGGGCGGACCGTTCGCGTGGCGACACGCGGCGGGTCTCGTCGGCGCGTCCGTCCGCTTCGGCGACGCGCGCCGCGTGCTCCCGGCGACCCAGCGGCGCTGGGGATTTGCAGTAGGCGCGAAGGAGAACGCGCTCTTCACCGCGGGCCTCTTTCGGATTCCGCGTGCGCCGGCGGCCGCACCGCAGTGGGCGAAGGTCGTCGGCCGCTCGCTCGCGCGCGGCGGCGCGCTACGCCCGACGCTGAGGGTCAGCGGCCGCGTCAAGGCGCCCTGGGGTCGCTCGGTCAGCTTCCCTCTGCGCCGGGTTGCACCCGGCTACTACGTCTACGGAATCCGCCTGACCGCCGAGATGAATCGCGCGCGCGCGACAGTCTTGATGAGCCAGGCGTTCCGAGTCGGGAAGATCGACCGGACGAGCAAGCCGAAGACGCGCAAGCCGCGCAAGAAGCGCGCGCGGTAGCTGGCCGCCGTCGCCGTCATCTCGGACACCCACCTGCCGCGCGGTTCGCGGCGTCTGTCCGACGAGTGCCTGCGGGTGCTGGGCGGCGCCGAGCTGATCCTGCACGCCGGCGACTTCGTGGCGGAGGGCGTGCTCGTCGAGCTCGAGGAGCTTGCGCCGATCGCGGGCGTGCACGGCAACATGGACGACGCGGCGCTCAAGACGCGGCTTCCCGCGCGGCGTCTGGTCGAGGTGGCGGGGCTACGCATCGGGATGGTGCACGATGCCGGCCCGCGCGCGGCGCGCACCGAGCGGCTCCTCGGCTGGTTCCCCGGCTGCGACGTGGTCGTCTACGGGCACACGCACATGGCGGAGCTCGAGCGGCGCGACGGCTGCTGGCTCCTCAACCCGGGGAGTCCGACCGAACGGCGGCGCGCGCCGTCGCGAACGATGGCGGTCGTCGACCGCGGCGTGCCTCGTATCGTGCCGCTCGCTTGACACGAACACATGTTCGCCTTAGTATGGCGAACGCATGTTCGTCAAGCTCATGCTCGCATCGAGTTTGGCCGCAGCGGCCGTCGGCGGCTTCGCGCGTCCCTCGGACGGAGGGGCGCCGGCGGAGCGGTACGTCGTCAGGCCCGGGGACACGCTGTGGGCGATCGCGGCGACGCGCTACGGCGGTGACACGCGCGAGGGCGTCTGGCGGATCCGTGAGCGCAACGGCGCCGCCGGCGACACGCTCGAGCCGGGCGAGACGCTGCTGGTGCCGTAGCCGAACGGCGCGGGCACCGTTTCTAGACTGCAACCGTGGATCTGGACCTGGTCTTCCTGGGCACGGCCGGCTCGATGCCGACGGCGCAGCGCGGCCCCACGGCGGTCCTCGTCCGTCGCGGCGGTGAGCGGCTGCTCTTCGACTGCGGGGAGGGAACGCAGCGCCAGTTGCTGCGCTCTTCGATCGGACTGGTCGATCTCCGCGAAGTCTTCCTGACGCACTATCACGCCGACCACTACCTCGGGCTACCGGGCATGATGAAGACCTTTGCGCTGCGCGGACGGGACGTGCCGCTGATCGTCTACGGGCCACCCGGCCTGCACGACCTGTTCACGGCGTTGCGACGCGTCTTCGGCAAGCTCACGTACGACTACGAGTTGCGCGAGGTGCGGTCCGGCACGGTGCTCGGCCGCGGCGATTACGACCTGGTCGTCTTCGCCGTGCAGCACGGCGTGTCGGCCGTCGGCTACGCGCTCGTCGAAGCGCCCCGGCCCGGCCGCTTCGACCCCGAGGCCGCAGACGCGCTCGGCGTACCGGCCGGGCGTGAGCGCGGCGTACTCCAGCGCGGCGAGGTGGTGGACGTTGGTGGCCGCATGGTGAGGCCCGACCAGGTGCTCGGGCCTCCACGCGCCGGTCGCAAGGTCGTCCTCGCCGGCGACTCGGCGCCCGCCCCGAGCGTTCTGGAGATGGCACGGGGCGCAGACGTGCTGGTGCACGAGGCCACGTTCTGCCAGGACGAGGAGGAGCGCGCGCGAGAAACCGAACACTCGACCGCGCTGGACGCGGCTGAGCTCGCGCGCGCCGCGGACGTCGGGCTGCTGGCGCTGACGCATCTTTCCAGCCGGTACACGGGCGGTCAGGTCGCGCGCGAGGCTCGCATCGTCTTCCCGGACACGGTCGTGCCGAGGGACTTCGATATCATCGACGTCCCGTTCGGAGAGCGGGGCAGGCCGCGCCTCCACAAGGGAGGCGCACTGGAGCGCGAGGGCGACACGGCTCCCGAGCTCGAGGCCGTGCCGCGAGTCGAGGAGGCGCCGGGATGACGGAGATGGTGCAGCTGGCCGTGGCGGAGGACATCGGCGAGGCCGAAGAGGTCCAGGCGATCCTGTCGCGCGCCGGCATCGAGTCGGTTCTCGAGGCTGCCGTCGAGCACCACCCGCGCGAAAACGAGGATGCGCCGCAGAAGGTGCTCGTCCCCGAGTCTTCGCTCGAGGCGGCAAAGGACGCCATCGAGGCGTTTACCGACCCGGACGAGCTCGTCGCCGAGTGAGCCGCGCCGGCGGCCAGCTCGTCGCTACGTTCCTGTTCCGCGAGCTGCCGCGCTCCTTCGCT